>JAQGHQ010000061.1 GCA_028288765.1 Gemmataceae bacterium | reverse complement strand
CCCCACCGGTGTTAATCACGGTGGGCCTCGAAGACTCGGCCCACCCTACAAAAACCGCTCGCGCGCGAGCCAAGGCAAGCTGGTTCCGGATGACACTTCATTCCACCTCCGACCCACCATGCCCCATCCCCTCATCTTCCTGATCGGCTACCGCGGGACGGGCAAGTCCACCGTCGGCCAGCTCCTCGCCGACAGGCTCGGGTGGGCCTTCGTGGATGCCGACGAGCGGATCGAGGCCGCCGGGAAGACGATCGCCGACATCTTCGCCGCCGAGGGAGAGCCCGGGTTCCGCGACCGCGAGTCCGCCGTCCTCGCGGATCTGTGCTCCCTGACCCGCCACGTCGTCGCCACCGGGGGCGGAGTGATCCTCCGCCCGGGTAACCGCGAGCTCCTGCGGAAAGCCGGGTTCGTCGCGTGGCTGACCGCGAGCCCGGAAACGGCATGGGCCCGCCTCCGGGGCGACCCGACCACCGCCGCCCGCCGCCCGAACCTCACCCCCAAGGGGGGGTTCGACGAGGTCCGCACCCTGACCGCCGCCCGGGAACACTTCTACCGCGAATGTGCAGATTTCGTGATCGACACGGGTGAGCCGTCGCCGTCCGTCGTCGCCGATGCTATCTTCACCGCATGGAATGGCTCTACCAGTACCTCCCGACCGTAATCTGGTGCCTCTTCGCCCTTCTCTTCGGGCTGATCGTGGGGTCGTTCCTGAACGTCCTCGTGGCCCGATTGCCGTACGAGAAGAGCATCTTCTGGCCCGGGTCGAGGTGCTTCAGCTGCCTGCGGCCGATCCGGACGTGGGACAACCTGCCCGTCGTCGGCTACCTGCGGCTCCGCGGCCGGTGCCGGTCCTGTGGGGTCGCGTTCTCCAGCCGGTACATGTGGGTCGAGCTCGGGACCGGGCTCGCGTTTCTCGCACTGTTCGTCTTGGAGGTCATCCGCCCCTGGCACGGCATGCCCGGGGCGGCGTTCGACGGGATCACCTGGACCGGCGCGCCCTGGCCGGCGGCCGTCGCCGTGTTCGTGTACCACGCCTGCCTGCTGAGCCTGCTGATCGCCGCCGCGGTGGTGGACGCCGAGCACCGGGTCATCCCCCCGCTGATCCCGTACACCGGGGCGATCATCGGGATCGTCGGCGGGGTGCTGATGCCGTGGCCGTGGCCGCACCCCGCGGCCGCCGCGGGGGCGATCCCGCCGGGCGTACCGTGGATCCTGCCGGAGACCGTGGGGAAGGTCCCGGTCGGCGTGCAGCCGTGGCCGGTTTGGGGGCCGCTATTTGCCTTCGCCCCGGCCGGGAGCTGGAAGCTCGGGCTCTTGAACGCGGTGGCCGGAGCCCTGGCCGGGACGCTGGTCGTGCGGTGGGTGAAGTGGCTGTTCGAGGTCGGGTTCGGGCGGGAGGCCCTGGGCCTGGGCGACGCCGACCTGCTGCTGATGGCCGGGGCGTTCCTCGGCTGGCAGCCGGCGGTGCTGTCGCTGTTCGTCGGGGCGTTCGCCGCGCTCCTGGTCTTCAAGCTCCCGGCCATCGTGATCGGGGTGATCCGCAACGAGGACGTCGAGCGGGAGCTGCCGTTCGGCCCCGGCCTCGCGGTCGGGGTGGTGTTCACGTGGCTGGCGTGGCCCTGGCTCGGCCCCCGGCTCCAGCCGGTGTTCTTCGACCTGCCCACCCTCGGGGTGGTGGTGGTCGTGCTGAGCGTCGGGATGCTCGCCGCCGGGCTCCTCCTCCGCCGCGGGGACGAAACCCCGGCCCCCGCCGAACCCGTGGCCAAGTAGGTGTGTCATGTAGGGCCGGCTGTGCCGGCCGTCCGGGACGAACACGGCCGGCACAGGGTCTTGTAGAGCCGGTCGTCCTGGACGAACACGGCCGGCACAGCCGGCCCTACGAGGATCGGTCGAGACCATGCCGACCGCCGACATCGCGATCGTCGATTACGGGATGGCCAACCTGCGGAGCGTGCAGAAGGCGTTCGAGCGGGTCGGGTTCTCAGCTGACATCACGGCCGACCCGGGCCGGATCGCCGGGGCCGCGAAGGTCGTGCTGCCCGGGGTTGGGGCGTTCCGCGACGCGATCGCCAGGCTGCGGGAATCCGGACTGGCCGACACGATCGCCGACCACGTCCGCGCCGGCCGGCCGTTCCTCGGCATCTGCCTCGGGATGCAGCTCATCTTCACCCGCGGCCACGAGGACGGGCTGCACACCGGGCTCGACCTGTTCGCTGGCGACGTGGTCCGGTTCCCGCACCGGCCCGGGCTGAAGGTGCCGCACATGGGGTGGAACACCCTGCGGCCGACCCGGCCCGACTGTCCGCTCTTCGCCGGCCTCCCGGCCGACCCGGCGGTCTACTTTGTCCACTCGTATTACCCGGTCCCGGCGGACCGGGGCGTGGTCGCGGCCGAGTCCGACTACCCGGACCCGTTCTGCGCGGTGGTGTGGAAGGACAACGTGTACGCGACGCAGTTCCACCCGGAGAAGAGCCAGGAGGTGGGGCTGACGATGCTGAAGAACTTCGCGAGGCTGTGATTCCGGCGGGCTGGGGCATCAGGACTGGCGGACGGAACCCGTAGTAGGGCCGGCTATGCCGGCCGCACTTGCCGGGTGCGAAACCAGAAACGGCCGGCTTGCTGTTGTAGGGCCGGCTGTGCCGGCCGCACCTGCCGGGTGCGAAACAGAAACGGCCGGCACAGCCGGCCCTACAGGATGGCTATCCGGCCGGCCCTACGGCACCACCTTCAGCGTCACCTTCTTCCCGCCGCGGAGGACGACGACCTCGATCGGGTCCCCCGGCTTCTTCCCGACCAGCGCGGCCATGTACCCGTTCACGCTCCGGACCGGGACGCCCCCGATCTCGACGATCACGTCCCCGTCCTTCAGCCCGCCCTTCTCCGCCGCCCCGCCGCCGGTCACCCCCTCGATCCGCATCCCGTCCCCGCCCATGTACGCGTAGTCCGGCCGGACCCCGAACCGCACCCCCGGCCGCGGCGGGGTCGGGTTCAGCGGGTCCTCGAACCCGCCGACCTGCTCCCGGTACTTCGGCCGGGCCAGCGCCGTGGCGAGGTCGAGCACCAGGTCCTCGGCCATGTCCACCACCGCGGCCATCGCCGGCAGGTCGATCTTGTCCGGAGTGTCGGTCGGCCGGTGGTACTCGTCGTGCAGCCCGGTGAACAGGAACAGGACCGGCACCTTCTTCTTGTAGAACGATTCGTGGTCGCTCCGGCCGATCCCGCCGGGCACCTTCAGGATCTTCAGCCCGTACCGGCTCTCGGCCGCGTCGATCGTCGGGTCGAACGTGCTCCCGGTCCCGGTCCCGTACACCACCATCCGCGGCTTCGTGGTCAGCCCGAGCCAGTCCCCCGCGCCGGGCCGCATCCGCCCGATCATGTCCATGTTCACCATCGCGGCCGTCCGCTCCAGCGGGAAGAGCGGGTGGTCGCAGTAGTAGACCGAGCCGAACAGCCCCCGCTCCTCGCCGGTGAAGGCGACGAACACCAGCCGCCGGCCGCGGCGGTCCTTCATCGCCCCGAACCGCCGGGCCAGTTCGAGCAGCCCGGTGGTGCCCGACCCGTTGTCGTCCGCCCCGTAGTGGATCTTCCCGTCGGCCGGTTTTCCGCCGGCGCTCCCGTACCCGCCGTACCCGAGGTGGTCGTAGTGCGCCCCGATCACCACTGTCTCGTCGGCCAGCGGGCCGGACCCGGCCAGCACCCCGACCACGTTCTTGACCGGGATCTCCTTGCGGGCCACCCCGACGGCGGCGGCGGCCGTCCACCCCGTCAGCTCGGCCGACCGCGGCTTCAGGTCCGCGTCGATCCCCTCTTCCAGGTCCCCGAGCGTTTTACCGAGGGCCGCCGCGAGCAGCTTCGAGGCGGCGGCCCGCTTCAGGTGAAGGACCGGCAGCCGGGCCGGCGGGTCGGCGTACTTGTGGTCGTCGAACGGGATCAGGCGGTCGGCGTCGCCCGCGGTCACCGGGTCGCTGACGAAGATGACCCCGGCGGCCTTGTGGGCGACCGCGTTGTCGAGTTTCCCGGCCAGGGCGGAGTACGGGCTGTCCGACCCGGCCGGGACGGCGGTGTCGAACCGCCCATCGCGGCTGCTCTCCGGCCGCGGGGTCCGGCGGACGACGATCACCCACTTCCCCTTCACGTCGAGCCCGGCGTAGTCGTCGTACTTCAGGTTCGGGGCGGTGATCCCGTGCCCGACGAACACCACCCCGGCGGCGGTCTTCCCGCCGCTCGTGAACCCGATCGGGCGGAAGTCGACGGTCGCCTCGGCGGCCACCTTCTTGCCGTTCGGGCCGGCGAACGCGAGGGTGCTGGGGCCGTCGAGTTCGGGGAACCCGTTCATGACGAACGGCTGGAAGTAGGTGCCGTCCTTCGCGGCCGGCTTGAGCCCGGCGGTCTTGAACGCGGCGGCGACGTGGTCGGCGGCCTTGTCGAGCCCGGCGGTCCCGACCCCGCGGCCCTCGCACTCCGGCCCGGCGAGGAAGAAGAGGTCTTTCCGCATCCGCTCGACGGCCGCCACGTCCGGGGCCGCCGGCTGGGCGGCGGCCGGTGCGGCGAGGAGCAGGACGAGCAAAAAGGAAAGGCGGCGGATGGTCACAGGCATGAGGTCGCAGTCCTTCGTGGGGGTCGGCGCCGACCAGCAGGGGTATGGGGTTATTATGCCGTTTGAGCGCAAGCTGGTACAGGGCCGAGCGTCCGACGCACACGGCCGGCCCGGGACCGAAGCTCCAGAAAGATCCCAAAATATTTTCCCCGGCGCGCGAACCTTGGGATAGAGAGGCGCGTCTGATGTGTGAAACCGCCCCGGGGTTCGATCCCCGGGAGCGGGTTGAAAACTGGAAAAACGGGCGGGAGCCGGTTGCCTCACAGTCCGACGGTCGGTAATATTACCGATCCGGACTGGGGCGAATCCGACCCCCGTCCGCTGTTGTTTCCTGGACCCTGTTTCACCCTAACTGTCCGAGATGAACTCCTAGCCCATTCTCTCGGTGGCGCCTCCGGGCCCACCACAACGTCCGTCGGAGGTGTGCGATGGCCACGACCCTGAAGACCCTGGTGCTGAAGACCGTGACGGCGGGCAGCGTGAAGCTGACCGCCCCGGCCGATCGCATCGGTCAGGGGCTCGCGGTTGACGTCGCCTATCCGGCGGAAGTCCTGTCCCAGGGGCAATTCCCGTTGCCCCACAATCCGGGTTCCGAACCGAATCCCGGGTCACGGACGGAGCTATCCGCACCGCAGCTGCGCGAGCAGATGCGGGTGGTGGCGCCAACCGTGGCCCCGGCCGGTCCGGCCGGATGTCCTGCTCCTGGTTCCTCGGCTCACCGTCGGCCGTCGTCGTTTACCCACCACCTCTCGGCGAGGTGGCACCGGGTAGCGGCCAAACGGCCGGCCGCAGCTGGCAGAACCACGACCGCCACCGGCATACCCGCCGCGGCGACTGTGGTGACGACAGACGCGGTACAGAGTCGGGCGAGTTTCCCTGCGGCCTTATTCGGCGTGGACCGGTTCGGTAGCGACTGCCAATCGCCCGACCGGCGAGACGACCGATGGCCCGCGACGTGGGAAACGACCCCGACCGCGGCAGCCGGAAAGTGAGGTGGCCCACGGCTTAAACGCAACGAGCTGGCTCGCGGATTGACCCACGAGAACCCGGCCATCGGGTTCGGATGAACAACCAGAGTCGAACTTTGCGTCTTGCCGTTTGGTCGCCAACCAGGTTTCGCGATTAACCACGCTGGTCCCTGATGCGTTGACCGTCCGCGACGCGGGTCGCACGGTGCGCCGGTGTCCACGAGACAGACGGGCGAATCTCACGCCGCCCAGTCGTTTCCGGATCACCACCGCCGCATGTGACGCCCCTTCGCAGGCGAGCACCGCACGAGCGGGCAACGCCGCCGACGACTGTTCGCGCCGATGTCCGGGGTACCCCCGGGCGCCCGAGGTGCGAGTCGGCCGGCCGCCCCCGGCTCCGGAAGCGACGTCCCCCCTCACTGATCCGGGGCGGGACGAACTCCCGGACCGCACGGGCCAGCGCTCGACAACACACGGGAAGGATCGGGACAGGAACCTTCACGATGAGCTGGACTGAAATCACTGTGCTGGTGGAGCGGGCGAAGGTCGGGGACCGGGAGGCGTACGGGGAGCTGGTCGTCCGGTTCCAGAACAGCGTGTACGCGATGGCCCTGGCCCGGGTCCGGGACCCGCTGGAGGCCCAGGAGCTCGCGCAGGACGTCTTCGTCCACGCGATGAAGAAGCTGCCGCAGCTGCGGGACCCGCGGTGCTTCGCCGGCTGGCTGCGGCGGATCACCGCCCGGATGGCGATCAACCGGCTGACCCGGCGGGGCCCGCTGTTCGGGGCGGACCCGGAGATCCTGGACGCGGTCCAGGCGGCCGGCCGGACGCCGGACGAGCAGCTGGAGGTCGGTGAGGCGGTCGGGCAGCTGAAGGTGGGGCTGGCCCGGCTCAAGCCGCTCGACCGGCAGACGCTGGAGGCGTTCTACATCCGGGGCCGGAGCCTGAAGCAGATGGCCCGGGAGTTCGAGGTCCCGACCGGGACGATCAAGCGGCGGCTGCACGTCGCCCGGCAGCGGCTGAAGGAAGTCCTGGAGGGGATCGACCCGTCTCTGGCGGAGCGGTTCGCCGGGGACGGGGCCAAACTCGCGACCGTGTAAAAACGAACCGGGGACGTGAGTCCCCGGGGGTTCCACCAACCTGATCCGACGAGCGCCGGGGGTGAACAGCCCCCGGCGGTTCGCTTTTATGGAGGTGCGGGTCACATGGCGGTGACCTGTAGAAATACCCGATGTCGCGCCGCGAACTCTGGGACCAACCGGACGCGGAATAGAAGCCGTGGTTCGGGTTCCATTCTGGTCGGGCGGGTATCATCTTGAGCCGCCCGGACCCGGCGATCCTCTCGCAGGAGTCCGGTCACCCCACCGGGTCTTCGACCTCCGCGCCGTCGGCCGGTGCGGTGTTGGCGAACTCCAGGCTCGACGGGGTGTGCGCGTCGAGCGTCTTGAGCAGCGCCGCCGTTTCCGCCAGGTCGTTGCCCAGACAGCACACGCTGATCACCATCTCGGCCAGCGCGGCGAACGGCAGCCCGTCGGTCAGCTCCACCCATTTGCCCAGCTCCGCCGGCGACAGCTCGGGCACCTTCCGCCCGAAGTACGCCTCTCGCATCGCGGGGCTCGGGGCGTCGATCCGCAGGATCCGGTCGAACCGCCGGGGGCGGGAGATGATCCGCCGGTCGAGCTTTTCCGGGTAGTTCGTGCTGGCCAGGTTCACCGCCCGGTCGACCTGGTGGTTCCCGTCGAGCCACTGGAGCAGGTCGGACTCGCCGTTCTGCTCGATGATCGCGTCAATGTCCTCGAAGATGCAGACGATCGGCCGGCCCGGTTCGACCGCCCGGAACTTCTCCATGCACCGGATGAAATAGTACGGGGAGGCGCAGAAGAACGCGACTTGCCCGGCCGCCACTACCTCGCTCACGATCTGGTGGATGAGCGAGGACTTCCCGCACCCCTGCTTGCCGTAGAGCAGGTACCCGCGGCGGTGGAGATACCCGTACCGGGCGAACCGGTCGCCCTGCGACCAGAACCGGTGGATCTCGGTCAGCACCTTGGCCGGGAGGCTGTCCGGGAAGGTGATGAGCTCGTCGACTTGGAGGTCGCGGGCCTGGAACACGGCGTTCCCGCAGTTATCGAGGAAGCACGAGTACGCCCCGGCGGGGAGGGTTTCCGTGGTCCGCCCGCACACCTGGAACGTGTTCGGGCCGGTGATCATCCACTGATACCCGTATTCGTTGCGGACCGGGAGTCGGTTGACCATTTCGTCCTCGGGTTGGGGCATGGCGGCTGGCGCGTTTGGGTCTGGTTTTCCACAGGGTAGACCCACCGGTGATTCGCCCGGTTCGCGCGGGTGTTTGTGAGGTGAAAGGGTTTTACCCCGGGGCCGACAGATGTGCAGTGTCGGTAGACGGGCCTGAAGTGTTGTCCGCTTACTCCGCGAAGCGGTGCTGTTTGCGTTCGCGGAGCAGACGGGCCATGTTTTGTCGAATCCACGAGGACTTGGCGGCAACGATTTCAGCCTGAAGGGCTGGGAGCGCATAGCCCAGGGCACCGCCCTGGGCGGGGGAACGCGGCTGCGACCGACGTCCGACCTGAATCGAGTTGCGTTCCCCACCCAGGGCGGTGCCCTGGGCTATGCGCTCCCAGCCCGTTGGGGTGAAAAACCGCACCCCGACGGGGATGTTCGTTAATTCAAGCGGACCGCACCTCCGCCACCGCTTTATTTCACCCACCCCTGTCCCTCGTCGCGGACGATGTGGGCCATCGCCTCGATCCAACTCGGGTGGTCGTTCAGGCATCGGCCGTTGTGTAGCTTCTCGCCGCCCGCGTGCAGAAACACCTCGCGGCTCTCGTGCCCGATCTCGTCCACCGTCTCCAGGCAGTCGGCGGTGAACCCCGGTAGGGTCGCGAACACCCGTTTCACGCCCTTCCGGGCCAGCTGCCCCAGGACGTCGTCGGTGTACGGCTTCAGCCACTCCGACCGGCCGAACCGCGACTGGTAGGTCTGCGTCCACTGGCTCCGCTTCCAGCCCATCCGTCGCACCAGATCCCGCGTCGTCCGCACCACCTGCGCCGGGTACGGGTCGCCCCGCTGGGCGTACTTCTGCGGCAGCCCGTGGAAGCTGATGACGAAGTGCTCCGGCTCCCACCCCAACCTGGCGAGGTCGTCGCGGAGGACGGCTTCCAGGGCGTCGAGGTACGCCGGGTGGGTGTAATACGGGGGCACGACCCGGACCGCCGGCACCCGCCGCTCCGCCATCAGGGCCTTGAACAGGGCGTCCGTCGCGCTGGCGGTGGTGGTCGCCGAGTACTGCGGGAACATCGGTAGGGCGACGATCTGATCCACCCCCGATGCGATCATCTCCGACACCACCTTCGCGACCGACGGGTTCCCGACCATCATCCCGAACCGCACCGGCAAGCCCGGGAACTGCGTCTGGAGGAGTTCCGTCTGCCGCTTCGTGTAGTGTAAGAGCGGCGAGCCGGTGACCGGGTCCCAGATGCGGGCGTACTTGGCGGCCGACGCCGCCGGCCGGGTGCGGAGGATGATCCCGTTGAGGATCAGCTTCCACTTCCACCCCTGGTCCTCGATCACCCGGGGGTCGGACAGGAACTGCTTGAGGTAAGGCTTGAGGGCCGCCGGGGTGGGGGCGTCCGGGGTGCCGAGCTGGATGAGCAGAATGCCGGTCATGGTGGTGGGGCGGTGGGGTCGTGGGGTCGTGGGGTCGTGCATGGAAATGATACACCCCCGCACCGGGCGAATGCTCGCCGCGGCCGGGGGCGCGAATACCACCTCGTAACCTCACCACCTACTTTTTGGCCGAACACCCCGGCCCTTCCTTGGCGTCCTGCTTCTCGGTGATGTGCCCGCCGGACGCCTTCAGGGCGGCGGCCTTTTCGGCGTTGAGCTGGATGTAGCTCGTCCACTGGGCCGGGACGTTCGCTTCGGCGAAGATCGCCTCGACCGGGCACTCCGGGACGCACGCCTCGCAGTCGATGCAGTCCTGGGGATCGATGTAAAGCATCTGCTCGTCCTGGTAGAAGCACTCTACCGGGCAGACGACGCAGCAGTCGGTGTACTTGCAGTCGTTGCAGTTCGCGGTAACGATATGCGACACGAGAGGGGACCTCCGGCTCTGGGGGACAGGTAGTTCCGGCCCTCGGACGCCCGACACGACCCCGGCATGTGAATACACGACGGGGGGTGGGCGGCCTGATTCATACCACGCGGCCGGGTATCGTCAAGTTATGTAAAGAGATCGGGCGCGGGCCAGTCCAAGCCGGAGGATTTTTCCCCCATAAGCCAGGTTCGCGTTGGTCGTTACCGCCTTCCCTTCCCGGCGAACTGGTGGTCCAGCCTGTCCAGGGCGATCTCGGCGCCGAGCCGGGCGTACCGGCGGTGACCCCCGTCCGCGGGGACGGCTGACCCCGTCGTCACCCGGTTTTCGATCACCTTCTCGAACTACTTCGCCACCTCACCCGCTCTTCGAGCCCCAGCTGTCCGCCCCGAATGTCCGGCCTCGATCACGGCATTTCTCACGTTTCGGCCCACCGCCCGGCTATCATGACCGAATGTGGGCGGCTGCCGCGAGTTCGGCGCGTCCCGCTGTCCGGTTGTTCACACCGGCCGCCAGCCGCGTATAGCAGTATTCGCGCCACCCCAGGAAGATTTCCCCGTGCCGCTGCCCCGTATCCGCGCGACCACCATCCTTGCCGTCCGGACACCCACCGGGGCCGCCATCGGCGGGGACGGGCAGGTCACGCTCGGCAACGTCGTGATGAAGCACGACGCGAAGAAGATCCGCAAGCTGTACGACGGAAAGGTGGTCGCCGGGTTCGCCGGGGCTGCGGCCGACGCCTTTTCCCTGCTGGAGCGGTTCGAGACGAAGCTGCGGGACCACCAGGGCTCGGTCCCGAAGGCCGCGACCGAACTGGCGAAGGAGTGGCGGACGGACCGGGTGCTGCGGCGGCTCGAGGCGATGCTCATCGTCCTCGACCGCGACAACCTGCTGCTGTTGAGCGGGACCGGGGACGTGATCCAGCCGACCGACAACGTACTGGCGATCGGGTCCGGCGGGCCGTACGCGCTGGCCGCCGCCCGGGCTTTGATGGCGCACACGCCGATGAAGCCGGCCGAGGTCGTCCGGCACGGGCTGGAGATCGCCGGTGACATCTGTATTTACACCAACCGCAGCATCGAGGTGGTGGAGCTCACCTGAGCACGCCACCTCCCGCGAAGCCGTACCAAATGGAATCTCACGCCAAGACGCAAAGCCGCAAAGAAGCAGAAGGATTTCGGTCTTCATTCTCTCCGACTTTGCGGCTTTGCGTCTTGGCATGAGGTGGTATTTGAGGACAACACGTGGCCGAATCCATGACTCCCCGGCAGATCGTTGCCGAACTCGATAAATACATCGTCGGGCAGGGGGCGGCCAAGAAGGCCGTCGCGGTCGCCATCCGGAACCGGTGGCGGCGGCAGCAGCTCCCGGAGGAGCTGCGGAAGGACGTCACCCCGAAGAATATCATCCTGATCGGCCCCACCGGCGTCGGCAAAACCGAGATCGCCCGCCGGCTCGCCCAGCTCGTCGGGGCCCCGTTCCTGAAGGTCGAGGCCACCAAGTTCACCGAGGTCGGGTACGTCGGCCGCGACGTCGAGAGCATCATCCGCGACCTGACCGAGGCCGCGATCGGGCTGGTCAAGCAGGAGATGCGGACCCAGGTGCAGGAAAAGGCCAAGGAGCGGGTGACCGAGCGGCTGCTCGACCTGCTCGTCCCGGCCCCGAAGAACAGCCCGTGGGAACCGGATCAGGAAAAGGAAGACGAGGAGCGGCGGAAGCGGACCCGGGACAAGTTCCGGGCCATGCTCGACGCCGGCGAACTCGAGGACCGCATGGTCGAACTGAACGTCGAGCAGAAGACGGTCCCGGTCCAGATCTTCTCCAACATGGGAATGGAGAACATGGATGTGGACCTGCAGAACATGTTCGACAAGATCATGCCGAAGTCGAACGCCCCGCGGCAGGTGACGATCCGCGAGGCCCGCAAGCTCCTGACCGAGCAGGAGACCGAGGCCCTGATCGACCGGGCGTCTGTTAACGAGCAGGCCGTCGACCGGGTGGAGAACCATGGGATCGTCTTCCTCGACGAGCTCGACAAGGTGTGCGGCCCGCAGTCGGGCCACGGTCCGGACGTGTCGCGGCAGGGGGTCCAGCGCGACCTGCTGCCGGTGGTCGAAGGCACGACGGTCAACACCAAGCACGGGCCGGTGAAGACGGACCACATCCTGTTCATCGCGGCCGGGGCGTTCCATGTGTCGAAGCCGGCCGACCTGATGCCGGAACTCCAGGGCCGGTTCCCGATCCGGGTCGAGCTCACCGACCTCACCCGCGACGATTTCCTCCGGGTGCTGACCGAGCCGAAACACGCCCTGACCAAGCAGTACGCGGAGCTCTTGCGGACGGAGGGGGTCGAGCTGACGTTCACCCGGGACGGGATCGAGGCGGTCGCGGACATCGCGTTCGAGGTGAACCGGACGGCCCAGAACATCGGGGCCCGGCGGCTGCACACGATCCTGGAGAAGGTAGTGGAGGAGGTGAGCTACGAGGGCCCGGACCTGCCCGACAAGCGGGTGACCGTGGACGGCAAGTTCGTCCGCGACAAGCTCGGCCCGATCGTCCAGCGGGAGGACCTGAGCAAGTTCATCCTGTAACGGCGGCCGGGTCGGGGCGACGGGGGCGGGACCGCTACGGCGCCGGATGCTCTTTCTCGGCCCCCGGCTTCAGCTCCGACCATCGGTCGTACAGCCCGTGGTCGGCGACGGAACCTCATTCATCGCCCCGACGTAGACCCCCAAGAAAGCTGCCGAACGAGGCCATCGCAGTACCATCATCTTCCCCCGTAACAGTTTTCCGAACGTCGTCGCGGTTTCTGCTCATATCCACCGGTATTACCGCTCCGACCGTGACCACCAGCCCGGCCGGTAGAGGCGGGCGGGGCGGAGAATCGGCCGGCCGTCATTCCCCCCGTCGTGACCCTCCGGAGATCCGGTCTGGATCACTCCATGTTCCAGCCTGGAACGAGAATTGCTCTTGTCACGGCTTCAAGGATTCATCACATTAGCACACAACTCGCGACGGTTCGCCCGTGATCGATTCACCTTCCCCCCATCCCGGCCGGCGTCGCGGCCCCATTTCCCGACCCCGATTCGACGGCGGTGCCCGATGGCCCAGGTCTTTCTGAGCGAGAACAAGTGGCGGATGGTCCGGCGGGTGTGCCGGAAGAAGCGGTTCCGGTACGAGGACGCCCGGAACATGACCCGGCACGACCGGGCCCATTTCGACTTCCTGGTTGAGTTTGGGTTCGTCGTCCCGGTCGGGGACGAGACGTACGAGTTGACCGACAAGGGGAAGGCCGCGGCCGACCTCGGGGCGTACGAGTTCGAGCCCGTCCGCCCGCCCAAACCCGCCTCCCGGGGCAAAACCAGGTGACGGAAGGGCGCTGGTGGCCGCCAGCCCTCCGTTGGCCCCTTGGCGCGTCCTGGCCGCCGTTCTTTCGGTCAGGGGTTCCACGCGGGCCGGGCCCGGATACGATGGGACCGGTCCCCATCACCTCCCCGGAGCTCCTCCGATGTACCTCCGTCGCGCACTCTCCCCGGTCGTTTTCGTGCTCTGTACGACCGCGGCCCTCCCAGGCCAGGACAAGAAGGGGGCGGACGAGTTGCCCCTGGCGGTCGCCAATGGGGTCGTCGAGAAGGCGGACAAAGACACCCTGGTGGTCAAGCCGCGGGGGCCGGACGGAAGGTTCCAGAAGGCACTCACCCTGAAGGTGGCGGGGACGAGCAAGGTGACCGTTCTGTCGCCGCAGAAGCGGGGAGAGAAGGTCGTCCTCACCCAGCGGGAGACCGAGGCCAAGGACCTGGTCCCCGGACAACCCGTCGCGGTCATCTACGCCGAGGCGGGGAAGGACGGGCCGGTCCTCCTGTCCGCCGTCGCCCAACCGGGCCCGGGGAAGTAATTCACCCGGCGGGCCCCGCGGGCCCCACTCCGACCCGCACGGCAGGGGGCGCGCGGATCCGGACCAGTGGGGTATGCGGAACCGGGACAATCGGGCGGTGGTATGTCGGGGTGATCGGCTGTCGAATCGCCCCACCCATTCGTTTTTCTTTATTCCGCATCCGGCAGGCCCGGTACGGCACGGGGGGTGCTCAGTCCCTGTCCATACGAAATATACATGGTATGACCGTTTGGTTCGGTCTGTGGCCGCGTATATTTACCCCAGACGATGCGGTGCCCGATGGCCCAGGTCTATCTGAGCGAGAACAAGTGGCGGATGGTCCGGCGGGTGTGCCGGAAGAAGCGGTTCCGGTACGAGGACGCCCGGAACATGACCCGGCACGACCGAGTTCATTTCGACTTCCTGGTTGAGTTTGGGTTCGTCGTCCCGGTCGGGGACGAGATGTACGAGTTGACCGACAAGGGGAAGGCCGCGGCCGACCTCGGGGCGTACGAGTTCGAGCCCGTCCGCCCGCCCAAACCCGCCTCCCGGCGGAAGGTGAAGTGACGAACGCGGCCGGCCCGTCCTGTCACATTCCCACAACACCTGTCCCGCGGGGTGACACTTTTTGCCCGACTGTAAACGGGTCGCGACTGGCGGGGTCGACCGGAACATCCCCCTCGGGGACGTCGCCGGGGTGCCGGAGAAGCACGCGCGAAGGAGACGGCGACTCGCGCCACCTGAGGATTACGGTCACGACTTCGGCCCCTGATCCTTGCCCGCTGGCGCGACCCGCTCCAGGGCCTCCCGGGCCTCCCCCCGCACCTGCTCGTCCGGGTCCGCGAGGGCCTCGGTCAGGGCCGGGATCGCGGCATTCGCCGGCGGACCGATCCGGCCCAGCGCCTCGGCCGCCTCGGCCCGGACGTCCGGGGCCGGGTCTTTCAGTGCGGCGACCAGGGCCGCGACCACCTCCGGGTCACTGGTCCCCAGGCGCCACAGGGTCTCGGCCGCCGCCATTCGCACCCCGAAGTCCGGGTCGGCCAGCGCTCCGGCCACCCGGGGCACGGCCGCCCGGGCCGTCGGCCCGGCGTACACCAGCGCCCGAACGGCCCACCGGCGGACACCCGCGTCCGGGTCCGCGAGGGCCTCGATCAGGCCCGGAACTGCCTCACCGGTGTCAATCCCCTTCGCCCCGACGGTTCCGAGGGCGAGGGCGGCTTGCGTTCGGACCTGGGGGTCGCTGTCCCGAAGGGACCGGATCAGGGGTGGGACCACGTCCGGGCCGATCCGGACCAGGGCCTCGGTGGCCGCCTGCATGACCTTGGGGTCGCTGTCGTCCCCGGCCCGCCGGAGAAGGGGGACGGCCGGGGGACCGAGCCGGCCGAGGAGGTGGCAGCCCGCTTCGCGCACGAACGGGGCCTGGAAGACTAACCAGCCCAGGAACATGGCGGCCACGACACACACCGCCACCTTGGCCAGCCGGTGCCGCCGGGCGGGTCGCTTCTGAGCAGGACCTGATCTGGGGACGGGCGGGCGACCGCCGCCCGGTGTCGCGGGGTCGGGGCCGGGCTCGAACGATCGCGACACGGGTTTTCCTCCGCTCAGGTTGGTGGCGGAACCGTCTCAACAAGAGCCGGTGTGACCGGGATCGGGTCGAGATTCCCGGGACACGGGAATGGTCGGGTCGTGCGGGTCGGGAACCCGCCACCCGCCTCGTCGACCGATTATTGACCGGGTGAGGGCGGACCGACCCGTCTGACCCCGACCGTCGCCAGGGCCGCCCGGACCCTGGCGACGACGTCCGCGTCGACCGCGACCTGTCCACCCCGGATGAGCTGTTCGATCGCCTCGCGGGCCTCACCCCGGACCTCGGGGGCCGGGTCGTCGAGGGCCTCGATCAGTGCGGGGATCGCCGGGGCCGATCCCGCTCCCATCTGGCCGAGGGCGTCGGCCGCCTCCTCGCGGACCTTCGCGTTCGCGTGTCTCAGCGACGCGATCAACGGCGGGACGGCGCGGGGATCGCCCACGAAGCCGACCGCGCGGACCGCCGCGATCCGGCTCGGGTCGTCGGCGGATTCCAGCATCGCCAGGAGCTCGGTAACGGTCGCGGGGAGGTCCCGGCCGATCCGGCCCACCGCCCGCCCGGCCGCTTCCCGGACATCCTCGTCCTCGTCCGTCGTCGCCCGCCGGAGGAGGACCGGGACCGCATCCCCGGCCGCCGGTCCGATTCGCCCGAGGATGAAGGCGGCCGTGCTCCGGTTCCCCGGGTGAGGGTCGTCCAACCCCGCGACGAGGGCGGGGACCGCCGTCGACCCGCGTCGGCACAGGGCTTCCGAGGCGGCCAAACGCACCTCCGTATGGTGGTCCGACAGGCGACCGACCAGATAGCCGTCGGCCCCGATCCGCTCGGCCCCGTCGACGGCGGCCTTCCGAACGGTGGGGCTCATGAGGTAGAGCTCCGCGCCGACGAGAAGGACGCCGAAGCCGATAACCGCAGCAAACAGGAGACGTCGCCGGGTGAAATGGGGGCGCATGGCGAGGTGGGTCCGTTCGGGTGGTCGGGGGACGGCCGGGCGTCGTCCGCCCTGACAGGTGACCATACCCGGCCGGATCAGCTGTGTCGATCGTCCTGCCGGGCTCCGGCGGCGACGGCACGCGGCGTGTGCCCCCCGAGAACGTGCCAACGCTGCCCGCCGGCCCGGCCCTACTTCGCCGCCCCTGCCGGAATGGTTTCCAGGGAGATGTGCGACGGGAACTTCGGGCTCCGGTACACCCGCTGCCGGGCCTTCTCGAAGTCCGCGTCCTCGGCCTCGAAGATGTTTCGCACGTATTTCTGCGGGTTCCGGTCGATCAGCGGGAACCAGGTGCTGCTCACCTGGACCATCACCCGGTGCCCCTTCCGAAACCGGTGGTGCCCCCAGTTCAGGTCGATCGTGTACTCCTCGACCTGGTCCGGGGTCACCGGCTCGGGCTTCTCCATGCTCTTGCGGAACCGCGCCCGCACCGGCTCCCCGGCGATCAGCCGTTGATACCCCCCCATCCCCGGGTCCGCCGGGTAATCCTCCGGGTACACGTCGATCAGCCGGGCCACCCAGTCGCAGTCCGTCCCGGACGTGGAGGCGAAGAGCTTCACCGTCATCGACCCGGCCGCCACCACGTCCTCGGTCAGCGGGTCGGTCTCGTAGGCCAGCACGTCCGGCCGGCCGTGGGTGAACCGCTGGTCCTGCACCATCCACTCCGGCCACTCCGGTCCGGGGTAGGTCGGGCGGACCGGCCGCGGGCGGTACGGGACCGGGTTCGCCGGGTCGGACACGTACTCGTCGGCCGGGCGGTCCGTCTCGGCCGGCGGGTCGACCCTCAGCTTCCCGCCGGGGTGGAAGTACAGCGGCCGCCGGACCGCCCCCTTCGGGGGCCAGCTGTCGTAGGACTCCCACCGGTTCGATCCGGTCTGGAACACGCGGGCCTCCGGCGGGGGTTTACCCTCGTCCTTGAGGAAGTGGGCGAAGAACGGGGCCTGGACCTTCGCCCGGAAGTACGCCCCGGTGTCGGAGTCGAACGTGATCCGCCCGAGCCGGTCGCCCTTTCCGGCCGCCCAGCCGCCGTGGTCCCACGGCCCGACCACCAGGAAGTTCCGGTCGTTCGCGTCGCGCTTCTCCAACAGCTCGTAGATCCGCAGCGGGCCGCGGAAGTCTTCCTGGTCGTACCACCCGGCCACGTTCAGCGTGGGGACCGTGACCCGGGTCAGCCGGGGCTCCAGCGACAGCCGCTTCCAGAACGGGTCGTAGTTTGGGTGGGCGACGAAGTCGTTCCAGGTGGGCAGCTTGTTGCGGAAGTGCTTCCGGTTCACGTTCGCCAGCCCGCCGAGCTTGAGGTACCACTCGTACGTGTCCCGACGGTCGAAGTGGAAGCTGAAGTTGGTCTTGTCCGTCTCCATCATCGCCACGTACTCGAACCCGTAGCTGAGCCGGAACGCCCCGTTGTGGTGGAAGTCGTCGCCGAGGAACATGTCGGCCGGCGACGCCTGCGGGGAGACGGCCTTGAGCGCGGGGTGCGGGTCGAGCATGGCGACCGCGGTCAGCCACCCGGGGTAGCTGATCCCGAGCATCCCGACCCGGCCGTTGTGCCCCTTCACGGTCTTGAGCAGCCAGTCGATGGTGTCGTGGGTGTCGGACGCCTCGTCCACCGCCTTCGGGTCGGCCGGGTCGCGGGCCGGGCGGGTCATCACGAACGTCCCTTCGGACTTGAACCGCCCGCGGACGTCCTGAAAGGCGAACACGTACCCGTCGTGGGCGAGGTCCTTGAGGTAGTTCCGGAAGAGCCGTTCGGGCCGCCCGTCGATCCCGTACGGGGTGCGGAGGAGGATGACCGGGAGCGGCCCCTTCGTCTCCTTCGGCGCGTACACCGTGGTGTACAGCTTCACCCCGTCCCGCATTGAGACCAGGGCCTCGGTGCGGTCGAACCGCGGGGCGGGGTCGGCCGCGTCCTGGGCCCGGCCGATGCCGGGGGCGGCGAGGGCCGGACCGGCGACCAGGGCGAACAACCGGATGGCTCGTCGCATGAGGACCTCGGGGGGTGGCGGGCGGGGTCAGGCTCCCATTGTTCGGCCCGCCCGCGGGGTGTCAACGGGCCGACGGGGGATCCCGGGAGAATGCCCGGGTCCGGTCCCGGGTCCGCTATGAATTGATAATTCGTTTGAAAATGAACCGCGCCTCGTGACTTGCTAGCCATCTTCACTCATCGCCCGCGTTGTCTATAATCTCTCTCCATACCCTTTAATCGGATATCACCGTCGGCTGATTTGCCTCCCTGTGACGCGCCGCCCCGCGGACCCACTGGCCGGCCCGGCGGGACAGGAGCGGCTATGAATGCCCGCCCCACAGTCCTGAACGTCGACGACGACGAAACCGCCCGGACGTCCCTGACCTGGATCCTCCAGCACGAGGGATTCCGGGTCCGCGAAGCCTCGACCGGGCGGGACGCCCTCCGGCTGGCCGCCGACCGCCCGGACCTCGTCGTCCTCGACGTCGTCCTCCCCGACCAGAGCGGGTACGAGGTGTGCCGCCGGCTCAAGGCGGACCCGGTCACCGCCCACACCCCGGTCCTGATGCTGTCCGGGCTGGCGGTCGGGTCGGGCGACCGGGTGGCCGGGTTGGAAGGCGGGGCCGACGCATACCTGACGAAGCCCGCCGACCCGGACGTCCTGGTCGCCCAGCTGAGGGCCCTGCTCCGCGTCCGGCGGGCCGAGGAAGCGGGCCGGCGGGCGGTCGCGGTGCTGGAGACGGCGACCGACTGCCTGGTCGTCCTCGCCCCGGACTGGCGGTACGTGTACGCCAACCCGTCCGCCGAGCGGGCCCTCCGCCACCCCCGGGACGAGCTCCTCGGGAAGACCATCTGGGAGGTGTTCCCGGAGGCGAACGACTCCGCCTCGGGCAGGGCGTTCCGCCGGGCGGTGGGTGAACGGGTGCCGGTCGAGGTGGAAGACTACTACCCGTCCCTCGGGGCGTGGTTCGACGTCCGGGCCTCCCCCACGGAAGACGGCCTGGCCCTCTGCTTCCGCGACGTCACCGCCCGCCGCCGGGCGGAAGAGGAGATCCGGCTGCGGGACCGGGCCATGCGGGCGGTGTCCCAGGGCATCCTCATCACCGACCCGGCCCGGTTTGACAACCCCGTCGTGTACGCGAACCCCGGGTTCGAACGGTTGACCGGGTACACCGCCGCCGAGGTGATCGGGCGGAACTGTCGCTTCCTGCAAGGGAAAGACACCGACCCGGAGGCCGTCGCCCTGCTCCGGCGGGCGATCGACGGCGGGCGGGCGTGTGAGGTCGAGATCCTGAATTTTCGGAAGGACGGGTCCCCGTTCTGGAATCAGCTCTCGGTCACCCCGGTCCAGGACGGGGAGGGGCGGGTCACGCACTTCGTCGGCATCCTGGCCGACGTGACCGCCCGGCGGCGGCTGGAAGACCAGCTCCGGCAGGCCCAGAAGATGGAGGCGGTCGGGCAGCTGGCGGGCGGGGTGGCCCACGACTTCAACAACCTGCTCACCGTCATCACCGGGTACGCGGACATCGCGGCGGACTCCCTCCCGCCCGATCACCCGGCCCGGGATCTGGTGGCCGAGATGCGGCGGGCGGGGGAGCGGGCGGCCGGGCTGACCCGCCAGCTCCTGGCGTTCAGCCGGAGGGCCATCCTGTCTCCCCGGGTACTCGACCCGAACGCCCTCGTCCGGGACGTGGAGCGGATGCTCCGCCGGCTGATCGGGGAGGACGTCGACCTGGCCGTCCGGCTCCAACCGGGCGTGGGCCGGGTCCGGGTGGACCCCGGCCACCTGGAACAGGTCCTCCTGAACCTGGCGGTGAACGCCCGGGACGCGATGCCGACGGGCGGCCAGCTGACCATCGAGACCCGGGACGTCGACCTGGACGAAGAGGATGCCGGGGCCCACACGGGGGTGCGGCCGGGGCGGTACGTCCTGTTCGCCGTCGGCGACACCGGGGCCGGCATCCCGCCGGACGTCCTCCCGCACATCTTCGAGCCGTTCTTCACGACCAAGGGGCCGGGCAAGGGGACCGGGCTCGGCCGGGCCACCGCCCACGGCATCGTCCAGCAGGCCGACGGGCACCTCGGGGTGTACAGCGAGGTCGGGGTCGGGACGACGTTCAAGGTGTACCTGCCGCGGACCGAGGACCGGGCCGCGCCCGGGGTCGGGCAGTCCGGCGTCCGGGCCCTCGCCCGGGGGACCGAGACCGTGCTCCTGGCGGAGGACGAGGAGGGCGTCCGGGCCCTCGCCCGGTTCGTCCTCCGGCAAGCAGGGTACGAGGTGCTGGAAGCGGCTGACGGGGTCGCGGCCGGCCGGGTGGCCGCGGCGTACCCCGGGCCGATTCACGTGCTCGTCACGGACGTGGTGATGCCCGGGCTCGGGGGGCGCGACCTCGCCGCGCAGCTGGTCGCTTCCCGCCCCGGGCTGAAGGTCCTCTACCTGTCGGGGTACACGGACGACGCGGTGGTCCGCCACGGGGTGCTGGAGGACCACGTCCACTTCCTCCAGAAACCCTTCTCGCCTGCGGTCCTGACCGGGAAGGTGCGGGAGGTATTGGACGCCCCCGACGGGCCGCTCAGAACGGTACCAGGACCGTATAGCTGTACTTCATCTTCCGCTCCTCGCCCGCCTTGAGCGGTAGGTTCCACATCAGCTCGTTGCGGCGGTTGATCGAGTACACTCCTTCCTCCCGCAGCGACGTCTTTGGGGACCCCTCGGCCTGGACCAGGTCGCCGGAAAACCGGCGGCGGATCACGAGCTGAACGGGCTCCTTCCGGTGGTTGCTCACCGCCAGTTCGCCCTCCACCGTACTCTTGCGGAACTGCCGCCCGCCGACCCAGATCGGGTCCCGCCCGGAGCCGTCCTTGGGCTGCTGCTCGTGCTCCACCGCCCGGGTCCGGACGCTCAGGGCCTTGCCCACCCGGAGCATTGTTTCTTCCCCGGAGTTCACCCAGTAACTCGTCCGCTGGCCGTTGAACGCCCCGCCCGCGGTCACGACGGCCGGGCCGGTCGTCATCGGGTAGGAGAGCGGGTTCTTGAACTTCAGGGCGTCCCAGGCGTCGTCCCCGTCGTCCCCCCGGCCCCGCCCGTCGTACTGGCCGGACTCGTTCCGGGTGTCGGGCACCAGCCATTCGACGACCCGCTCGTAGTCCGTCGTGCCCTTCGCCACGGTCAGGGCCAGGGATTCGCCCTCCGCCAGGGTCCGTTTGCCGATCGACTGATAGTGCAGATCCACCCCCTCGCCCGCGGGGATGGCCCCCAGGCCGAGGTCGAAGCCCGGGGCCCGGGGGTTCCCGACGACCTGTTGGGTCACGACCGAGTTGCTGGCCACCACGCTGTCCCACGCTTCCCCGCGGTTCAGCTCCTGGAAGAACGCCGCCCAGCTCGTCTTCGGCGACAGCGGCGACCGGACATGCGCGAACGCCACGCTCGGGTACCCCGAGATTAGCCGGACCTCGGCCCCGTCGAGGTCGGCCAGCTCGTTGCGCACGACCGCGTGCTGTTCCAGGGCGAGCGTCTTGGGGTCGGAGATGTCGATCTTGTAGCTGGCCGCCCAGGCCAGCCCGCGGGTCAGGTAGCGGATGGTGACCTTCGTCTCGGCTTTTTCGGTGGCCCCGAGGGTGAGCAGGAGCCGGGGCCGGGTGCGGGTGACCGTGTCGCCCGCGGTCTCGGCCTCGACGGCGGCGACCTCCGAGGCTTCCACGTAGATCCGCCCCCTGGGCGTCTGCAGGACCAGGAACCGGGCCGGTCCCGCGAGGGCGTCGGCGGCCTTCGCGGGCTTGAGCTTCATCACCGTCCCGACGACCGGGGCCTTGCGGTCGCCTTTGAAATGCACCGTCACCTTTTTGCCCGCGAGGTCGTCCTGGAGGTTCCCGGGGGGCGCTTCGGCCGCCGGCACTTCCACTTCGCGCATCTTCACCACGGTCTCGACCGACCCGGTGCTCTCGACCCAGTAGGTCCCGTGGACGGGCTCGGGCACGTCGTCGAGGACGTACACGCCGGGTTTGCCCAGGGTCGCCTCCCGGCGGACGACCGCCAGTCCGTTCTTGAACAGGTCCACGGCGACGATCTTGCTTTTCGCCGGAGTTTCATCGGCGGCCCGGGCGGGGGCCGCGTGGACGAACATGGCGAGGCCGACGGCGGCAACGGTGGTGTAGCGCACGAGAGCTTCCTTTCGTTGGGAGAGATCGACCGGTCGGTAGAGGAGTTCGCTCGCCCCACGCGCGGACTACTCTACCGTCCGGGCTTCGAAACACCCCCAGACAATCCCACGAAACCGAACAGGGGCTCCAAATCCCGCGGGCCGGCGCCTCGGCGGCGGGAGGCGAACCGTCGGAGCCGGAGCCCGGGGAGAACGCGAGGAGCCCGGTTTCACTGAAGAAACCGGGCTCCTCGCGAGGTAATCGTCCCCCAGACTTCACCACCGGTCGTGGTGGTGGTGATGATGGTAAGGCGCCCCGTACCCCCGGTATCCGCCGTAGTACCCACCGTAGTACCCGCCGTACCGATACCCCGACAGGACCCCGTACCCACCGGGGGCGTACACCCCGCCGATGCCCAGGCCGGGGGTGACGATCGTCCCGCCGATGAACACCCCGGGCGAGTATGCCGGGTACGAGGGAGCGACGTAAACCGGACCGGAATAGGGGGCTGTGACGACGATCGGTTGGGCGGACGCGGTATCCGCACCTGCGGCGAGGAAAGTGGCAGCGGCAACGCCGAGCAGTCCGAGTTTCATGACCTGATCTCCGTGGTGGTGGCCGTTTTGTGGGGCCGGCGGGTTGGTTTCAGCAGTTCCACAACAGCAAAACGGCATTCGCGGCAGGTCTTGCGCGACTTCGGTTGGCGGGCCGGCCGACTTGAACCATTCCGCCGCGCGTTCCACACCACCCACCCGGTCGGCGTTTGGACCGGGCCCGAACTGCCTCACCCCGCCGGACTCGGCTCATACCCGAGGGTCTTGGAGAGCGAAAACAGAAATAGCTTAAATCTTTACACGGCCATTAATATCAAGTTTTTGAGAAGATAATGCCCATCCTCAATGTTAGCCTGTTAGTGCGAGTGTTCGAGAGGCGAAGATGCGGACGAGGTCCGGGCCCGGGGGGTGTGGAATCCTTGCCGCTACAGGGTTTGCCGTTCGTGCCCTGACGTCCGGGGCGGCACCGGACGAACGATCGATGAAGGGGGGAGACCGATAATTTGCTCGGCAGAGGCAATTCTGGCTATCTGGGTAATTCGGATAGTTCTAGACTCGGCGTAAATCCCGTAGTAGTGTCTTTGTCGGCGGTGATCTTTACCCTCTGGCCCCGAGTACATGATGCCCGTGCCCTCTCGCTCCCGTCCCCGGCATTTGACTGGTCCTCTCCTGTTGGAAGACCGGACCGTACCCGCCGTTTATACCGCCACGATCGACCCGAGTCCCAGTCCGGCCGCGAACGCAGCGGCGGTGGCCGAGCTGATCGCCTTGTTCGAGGCGGCGAACGCGGACGCCAACGTGTCTGACACGATCGTCCTCCAGACGAACAAGACCTACGAGTTCAACTCCGTGGCTCCCGCGGCGGACGCCGGGACCTTCGACGGCGGCACCGCCCTGCCGGTCATCGACAAGCTCGTCAACGGGGTCGGAAAGGTCGTGACGATCCAGGGGAACGGGTCCACGTTCGACCGCCCGAACGGGGCGCCGTCGTTCCGGTTCCTGCGGGCGGTCGGGCAGGTGGACCCGTTGAAGGTCCCGGTCGGCCAGTCGGCCGTCGGCCCCACCCTGGTCGTCAACAACATGGCGTTCCACAACGGGAACACGTTCGACTACAGCTACGCGAACCTGACCGACCCGACGAAGTTCCCGGTCCTCGACGGCGGCGCGATCCGGCTGGACAACGCCGACTTGGTCGCGACCAACGTCTTGTTCCTCAACAACACCTCGACCGACAGCGGCGGGGCGGTCGGGATCAACAACCGGCTGAAGTTCTTCGGGAACACCTCGTTCACCACCGCGTCGTTCCTGGCGAACTACGTCGGCGGGAAGGGCGGGGCGGTCTCCCTGTTCCAGCCGGACACCGTCCCGGTGATCTACTCCACCGTCACGTTCACGAACGCCACCCTCGACCAGAACGTGTCGATCGGCGGGGGCGGGGCGACCGACGGGGACGCGATCGACTACGAGTTCCAGACCGTCCAGGTGACCAACAACACTGGGGTGGTCGGCGGGGTGAGCGGGTCGATCGTCGGGGCCACCGCCACCCTTTTCAAAGGGAACGTGGCCACCGGGACCGGGCCGGCGGCGGTGACCGCCACCGGGAACATGCTCACCCTGATTTCCAGCACCGTCACCCAGAACACTTCGTCCGCGGGCGGGGCGGTGCTCGGGCAGGCGGTCGGCCGGGCGGTCGAGCTGCTCAACACGACGGTCGACGGGAACTCCGGCGCGGGGCCGGCCGTCGAGGCCCCGGTCGGCCAGGTGGTGCTGTCGTTCGCGACGGTGACGAACAACCGGTCGACCGCCGGCGACGTGGCCGGGGTGGCCGCCGACAAGAACATCGTGACCATCTACGCCAGCGTGGTGGCCGGGAACCGGGTGACCGACCCGCTCAGCCCGAACGTGGACCTCAAGACCGGCCAGGTCCGGAACGACGGGTTCAACCTGCTGGGCGTCGCCCCGGTGTCGTTCCCGCGGCTCCCCAGCGACCTGGTCGGCACCCCCGGGCACGAACTGGACCCGAAACTGTCCAGGCTCGGGAACTACGGCGGGCCGACCCCGACCCGGCTGCCCACGGCCGGCAGCCCGGTGATCGACGCGGCCGGATTCCCGAACGCGACCCGGCTCACGACCGACCAGCGGGGGCTGCCGCGGGTGGTCGGCGGGGCGGCCGACATCGGGGCGGCCGAACTCCAGGCGGGCGACCCGAGCCTGGTGCCCCAGGCCCCGCTCCCGCCGCTGATCGTTCTCCCGCCGCCCCCGCCCCCGCCGCCCCCGCCCCCGCCGCCCCCGCCGGCGGGCGCGATGATCGCGGTCGGGCCCGGCCTGTCGGCCGCCGCGGCGACCGGGTCCGGCCCGCTGCTCAATGGGACCGGATCGAGCGCCCAGGCGATCGGCCCGGACACGGCCCAGCTGTACACCCCGGCGGGGCAGGTCAAGCTGACCGTGACCCCGTTCGCGACCGCCGTCCCGGGGGGCATCCGGGTGGCCTCCGCCGACGTGAACGGCGACGGGGTCGCGGACCTGATCGCGGCCACCGGGGCCGGCGTGCTCGACACGGTGTCCGTGTTCGACGGGGCGACCGGCAAGCTCATCACCCAGTTCAACCCGTTCCCGAACTTCACCGGCGGGCTGTTCGTCTCCGTGGGAGACCTGACCGGCGACGGGAAGCCGGACCTGGTCGTCTCCCCGGACGTCGGCGGCGGGCCGCGGGTGACGGTGTACCGGGGCGGGGATTTCGCGGTGGTCGCCAACTTCTTCGGGATCGCCGACCCGAACTTCCGGGGCGGGGTGCGGACCGCGGTCGGCGACCTGAATAACGACGGGACCAACGACCTGATCGTGGCGGCCGGGGCCGGGGGCGGGCCGCGGGTGGCCATATTCGACGGGACGTCCCTCTCCGGCGGGACGTTCACCCGCAAGCTGATGAACGACTTCTTCGTGTTCGACACCTCGCTGCGGAACGGGGTGTACGTGGCCGCCGGGGACGTGAACGGGGACGGGTTCGCCGACCTGATCGTCGGGGCGGGGCCCGGCGGCGGGCCGCGGGTGCAGATCCTCTCCGGCCGGCAACTCGTTCAGGGTGTCCTGGCGTCGATCAACGACTTCTTCGCGGGCGACCCGGCCCGCCGGGACGGGGTACCGGTCGCCGCCGCCGACCTGGACGGGGACGGGCTCGCGGACGTGATCACCGGCGGCGGGGCGACCCCGGTGGTGACCGCGTACCTCGGGAAGCACTTGATCTCGGGCGCGCCGCCGAGTCCGGACCTGCAGTTCGACCCGTTCCCGGCGTTCAACGGCGGCGTGAACGTCGGGTGACCCGGGCCGGGCATCCTTCCAGAACGGCCCACGGTTCGTCCGCGGGCCGTTCGTGATTTTAGGACGTCGAGCTTCGCCTCCGCATATCCGGTCACCGGCCGCATGTGGGCGGCGGATGGTCGGTCTCGTCGCGGGGCTGACTCGGCCGCGTGATCTTGGTCGGTCCCCGGTCCGCTACGCCGACCCCGCCGGCGCCGGCTTCGGGTCCGCGAGGTGAATCGCCCCCGGCGGGCAGACGATCTCGCACGCGGCGCAGGAGATGCAGTCGGCCGGGCGGGGGAGCCAGGGCCGCGGGCCGGCCATCGCCAGGCAGTCCGCCGGGCACACGGCGACACAGTCCCCGCACCCGGTACACCGGCTCTCGTCCAGCACCGGCAATCCGTCGGGCGGGTTCACCCGTGTAGGCCCTCGTCGGCCAGATCGATCACGTCGTCCGGCGCGGGGGGCGTCCGCGGTCCCGGCGCCGGAGGAGGCTCGCCCCCGACCACCCGCCGGACCGCCGCCGCCATCAACCCGCTCACCACGTCTTCCATCACCGCCTTCGCCAGCGGCGGGAACAGGACGAACCGCGCCCCCAGGTCGAGCAAGACCGCCGACCAGGCCGCCCGGTCGGCGTCCGGTAGCTTGACGTCGCTCACCGCCACCACAGGGACGTCCGGGCAGAGCCGGTGGGCGTCCCCGACCAGGGCGAAGGGGTCCGTCTTGTCCTCGGCCGGCTCGACCCGGACGAGCAAGACGGTCGCCCGGGGCTCGCGGGCGAGGGCCAGTGCGTCCGCACACGTCCGCGGGCCGCGGACCAGCCACCGGCTCTCGCCGGCCAGCTCCGCGAGCTGCCGGGCGATCCACCCGTCCGGGTCGAGGACGACGAGCTGGGGGTAACGCATGGTATGAGTCGTAAAGTCACAAGTCGTAAAGTCGTAAAGTCGCAAGTCGTAAAGTCGTAAAGTCGTCAAGTCTCAAGCCCACTATTCCCCTGTGCCTGCCTGTCTTCTGTTTTCGACTTTACGACTTGCGACTTTTCAGCGGGAATCCCGAGCGCCTCCAGCCGCCGCCACAGCCGGGCCCGGAAGATGCCGAGCAGCTGGGCGGCCTCGGTCTGGTGGTTGTCGGCCTTCCGGAGGGCGAGCTGGATGAGCCGGCGCTCGACCGCTTCGAGCGTCGGGCCGAGTTTGAGCGACGGCGGCGGGGCCGGTTTCTCCAGCCCGGCCCGCACCCGCACCGCCCACGGCAAGTGGTCCCGCTTGACCGGTCCCCGCGCCGCGGCGGCCGCTTCCGCGAGCACGTCGGCCAGTTCCCGCAGGTTCCCGGCCCACGGCTGGGCTTTCAGCACCTCGACCGCGGCCGGCTCGATCGTCGCCCCCGGCCCGTGCCGGTCGAGGAAGTGGGCGGCGAGCCGGGGGAGGTCGGCGAGCCGGTCCCGCAGTGGCGGCACCCGGAGTTCCAGCACCGACAGGGCCGTGTGGAACTCGGGCAAGAGGGTCCCGGCCGCCACGCCGTCGCCCGCCGGGCGGGTCGACCCGCAGATCAGCCGGGGGGTCGTCGGGCGGTCGTCGGTGAACAGATCGACGAGCTGCTGCTGGAGGTCGCGGGGCAGGGCGGCCGGGTCCTTCAGGTACACGGTGCCGACGCGGTCGGACCCGGCCAGGCCGCCGTGGCCCCACAACAGGCTTTCGATCAGGTACGGCTGGAGGCCGCCGCAGTCGAGCCCGACGAACATCCGTTCCCGCCGCGCCCCGGCGTGGTGGATGACGCGGGCGGCCGTCTCCTTCCCCGCCCCGGGCTCGCCGACGAGCCACACCGGGACCGCCGTCTGGGCCG
Organism: Gemmataceae bacterium; assembly: GCA_028288765.1. Classification (GTDB taxonomy): domain Bacteria; phylum Planctomycetota; class Planctomycetia; order Gemmatales; family Gemmataceae; genus Urbifossiella. Next base: position 19,242 of record JAQGHQ010000061.1, on the reverse strand, counting down.
CGAGCCGGGCCTGCGCGGCGAACCGCCCGGCCGCGGCCGATTCCCCGGCGAGCAGGGCGAAGGTGAAGTCTCCGGCGTGCCGGTCTCGGACGGCCATCACCCCGGGCGGGATCTTGCGGGCCGCGGCCGGAACGGCTTCCCCCACCACGGTCACGAACCCGACGACCCCGAACGGCCCGTCGTCCCCGGCGAGCGGGGCGAAGAAGAGGTCCCACCACGGCGGGCCGGTGCGGTTCGGGGGGGCGGGGCGGCGGGCGCGGTCCGGGCGTCCGGTCAGGGCTTCGGGGGTGGGGGCGAGGGCGGCGGCGAGCGGGGAGCTGTGCCGGCGGGCGGAGCAGACCATCCCGAGCACGTCGGCCAGCTTCGCCCCGGCGAGCTGTTCCCAGGCGGCGTTGGCGAACCGCAGCCGGCGGCCCTTCCCGAGCACGAACACCGGGGTCCGGGTTTGCTGGAAGAAGGCCCGCCACGCGAACGACGCCGACCCCTTCGGACGGCCCTTGCGCGGCGGCAGAGGTGACGGCTCGGGCACAGGCTCACTCCGGCTTCCCGGGCCTCGGCGGGGCGGACGGCGGGGGTGGCGGTCTGAACTCGCCGATGATCTCCCGCTCCCACACCCGGTTGCCGTCCTTCCAGGCCGACACCTTGCGGACCGACCGCCAGCCCGGGGCGCCCTCGAACGGGATGGTTTCGGACAGGCGGATCTCCAGCCCGCCGGGCTTCGGGTCGGGCCCGGCCGGCTTGACCGGCTCGTCCGTCGGTTTGAGCCCGTGGGCGGCGAGCACCTTCCCGGTTGCGAGCTCGACGGCCTCCAGCCCGCCGGTCCTGGCAGGGAGGTAGAGGGGTTTCCCGGCCGGGTCGACGACGCCGACCTGGGCAACGGCCGCACCCACGATCGGGCTCGGGTCGTCGGCCCGCACCGGGCCGGGCAGTCCGAGGACCGCCACGGTGAACCCGATCCGGAGCATGTCGTCCCTCTGCGTGAGGTGATGTCTCAAGCCGGGTTACTCGGTCTAAGCCGGGGGCAGGCTCTTGTGTTCACCGGTCGCGTCGTTATCCGTTGGAGGCGATTGCCCGGCCGGGTCGGCCGGCGGCAGAGTCTCGTGCTCGCCGGTGCCGGGATCGTCACCCGGGGCGGGGTCGCACAGCCCGCGGACCAGGGCGACAGCCCGCTCGGCGGCGGCGGTGATCCGGTCGAGACGGGCAGCCACGCCCGGCGGGAGCTGGGGAGTGATGGCGACCAGCTCCGTGTGTGAGAGGATCTCGGCGAGCACGTTGCACAGGTCATGCCCCGACCGGCCGACCTCGTGCGGCCGGGGTGGGCCGGGGTGGGGCTGGACCGGGGGGGGTTGGGGCCGGGGGGCGGTCCGCAGGATCCCCTCGGCGGCCTTCATCCGCCCGGCAACGATGTCGGCGACCGCGAGGGCGAACGTCCGATCGTTGTCGGTCCAGTCGCGGGGCGGGCCGACGTGTTCGTGGCACACCAGCCCGACCACCCGCCCGTCGCGGAGGACCGGGGCGTCCAGGACCGAGGCGATCCCGAGGGGGGCGAGGTACGAATCGAAGAGCTCGGCCGTGCGGGGGTCGGACCGGGCGGCCTCGCACGGGAGGAGCGGGGCGGACGAAATCGCCTGCTGGAAGGCGGGGAAATCGGTTAGCAGGAGGCAGGCCCCCTTCGAGTGCCGCCCCTTCGACCGCTCGAACAGGCTGACGCACCGAAGCGCCTTTTCCCCGTTCACGAACAGCCAGACTCCGGTCCGCTCGACCCGTAGGGCTTCGGCCGCAGCCTCGCACACCCGGCGGAGGACTTCGGGGAGCGGGACGTCGGGTCGATCGGCGAGCTGGGCCAGCTTGGTCTGGGCGAGGTCGGCCGCCGGCCGGTTGGAGTCGGCGGCCAGGTTCGCTGCCATTACCGGACCCTCCACCGATGACAGGAACGGCGGGGAGAGGTGGGCACGATACTACAGTGTATCCAGGGAACGGTCGGGACGGGAGCTGAAACTGGTTTAGACTTGGCCGGTTGACCGGTCGGGTTCATGTGAAGGCGGTGCGTTCCCCCCGCACTCGGTGTCAGTAGTGCCCTCCCGCCTGAGACCGTTTGCGCACCCACCAGAAACGCCTCCGGAACATCTACCTTAGACACTTCTTCCGGCAAAATTGACCGTGTTGAACGGTTAAGATTGGTTAAGATTTTGCCGGTATTCCCCCGGCACACCGGACTGGGGCGACTCATCCGGCGGTGATTAACTCTCGTTAACTCATTAACTATACGTCTGTACAAAACAAGGGTTCGCGCTCCGGTCCATCCACGACCGCCTGTTGCAGGGGCGGCACCGATGATCCGATCGCAAATTATTATTGCCAATAAGCTTGTGGTATGGATCGGCCCTTGTAATTGACCGGATCAGTACCCCGCGCACCATGCGCCGGACGCCGGACTGGTGCCGATTTCCTCGTCGGCAATCAGCTGGGCGACCGGAATCAGGAGATACCTACCATGCGACCTGTCGGCATGAACCTGGCGGCCGTCTTGCTCGCCGTCCTGACCGCGAAGGCGCAGCCTCCGGCCGGCCCGACGACCCCTGCCCTTCCGCCTGCGAGCCCGGCCCCGCCCGCCGCCGATCCGAAACCCGACACCCACCTGGCCGCGTGGAAACAGCGGACGGAGAAGACAAGCAATTTCCAATCGAAGTTTCAACTGTTCAGGAAGGACGCGGTGTTCGGGAAGGAGCAGAAGTACACCGGCAGCATCTCGTATATGAAGCCGAACCTCATCGTACTCGAGATCCAGAACACGGACGACGGCACCGACTACGAAAAGTACCTCTGCACCGGGAAGGCCATCTACCAGTACGACGGAAAAGCGAGGGCGATCACCGAGTTCAAACTTAACCCCGCCCAGGGGGCCGGCGAGAACGTGGCGCTCGACTTCTTCTCCGGGATGAAGGCCGCCGCCAAGCAGCGCTTCCAGATCAAGCTCCACAACGAAGACAAGTGTTACGTTTACATTGACATCAAGCCGACTATCCCGAAAGATCGGCAGGATTTCGAGCACATCCGGTTCGTTCTTTTCGGGCCCGTCGTAGAAGCCCCGGCTACGCAGTACCTGCCGGCCGCGATGTATATGCTCAAACCGAACGGGGATAGCGAGGTGTGGATTTTCTCCCGACAGCTGGTCGACGAACCGAACGTGAAGGAGGCGGATTTTCAGTTCAGGGAGATCAAGGGTTGGCAATTCAAGCAGGCCCCGCCTTCGCCCCCCGTGGGGGGGTAATCTGCCGCCAGGTCCCGGAGCCGTGAAGCCCTGATTGGACATTTCCTTCTACTCGGGGGAGTTGCCTGCCCGCCCCCAAACAGGTCGTCGCCATTAGCCCGGGGGTACTCACTCCCCCCCTCACATGCCCTTGGCCGCGTCGCGGACCTCGCCTTTCGGCAGGTTCGGGGTCGCCTTCAGGTTCCGGAGCATGTTCTGCTTGTACGCCTCCACCCCGGGCTGGCCGTACGGGTTCGTCCCCATCAGCCGGCCCTCCACCACCGTCGCCAGCATCAGCATCTGCATCAGCTGGCCGATCGTGTGCTCGGTGACCGCCGGCAGGACGATGTCGGCGGTCGGCCGGGCGGCGTCGGCGTACGCCTCGTTCGTCCCCTTGACCGCCGCGTCCAGGATGTCCGGGTACCCCTTCCGGCTGAACTGGTTCAGGTCGTCCTCGTTCCGGTCCGCCATCCCGACCTGGACCGGCGGGTGCTTCATCTGCCGGACCACCAAGTTGTGGATCACCTTGTCCCGCATGCCTTCCTGGTGCTGCTGCCCGCGGCTGTGCAGGTCGCGGGTCTGCACCACCGTCAGCGGGGTCGCCCCGCGGTTGTGCTTCCCGAGCGATTCGGACACCAGCTGGTCGTACCACCAGCCCACCGCCTCCAGCTTCTTCGACCAGACCGACAGTACCCGGGTCGTCTTCTTCATCTCCTCGGTCATCAGGTAGTTGACGGCCGCGTACTGGAGGACCGGGTTGCGGTCGAACGGCTCCTCGAGGAACCGCTTGGTCATGGTCGCCGCCCCGAGCAACAGCGCCCGGACGTCGAGCCCCATGACCGCGGCCGGGAACAGCCCGACCGGGGTGAACACGCTGTACCGGCCGCCGACGTCGTCCGGGATGGTCAGCATGTCGTCGTCGGTGAACCCCTCGGCCCGGCACAGGTCGCGGAGCTTCCCCTTCGGCCCGGTGATCGGGACGATCACCTGCTTGAGCATCTCCGATTTCGGCCCGTAGTACTTCGCCGCCTCGGCCTTCATCGCCCGGTAGGCGGCCGCCGTCTCCAACGTCCCGCCGGACTTGCTGATCACCACCACCCCCCAGCGTTCCTCCGGGATGTCCGGGTCGACGCAGGTGTTTTCCAGCAGTTCGGAGAGGTCCTGGAGGGCGTCGTTGTCGACGGCGTTCCCCTCGAAGTAGACCCGCGGCTTGCCCATCCGGAGCTTCGCCGGCATCTCGTTGTGGTACGTGTGGCAGAGGCCGTCGAAGAGGGCCCGGGCCCCGAGGTAGCTCCCGCCGATCCCGAGGACCACCACCCGGTCGACGTTCTCCTTCAGCCGGTTCGCCAGGCGGACGATCTTCCCGAGATCGCTCGCGTCCTGCTTGCGGCGGAACCCGTCGAGCAGCCGCTGCGGGAGGTCGATGAACCCGGGCTGGAGGGGGAGGTCCTTGGCCGGCGGGTTCTGGAGTTCGCGGTCGGCGGACACCCGCCCGCGGACGGCGGTCACCCACGGCTTGACCGCGTCGAGCTTTTCCGGGTGGAGGAAGTGCTGGGACTGGAGTTCGGCGAGCGGGGTCCAGGCGTCGTGCGGGCGGGCGAGCAGCCGCTGAAACTGGTACTCGATGTTCTCGTCGGGCAGTTGCATCGGACGGTCCTTAGCCGGAGGTCCCTAGTCGTCGGTCCTTAGTCGCGGCACCGGGGGCCCCGGGCGGGGCGGTCCCGGGCGGCCGGGCCCGGAGACTAAGGACGCAGAACTAAGGACTAAGGACGATTTCCATGAATACTGTACGTCATACTTCGCGGGGCGTAAACTCCATCCTTATGAACACCCACCAACTGATCCAGGAACTCCGCGAGCCGGCGGCCTCGAAGATCGTCCTGCTGGTGGCCGACGGACTCGGCGGACTGCCGCTCGAAACGGGCGGGAAGACCGAGCTCGAAACCGCCTCGACCCCGAACCTCGACGCCCTCGTCCGGGACGGGGTGTGCGGGCTGAGTACCCCCGTTCTGCCGGGGATCACCCCCGGGAGCGGGCCGGGCCATCTCGCCCTGTTCGGGTACGACCCGCTCGAATACCGGATCGGCCGGGGCATCCTGGAGGCCCTTGGGATCAACTTCCCGGTCGGCCCGAAGGACGTGGCGATCCGGGGGAACTTCTGCACCCTGGGCGCCGACGGGAAGATCACCGACCGCCGGGCCGGGCGGCCGAGCAACGAGAAGAACGCCGCCGCGGTGGCCAAGCTCCGGACGATCCAGGTCCCGGGGGTGGAGCTATTCGTCGAGCCGGTCCGGGAGCACCGGTTCGTGGTGGTGATCCGGGGGGACGGGCTCGGCGACGCGGTGAACGACACCGACCCGCAGGCGGTGGGAGTGCCCCCGCTGAAGGCCGAGGGGGCGGACCCGGCGTCGCGGAAGACGGCGGACGTGGTGAACCAGTTCGTGGCGAAGGCGGTGGAGGTGTTGAAGGACGAGGGCCCGGTGAACGGGGTGACGCTCCGCGGGTTCGCCAAACTCCCGAAGATCGCGACGTTCGAAGAGGTGTACGGGCTGAAGGCGGCGGCGATCGCGGTCTACCCGATGTACAAGGGGCTGGCCCGGCTGGTCGGGATGGACATCCTCGACCCGGGGACGACGCTCAAGGGCCAGGTCGAGACGATGAAGAAGGCGTGGAAGGACCACGACTTCTTCTTCCTGCACTACAAGTACACGGACAGCACGGGGGAGGACGGGAACTTCCCGGCGAAGGTGCAGATGATCGAGAAGTTCGACGCCGTGATCCCGGACATCCAGGCGTTGAACCCGGACGTGCTGATCGTGACCGGGGACCACTCGACGCCGAGCAAGATGAAGTCGCACTCGTGGCACCCGGTGCCGACGCTCCTGGCGGCGGACACGTGCCGGACGGACGGGGTGGAGCACTTCAACGAGAGCGCCTGCCTGCGGGGCGGGCTCGGCCAGTTCCAGGCCAAGCACCTGATGCTCCTGGCGATGGCCCACGCCGGCCGGCTGGGCAAGTACGGAGCGTAGGACTGGCGGACGAAACCCGTTGTAGGGCCGGCTCTGCCGGCCGCCATGGCTGGGTGAAACAAGACACGGCCGGCACAGCCGGCCCTACATCGGATACCCGGGCGAGTCGGGCCGGTTGATTTGACGAAATCCTCAGCCAGAAGCCGGGAACGTGCTCCCCGGATTTCAGCCCTTCAGGCTGAAGACCCCCTCTCGCAACCTCCCGACGAATAGGACAACCCACAGGCCGGTCTCACGCCGGCCACGCCCGCATCGCCATGTCCGCCACCCGTTGCAACTGCTCGCGACTTGCGCTGCCCGCGGCCTGTACCGTCAGTCCGTGAATGACCGTGGCGACGTAGCGGGCGAGGTCGGCGCAATCCACATCCGCCGACAGGTCGCCGTCCCGTTTGGCGCGCTCGAAGCGGCTCTGGAGATTGTCCACGATCGCCGCGCGCCGTGAGACCAGCTCCTGCCGGATGGAATCGGCCGCCTCGCCACACGCGAGCGCTCCTTGCACCACGAGACAGCCCTTCGGGTTCCCCGGGGTGGTCATCAGCTCGATCGCCCCGGCCAGCAACTGCTCGGCGACGGCGCGGGCGGTCGGCCGGTCGAGGGCCTCCCGGACGTAACCCGCCGGCCCTGCGGCGTACCGGTCGAGGGCCTTGCGGAACAACGACTCCTTGTTCCCGAAGGCGGCGTACAGGCTCGGGCGGTTGATACCCATCGCCTTCGTGAGTTCGGGAATGGACGTGCCTTCGTACCCGAGCCGCCAGAACACCTCCATCGCCCGGTCCAGGGCCTCGTCGATGTCGAATGAGCGGGGACGTCCGAGCGGCATGGCAAATCCCAGTTTTGTACCGAGCAGGTCAAAAAAGCCCGCGGCCGTGAAAGACCCTCCGGAACCTATTGTACTCTCCGGTACACAAGTCATCAAAGGAGCCAGTCATGTCGAAGAAACTGAGTGGGAAGGTTGCGGTCGTCACCGGGGCGTCCAAGGGCATCGGGGCTTCCATTGCCCTTCACCTGGCGGCCGAAGGCGCGGCCGTCGTCGTCAACTACTCTTCCAGCAAGGAAGGCGCGGATCGGGTCGTCGCCGAGATCACCGGCTCCGGCGGCCGGGCGGTCGCCGTCCAGGCGAACCTGGCGAAGGAGACGGACATCCGCCGTCTGTTCGCCGAGGCGAAGAAGGCGTTCGGGCAGATCGACATCCTCGTCAACAACGCCGGCATCTACGAGTTCGCCCCGCTCGGGGACGTCACGCCCGAGCACTTCCACAAGATGTTCGACCTCAACGTGCTCGGCCTGATCCTCGCGTCCCAGGAGGCGGTCAAGCACTTCGGCCCCGCCGGCGGGAGCATCGTCAACATCAGTTCGGTGGCCGCCACGGGGGCCCCGCCGACCGCCTCGGTCTACAGCGCGACCAAGGCCGCCGTCGACGCCGTGACCCGATCGCTCGCCAAGGAGCTTGGGCCGCGGAACATCCGCGTCAACGCGATCAACCCCGGTATGGTCGAGACCGAAGGCTTCCACGCGGCGGGGATCGCCGAGAGCGACTGGCGCAAGCTGATCGAAGCGCAGACGCCGCTCGGCCGGATCGGCCAGCCCCGGGACATCGGGCCGGCCGCCGTCTTCCTGGCGTCGGACGACGCCGGCTGGATCACCGGCGAAACCCTTCACATCGCGGGCGGATTCCGGTAATCGGGACGCCGCATCGATCATAACATCTCACGATTTACTGATCGATCATCCCGCCGGCCGCGGCCGGCGGGCCGGGTCGGCTCTTGCCCTCCACCCACGGGAGTATCCCATGTCCGCGCTCGGTCTGTTCCGCACGGCGGTCAGTCTTCTGCCCATCGGCTTCGGCCTGGTCGCGTTCGTCCGCGACGGGAAGATCGATCCGAAGACCCGGGTCGGCAAGCTCTACCTCGCCACCATGCTGATCGGCTCCGTCACCGCGTTCGGGTTCATTCCCGACAAGGGATTCACGCCCGGCCAGGTCCTCACCCTGACCACGCTGGCGCTCCTGTTCGCCGGGATTGTCGCCGGCCGGGTCGAGTGGCGGGGCGGGGCTTACGTGCAAACCGTCAGCCTGTCCACGAGCTTCCTGCTGCTGATGGTGTTCCTGACGACCGAAACACTGACCCGCCTGCCCGTGGGTCATCCCGTCGCGGCGGGCCCCACCGACCCCGCACTCGCGCCTGTCCGTCTCGTACTGTTAGCCGCGTTCGTCCTGGGGCTGGGCTACCAGGTGTTCAAGCTGCGAGCGGCCAACAGGGTTGTCGTGGAGCACCAGACGGTCGGGGCGTAAACCCGACCGGTCCGGTGGGTGAAGAAGCACGAAGGTCGGCTGCCGGAATAATCCGGTTGAACTGTTCGGACCACAACACGCCCGGAGGAGGGCTACTCATGTCGAAGAAACTGGCAGGTAAGGTCGCGCTGGTCACCGGCGGTTCCCGCGGGATCGGGGCGGCGATCGCGGAGCACCTCGCCCGCGACGGGGCGGATGTCGCCATCAGCTACTCGGCGTCACCGGACAAGGCCGGGGCGGTCGTCCGGAAACTGGAGGGCAACGGCGTTCGGGCCGCGGCCTTGAAGGCCGATCAGGCCGACCCCGCCGCGGTCGAGGGGCTGGTCGAGGCAGTGGTCAAGCGGTTCGGCCGGCTCGACATCCTGGTGAACAACGCCGGGGTGTTCGTCATGGGTCAGCTCGGCGACCCGGCCGCCGACCTCGCCGCCCTCCAGCGGGAGCAGGCGGTCAACGTCGGCGGGGTGGTGGCGGCGGTCCGGGCGGCGGTCAAGCACCTGGGCGAGGGCGGCCGGGTCATCACCATCGGGTCGGTGCTCGGCACCCGCGTCCCGTTCCTCGGCATCGCCGGGTACGCGGCGACGAAGGCCGCCGTGGCCGCCTACACGAAGGGCTGGGCGCGGGACCTCGGGCCGAAGAAGATTACCGTGAATACCGTGCAGCCGGGCCCGATCGACACCGACCTGAACCCGGACAGCGGCGATTTCGCCGCGGTCCAGAAGTCGCTCACGGCCCTTGGGAGGTACGGCCGGCCGGAGGAGGTCGCGGCGGCGGTCGCCTTCCTCGCCAGCCCGGCGGCGTCGTACATCACCGGGGCCATCCTCGACGTCGACGGCGGGTTCAACGCCTGATCGGGTTCAGCCCGGGACCATATTCCCCTTCCAGGTGAGAGAATGAGGGAACGATGGGAATCCCGGGCCGGGCGCTCAACCGCCGATGCGGGGCGAATAGAACCAGAGGATCAGACCCGACCCGAGGTGCCGATGCGTTTGCTGCTGTCACTCGCCGCCGCGTTCCTGATCTGCGTCCCCGCTCCCGCCGACCCGCTCGTAACCGCCCCGCCGCCCCGGCCGGTCGAGTTCGCGGTGGTCGAGTCGTCCCTACCCACCGCGGGCGGGCGGATCCGCCAGTTCGCGTTCGACGCCGACTCCACCACCTATTTCGCGTCCGCCCGGAACCCGGGCAAAGCCGACCACCTGACCCTGACGTTCGACCACCCGGTCTCACTCAAATCCGTCGCCGTCGCCACCGGCCGCCCGAACGGGGACGACACCCTGACGGCCGGGGTGCTGGAGGTGTCCGCCGACGGGGCCGCGTTCGAGACGGCGGCGACGTTTGCCGGGGGGAAGGCCACGGCGGCGGGAAGCGGGCGGACCGTCAAGGCGGTCCGCATCCGTCCGACCGAGGACCTGACGTACCCGCTCGTCGTCCGGGAGGTCACGATCGACTCGGCCCCCCGGGTCGTCACCTTCCGGTACCCGATCGAGTTCGCCCTGGACGTGGCCGACGCCCCGGAGATGCGGAAGTGGGGCGAGAAGGTCATCCGGGTGTGCGAGCGGCAGTACCCGATGATCTGCGACGAACTGGCGAGCGAGGGGTACAAGCCCCCGACCCAGATCCGCATGGCCCTGAATGCCGACTACGACGGGGTGGCGGCGGCGGGAGGGGGGGCGATTACCGGGTCGGTGAAGTACTTCAAGGCCCACCTAGACGACATCGGGGCGATGGTCCACGAGACCGTCCACTGCGTCCAGGACTACCGCGGCCGGAACCTGCCGGGGTGGCTGGTCGAGGGGATCGCCGACTACCTCCGGTTCTGGAAGTACGAGCCCGGGAAAACCGGCCGGCTCCTCCCGGAGCGCGCCCGGTACGACGGGAGCTACCGGACGACGGCCGCGTTCCTGGCGTTCGTGTCCGAGAAGTACGACCCGCTGCTGGTGACGAAGCTGAACGCACTCCTGCGGGCGAACAAGTATGACGCCGGGGTGTGGAAGACGCTGACCGGGAAGTCGGTCGAGGAGCTCAACCAGGAGTGGCGGCGGTCGCTCGCCCGGTGACCCGGAAGCGGATGCGGCGGCCCCGGGTTCCGGGGCCGCCGCCCGCATCGCATCGGCGAGTTACTTCTTCTCGTCCATCTTCTCCACGAACAGCACCCGCACCTTCCGCTTCTCGGTCTCGAACGTCAGCCCGGTCTGGGCGGCGACCGTCCTGAACACCGCCTCCGGGTCGGTGTCCTCGGCCCGCTCCTCCGCGGTGAACGGCGACCGCAGGTGGAAGTACCACGTCAGGGTGTCTTTCGGCAGCTGTCCGACCTCGTTCACGAGCCGACGCCGGGTGAACGACTCGATTCCGACGAGGAACCGGGTCAGGTCCCCGCTCCCGCCGCCCGCCCGGGTGTCCGGGATCGGCCGCCGGGAGAAGACGTCGATTGTGTATTTCTCCCGCCCTTCCCGCGGGGTCGACGCGAACTTGCCGCGGACGACGACCACCTCCCGCTCAACTTCGCTCAGCCAGAACTTCACCGGCAGCTCGCACTCCCGTTGCAGGATCATCTCCAGCCGGGGCAATACCTTGCCGGCCGCCGCCCCCTCCCGGACCACGAAGTCGCCCGGGGCCTGCGCCTCCAGCAGGGCCTGATCGCCCTCCACCTCGACCGGGGACGCACCGGTGGCAAACCTGAGTACGTCGCCGACCCGGAACCAGGTCGGCGGGACGGGGCCCTTCACGGTGAAGGTCAGGGTCGCCTGGTCGGTCCGCATTCCGTCCCACCGGAGCAGCATCCGCAGGTCGTCGGGGGTGAACGGGCCGCCCTCGTCGACGTACTTCTTGTCCCGCACGTAATCCGCCCGGCAGAGCGGGAACGGGGGCGGCACCCGCTTCAACACCTCGCCATCGGCCAGGCCGTAGATGTGGTCGAAGTCCTTCCGCCAGGCCGGGCGGTTATCCCTGGCCGCGGCCGGCGCCGGCGGGGGCGGGGCGGCGGCCGGCTTCGCGTTACGGTTTCCGACCGGTTCGCCGCCGGACCGGGTCGCCGCCCCGACCGCGACCCCGAGCAGGAGGACCAGGGGCAGGGCAAAGATACCGGCCCGGAGTTTCGTCAGGAACATGGCTCGCGTCACCTCCGTCGTGAGCTTCGCAACGGCGACCGGGACCACCCCGGCCGCCCGCCCGGCCGAGATCGCCGCCGCGCGGACCGTCGAATCGAGAAGCGGAGGCGGTACCGCTTCCGCGGTCCGCGCAGCGGCCCCGATCAGCGCCACGACCGGGACGGCCACCCCCTGCCGCCGGAGCCGGTCCGCGAGCATCTTCCGCCCCGCCGCGAGCCGGCTGGACACCGTCCCCTCGGGCACCCCGAGGTGGCCCGCCACGTCCTTCCGCGTCCGCCCTTCGAGGTCGCACAGGATGATGGGCTCGCGGTACTTTTCCGGCAGCCGGCCGAGCTCCCGGTCGAGGACCGGGAGCCAGTCCGGGTGTTCGTCCGGCAGCTGCGCCTCGGCGGGCCGGGCGGCCGCCGCCTCCCTCGTCCGCCGTTTCACGGCCGCGGCCCTCGCTTTCAGCGCCGTGCGGTACGCCACCCCGTACAGCCAGTCCCCGACGGTCGCCCGGTCGGTGAGCTCGCGGGCCCGCCGGACGAGCACGAGGAATACCGCCTGGAATGCGTCGTCCGCGTCGTGGTGATTCCCGGTCACCCGCCGGCAGGCCCCGAGGACCATCGGCCCGTGCCGCTTCACGAGGTCCTCGAACGCGGCGCCTCCGTCGCCCGGGTCGGCGGCGCCGAGGAACCGGGCGAGCAGCTGGCCGTCGGTCAGCTCGGAGAGGTCGGGGAGGTGGGCGGCCCGGCGGAGTTGCCGGCCGAGTGTGTCCCCGGGTGCGGCCGTCATGATGGCCTCGCTTTCGCGCCCGTGGCGGGCCTTCACCAGGATGTGCCCGGAGGGGTTTCGATCCGTCGGTCATTCTTCCGGAAAAGTGGCCGCGGGAGAAATGCAAAAAGCCCACCCGCGCGGACGGGTAGGCTTTTCGAGGATCGTCGGCGGACGGCCGGTCAGACGGTGGTCAGGGTCGGGTCGGCGGGGAGGATGTTCACCCGCTTGCCGCCCTGGTCGAAGTAGACCTTCCCCACGGCCATCGCGAACAGACTGTCGTTCCTCGCCCGGCGGACGTACCGGCCGGGGGCGTACCGCGTCCCGCACTGGGTGACGAGGATGCTCCCCACGGTCACGGCCTGGCCGCCGTAGGTCTTGATGCCCCGCCGCTTCGGCAGCGAGTCCCGCCCGTTCCTGACCGAGCCCTGGCCCTTCTTGTGTGCCATGGCGTGATTCTCCCTAGCGTGTTCGACCGGAATTCCCGGTAAGGAGTGTGTATTGTAGTGTGAGCGGTCGGCCGGGCAACGGGAGCTGGCCGATTCGGGTCACCCGCCGCGGCGGTTCGTTCCGGGCAGCCCCTCTCATTGCTCTTTCACACCCGGCGGGGTACAACGCGCAGGACCCCACCTCTCATTTTTCAGCGGACCACGCCATGTTGCGCACCCACACCGCTGCCGCGGTCGTGTTCCTGGCCGGCCTGCTCGGTACCGCGCTGGCCGGAGACCCGAAGGCCCGGGTCGAGGTCGCCCCGCCCCCTCGGCCCGCCATCGATCTGACCGGCTACCGCACCGCCGCGGAGGCAACCCCGGCCGACCCCAAGCAGTTCAAGACGTCCGCCGCGACCGCACCCGTCGCCGCCGGATACCTGGGGGTTGTCGTCGAGGCCGACAAGGCCGGCCGGCCGATCGTCGAGGCCGTCGAGCCGGGCTCACCGGCCGAGGCCGCGGGGCTGAAGGCCGGGGACGTGGTGCTGAAGATCGACACCGGGTCGTTCACCTCCGCCCCCGTGATCCGCGACGTCCTCCGCGGCCGGCTCGCCGGCGAAACGATCACGCTGGCCGTGGAACGGGCCGGGAAGCCGGTCGAGCTGGCCGCCACCCTCGCCGCCACCACCCGGCCGATGACCGCGCCGGACGGGCGGGCGATCATGGGCGTCACCCTCGGCCCGGTCGCGGCCAAGGGCGGGGTCCGGGTGGACGAGGTCACCCCGGACGGTCCGGCCGGGCAGGCCGGGGTGAAGGTCGGCGACGTGATCACGAAGCTCGACGGGAAGGACCTGGAAGGCCCGGCCGCGTTCCGCGAGACGATGGCCGACAGGCGGCCCGGCGACCGGGTCGACCTGATCGCCGAGCGGGACGGGAAGCGGGTCGAGGCCCGGGTCGTCCTCGTCGCCGAAACCCCGCCGGCCGGCCGGGCCGGGTTCGGCGGGTGGGACGACCGCCTCCCGGGCGCGTGGCGGAAGCCCGCGTACCGACTCGCCATCCTCGGGATCGAGTACCCGGACGTGAAACACAACCCGAAGATCGCCGACGCCGACTGGGAGGCGTCGATGTTCAGCACCGGGACGTACACCGGCAAGTCGGCGACCGGCGAGCCCGTCTACGGGAGCATGAACGACTACTACCGGGAGCTCAGCCACGGGACATTCCACGTCGAGGGCAAGTTCCTCGGGTGGGTCGAGGCGAAGAAGAAGCGGCTGGACTACACGACCGGGAGCGGGACCGACACCCGGGAGAAAACGGCCCTTCTGGTGGAGGCGCTCGACCGGTACGCCGCGCAGAACGGGAAGGACGCCCTCAAGGGCTACGACGGCATCTTCTTCCTGTACGCCGGCGGGCGGGTGGAGACGACCCGCGGCGGGCTGTACTGGCCCCACCGCGCGAACGTCACTCATGACGGGAAGCGGTGGCCGTATTTCATCGTCCAGGAGGGCGGCGCCCGGATGAACGACATCAGCGTGTTCTGCCACGAGTTCGGGCACATGCTCGGGCTCCCGGACCTGTACGCCCGGCCGGAGCTGCCGGGGTCGGAGGGGGTCGGGGTGTGGTGCGCGATGTCGACCCAGGTCCGGGGCGGCAAGCCGCAGCACTTCTGCGCCTGGAGCAAGGAACAGCTCGGGTGGGTGAAGCCGATGGTCCTCGACCCGCGGGTCCGGCAGAAATTGATCCTGTCCGCGGTCGAGACCGACCCGACGCAGTGCTACAAGGTGATGGTCCGGGCGGACGGGAGCGAGTACTTTCTGCTGGAGAACCGGCGGAAGACGGGGTTCGACGAGTCGCTCCCGGCAGAGGGGCTCCTGGTCTGGCGGGTGGTGAACAACCGGCCGGTGCTGGAGGAGTCGCACGGGGTGCAGGGGGCGACCGGGCCGCGGGTATTCCTCCCGGACGTGCCGTTCCCGAGCAAGGCGAACGCGGCGTTCACCCCGTACACCGTGCCGTCGAGCAAGAGCCAGCTCGGCGGCGGGCTGCCGGTGTACGTCACCAACATCCGCAAGCTCCCGGACGGCCGGATCACCTTCCACATCGGGTACGAGTACCAGTGACGGACGGGCCGCATCATCTTCAGCCCCGAAGGGGGCGGCAGACCGTAGCCCAGGGCGTCAGCCCTGGGTCTTCGGATCGGCGGCGCGATCCGCTTCGGCCGCCCAGGGCGGACGCCCTGGGCTACGGTCTGCCGCCCCGTTGGGGCTTCAAAACCAGCAGAGCTCGACCGGTTGCGCCCCGGTCACTTCTTCGGCTCGTCCGCCTTCGCCGCCGGCTTCTGCCTCCAGAACTCGACGAGGGATACCGCGTCCGCCGGGGCCTGGCTCTTCTGCGTGAACAGCAGACCGTACTCCCGGACATAGAACCGGTAGCCCGTAGTGTCCTCGAACAGCTGAAGCCACGCCCCGACCTGCAGCTCCTCCCCCTCGGAAACAATCGGGGCGACGGGTATCGGTTTCCCCTCCGAGTCCAAAACCAAAAGATCCTGTCGGCGGATTGAGACGTCCAAGCCGGCCTGCTTCTTGAATGCCTCCAACGCTTTTTCGAACGACACCTTCTCGCCCTTCGTGCCGAGCCGGACCGGCTTGTCCAGCGCCGCCCGGATGCGGTCGGCCACCGGGCCTTTGATCGGCTCCGGCGCCGGATGCTGGGCGAGCCATTTCAGCGCGGCCGCCGCGGTCGAGGGGGTGCCCGACCCCGCGTGGCACGCCGCACACGCCAGGCCCCGGGCCGCGGCGGTCCGGTGAAGGTCGTCCGCCGGCCCCGCCGCCGCCCCGCCCGCAGGGGCGCCGGTGATCAGCTTCAGTTCCGTCTCCAGCCGGGCGAGGTGGGCCTTGGCGGTTTCCAGCTTGTCCCGGGCGGGCAGCACCTCGGACAGCGGCGTCGCCCCCCGCTTGTGCATCTCGTTGATCAGCTGATAGGCTTCTTGTGCCGCCACGACGGCCCGCTTCTGCTCGGCGATGGCCGCGTTCAGGGTGATGACCTTCACGGCCACCTGCTGCCGGGCCTTGGCCAGCTCGGCCTCGGCGAGCTGGATCTTCGCCCGGGCCATTCGGACGTCCGGGTCGTTCGCCAGGGCGGACTCGATCAGGCCCTCGACCGGGTCGACGGCCTTCTTCTCCGCGGGCTTCTTCTCGGCCGGTGCGGGTGGCTGGCCGGTCGCCGTGATCGCCACCAGCCCGAGCCCGAACAGGGCGCTAGCCGTCAGTCTTCGCCACATCGCGTTTCTCCTTGAAGGCCGCGTTCTTGAGGGAGGTCAACAGCCACGTGTCGCCCGGCTCGGGCGAGAGCCCGGGGTCGCCGGTCCGGGTGAGGAACAGGCGGTAGCACCGGGCCGCGTTCCGGTAATCCTGCCCGTCGTTCAGGTACTTGTCCCCGGCCAGCCGGTAGAGCCGGGCCGCCTCGGCCGGGTCGTCCAGCTGTTCGGCCCGGAGCTCGGCGGTCGACGCGGACATGGGTTCGACCCGCGGGGGCATCTCCGGCGGGCTGGGGGCCGGTGTGGTCGGGGGAGCAGCTGGTACCGGCACCACGACGGGGACGACCACCACTTCGGCGGGGGCGGCGACCAGCTCGACCCGGACCCGCTCCGGCTTCCCCACCCACCCGGCCAGTCCACCCGCCGCGAACACCGCCGCGACCGACCCGACCCCCACGACCCGCCGCACCAGCTGGGCGCGGGCGAGGGCGCGGCCGGTCTGCCGGAAGATGGCGTCGCGGAGGTCGGCGGAAGGGACCGCCCCGGGCGGCGGGGTGAGCAGGGCGTCGAGGTCGTCGGGCGGATCGGGTGTGGGGTTACTCATGGTTCGTCTCGTACACCTCCCGGAACGCCTGCCGGGCCCGGGAGAGCAACGACCCGACCGCCTCCGGGGAAACGCCCCGGGCGGCCGCGATCTCGTCCACGGTGTGCCGGTCGAGGTACTTCGCCCGCAGCACCGCCTCGTAATGTTCCGGGAGGGCGGCCAGCGCGGCGGCCACCCGCTCGGCCTTCTCGACCGTCACCGGGTCGGGACTGCCGGCCGGCGGGTCCGGGACGCCGTCCAGCGGACGGGACCGGTAGCGGAGCCGGCGGCGGGTGCGGACCGCGCTGCGGGCGACGTTCGCGGCGATCCCGCACAGCCAGGCGAAAAACGGGCCCCGGGCCGGGTCGAACGCCCGCAGCCGCCGGACCGCCGTCAGCCACGTCTCCTGGAGCACGTCGTCGGCCAGGTCCGGGAGGCCGCCGGACCGCCACGCCACATACGCCGCCAGCCGGGGGAAGTGGTCGTCGTACCACGCCCGCCATGCGGCCCCGTCGCCGGCGAGGACCGCGTCCCGGACCGCCCGCTCCCGCCAGACGTCCCCGCCCCCGTCCATCGGCCCCCCAGATCCCTGCGCCCCGGCGTAGCTTTCTCGCGGGTCGGGGTCGTTCACGCCTCCCCGCACCAACGTATTGTCCGAACGGCGGGAAAATCCTTCGCGGATTCGCCGATCACCGCCGGCCGCTCGCCCGCGAGGGGGATTCCGACCCCGCACGCCGGCGCGTGGCCGGAGCAAAATTCTGCCGGAAGTCTATTATCAATTGGCCGTTAGCCTTTCGCGCTCGTTCGCCGTGGCTTGTTCCTCCGCTCTTGCCTCAATAAAGTGACGGTGACGTTACCCTTGAGCGTTCCAGCATCGCCCCGGAGACCGCCCGCCATGCCGACGGTCCTGGACTGGACCCCGACCGTCGACCCATACGAGCTCGTCCGACCGGTGCGGGAATCGCTCGGCGCCGGATCTCCGGTCGTGCTCCCCGGGGATGCCGGGTACGTCGTGCTGGTGAACCCCGCGGCTTCGCACGCTTCCGCCCAGCTGGAAGCCCTGGCCGGGATCGCCGCCGTCCCCCCGGCCATACTGGCGTACGGGCCGGACGACCCGGCCGGGTACGGTCTGGCCGTGCCGGCGGCGGCCCGCCGGCTGATGATCCGGGCATGGCCCGCCCCGCTCGCGGTCGCGTTACCGGCGGCGGGGGCGGTGTTCCCGCTCGAATGGCCCGGGGCGGTCCGAGGACGGGTGACGGCCGACGGGCTGGTCCGGTTCCGGTGGCCCGATCACCCGGCGGTCGAGGCGGTGTTCCCGGCAGTCTTTGCGGCCGTCGGGTGCGTCCCGACCCTGGTGGCCGAGACGTTCCTTCCCACGGCCGGGGCGGTCGTTGACCGGCTGGGCGGCGCGGTCGGGGTGGCCGTGTCGGCGGGGGACCTCCGGACCGGGGACCGGCCCACTGTGGTTCGGGTGAATCCCGACGGCTGGGAGGTCATCCAACCGGGGGCGTTCGGGGTGGACGAGGTCCAGCGGCTGGCCGCCCGGATCCTCCTGTTCGTCTGTACCGGGAACACATGCCGCAGCCCGCTCGCCGAGGGGCTGGCGAAGCGGCTCCTGGCGGACCGGCTGGGGTGCGGGCCGGAGGATCTGCCGGCCCGCGGGATCTGGGTGCTCTCGGCCGGGGTGGCCGCGTACGGCGGGGCGCCGGCCTCGCCCGAGTCGGCGGACGTGGCGGCGGAGTTCGGGGCCGACCTGCGGGACCACCGGAGCCGGCCGGTAAACCCCCAGCTGCTGGCCGCCGCCGACGACGTGGTGGCGATGACCCGGGGACACGCCCACGCCCTCGCCGTCCGGTTCCCCGGCGTCGGGCCGGGGGTCCGGTTGCTGTGCGGCGACGACGCCGACCTCGACGACCCGATCGGGGCCGGGCTGGACGTGTACCGGGAGTGCGCCCGGACGATCCTGACACACCTGGGGCGGTTCATTCCGGAGTGGGAAGGGCCATGAAGATCGCCGTCGGGAACGACCACCGCGGGGTGGCGGTGAAGCAACGGCTGCTCGGGCTGTTGGCCGAGCTCGGGCACGAGGTGATCGACTTCGGGGCGAGCGGGCCGGCCAGCGCCGACTACCCGGACTCGGCCATCCTGGTGGGGGAGGCGGTCGGGGCCGGGCGGGCCGACCGGGGGCTCCTGGTCTGCGCGACCGGCCACGGGATGTGCATCGCCGCGAACAAGGTCCCCGGGGTCCGGGCGGCCAACTGCCGGGATATGATCGACGCCGAGCTGAGCCGCCGGCACAACGACGCGAACGTGATTTGCCTGTCCGCCGACCTGATCGGCGAGGAGCTGATCGAGAAGATGGTCCGGGCGTGGCTGATGACCGAGTTCGAGGGCGGCCGGCACTCCCGCCGGGTGGACAAGATCACCGCCTACGAGAAGGAACACGAGGCCCCGCCCGCGAAGACCCCACCGGCGAAGTAGGCGGGAATCCGGAACTCGAAATCCGAAACAAACTGGGAGTGGTTCGCCTCCGAAATTCGGAGGCGAACCAC
>JAQGHQ010000003.1 GCA_028288765.1 Gemmataceae bacterium | reverse complement strand
GGACGGCGCACGGGGACCCGGCCGGCCACCGCAGGGCGTCGGCCAGCCGCGGCCGGTCGGGCGGCGGGTTCCACTCGACCAGGACCAGCTCGGCCGGCAGGCGGTGCCGCCGGCACTGCTCCAGCAGTCCGTTCACGAACAGCTGCATCCGCCCCAGGAGGTTGCCCCCGTGGTCGTCGTTCCGGGCCGCCGCCACCACACTCAAATACGGACCCTCACCGGCCATCGGGCACGACCCTCCAGGGGCGAGCCGGGTGGGCCGCGACGACGTTCGGGCTCAACTCGCTATCGTTCGTCCCCGGGACCAGCCTGCCGGTCGCCGCGGAGAACGGGAAGATCGCGTAGCCGAGGCCGCGCAGGAATGCCAGCACTTCGGCCGAGCTCGCGTCCTGGCGGCGCAGCGCCTCGTCGTTCAGTTCGAGGAGCAAAAGGGGGCGGGCGGACTCCAGCACCTCTACCGACCCGCGCAACACGCCGAGCTCCGCCCCCTCGACATCGATCTTGATTACGTCGGGCACCCGGACTCCTTCGCGCCTGACCACGTCGTCCAGGCACTCCACCGGTACGGGTACCATGCCGACACAGTCCACGCCGTCGTATACGAACTCGCCGAACGTGTTTTGGCCCGCGTGTTCGAGGCCGGCGGTCCGGAGCGTGGCCGTTCCGGTTCGCGCGGCGAGGCCGATTGGACGGGGGCGGACGTTCGTGATGTGGTTCAGGTCCAGGTTGTCCCGGAGCCGGGCGAACTCACGGGCACTCGGCTCGAACGCCAGCACGGCGCCCCCGGGCCCCACCTTGCGGGCGGCGAATAAGGAATAGAGGCCGTCGTTCGCCCCCGCATCCACGAACGTCATCCCGGGTTCCAAAGCCTCGGCCAGGAGGGCGAATTCGTTGGGCTCGTAAGAGCCCCCGACGAACAGGCAGCGGCTCAGGTCGTTGCCGAGATACAGCCGGACGTTGAGCCCCTCGTACCACCGCACGTTGATCGCCAGATCCGTCCCCCGGCGGCGGCAAGAGGACCAAAGTGCTCTGCGAAAACGGGTCCGCAGCCCGATAGGGCCTTCTTCGTCGATCCCGAACCGCCAACCCGGGTAGTACCCGAGGCGGCGCGGGGCGGCGAGGGCTTCGGCCATCCACCGCTGGCACCCGCGCTTCCATCGGCCTATCACTCGGACCACGTCTGACCCTCGGTCGCCGCCGGCGAGACCCTCAGCCCGGGCGGGTCGCCCGATGGAAGGTGAGGTTTTCCTCCTGACCGTGACATTGTGGCACGGTCTCGACCAGTTCGAACCCGACTCCGGTCATGTACGAGACGGCGGCGGCCTTGGTCGCCGCCCCGGCGTACAACTCGGTCGGTGTCACCTGGACCTCCATTTCCACCCGGCGGATGTCGGAGACCCTCGCCCCGGCGGACCGGACGACGTCCAGGTCCGCCCCCTGGGCGTCGATCTTCAGGAAATCGACCCGTCGGATCCCGGTCCTATTCATGAACGTGTCTAGCCGGATCGCCGGCACACTTACCACCTTCTTGACCCGGAGTTGCTCACCCCCGATCCATCGCGCCTTACCCTCGTCGTTGAACGGGAGGAGAGAACTGGCCGCTTCGAACTCGTTCAGGTGGAAGTGGGCCACCCCGTCGGTCTCACAGACGGCCAGGGGCAACACGACAAAGTTCTGCAGCACCCCGAACGACCGGGCGGCGAGCTCCAGGTTCGGCTCGAACGCGTAGACCATGAGGGCCGGGTTCTGCCGGGCGGCATCGAGGGTCTTCTCGCCGAAGTGGGCTCCCACGTCGATCCATACCGCCGGCGCCCGGCGGTGACGGCGGATTCTACGCAGTAGATGCTCAGCGGCAGCGCACCAATCCTGTACCCACCGGGTCACTGTACCACCTCTCGTTTCCCCGGACCTCGACAAGGCTTGTCGGAGCGTCCGCGGCCTAGAACCTCGTTCAAGGCGGTGGGCGCGGTCACCTCCCGTGATGCCGCCAATAAGCACGGCGGATTGAATCGTCCGATGAGGCGGGTGGGTTTTCTGATGACGGCTAAGTCCTTCTAAAAAGGTAGCGGCTGAGTCGTGCCCGGGATTTGGCGGAAGGGCGACGCCCCGGCGTGACTCAAAAGCGTTTTCATAGTCAATTGCGTAATAGATATTTTAATGTTATAAACAATTATTGGGTAAAGAGCCGTGTGACCAGCTTGCGTCAACGAAGACTTTGCAAAACATCGGGTCGCCGCAGTGGCCGGTACCAAAAAAGTCGCCCCGCTCCACCGTAACGACGCCGACATCTGCAAGAGAATCAAAAGGGCTATTGTCTGTTCCGACGAACAGATTCAGGGAATAACTACCTTCCGCCAGCGGCAGTTTTGAGATCTCGCAGACGAATCGACCGGTGTTCGGAAGGCTCTCGAACACCTGGGCCGTGAAATCGTTCCGGTGGTTCATGACCACCTGCCCGTTGACGTCGAGGAGAGCGAAACTGACGACGACAGGACTTCTGAGGGTCTCCGTTGCGGCACACCGGTAGTGGAGGATCAGACGGCAATCCTCTCCACTTCTTAAGTTCTGAAGGAGATCGCCGCTGTTATTCTCCCATGCCACATGCACGAGGCGGATACGCCCATCGCCGGTCCGATCGTGCCGGGCCTCAAGCGGCCTAGCCCGGGTAGCAGACGAGCACAGACTCTGGTAACTCAGGAGGACTTGATCGGCCGGACCGTCGAAAGCCACCGCCCCCTTGTCGAGAGCGATTGCGCGGGTACAGAGCTTTCGAACCGTCCCCGAACTATGACTCACGAAAAGGACGGTCCGGCCGTCCACGGCGATCTCGCCCATTTTCCCGAGGCACTTCTTCTGGAACTGGGCATCCCCGACCGCCAGCACCTCGTCGACGACGAGGATCTCCGGCTCCAGGTGGGCGGCGACCGCGAACCCGAGCCGCATCTGCATCCCGCTGCTGTACCGCTTGACCGGGGTGTCGAGGAAGTCGTCGATCTCGGCGAACCCGGCAATCGCGTCGAACTTCTTCCGCACCTCCGCCCGGCTCATGCCGAGGACCGACCCGTTCAGATACACGTTCTCCCGGCCGGTCAGCTCCGGGTGGAACCCGGTCCCGACCTCCAGCAGCGAAGCGACCCGCCCGGCCAGTCCGAACCGCCCCCTGGTCGGCTCGGTGATCCGGCTGAGGATCTTGAGGAGTGTACTCTTCCCGGCCCCGTTCCGGCCGATGATCCCGACCACCTCGCCCCGCTTCACCTCGAACGACACGTCCCGCAGCGCCCAGAAGTCGCCCGGGCGGTCGGCCGGAGGCGCCGGCGGCCGCCCCCGCCGCCACACCCGCCGCGGGACCTCGAGCAACGCCCGGCCGAGGTTCGACATCGCCTCGGACATGCGGTCGTGCCCGGACGGCAGCCCGCGGCGGTACTGCTTACCCAGGTTCTCGACGCTAACGGCCACATCGCCCATGGTTCAGATCCGGTCCGCGAGGAACCCCTCGATTCGGCGGAAATAGGTTAGCCCCGTGAGCAACACGAACCCGGTCACCGCCGCCCCGATCGCCGCTGACAGAACGGGGGGGTCGCCGATCCCGAGCATCGCCCACCGGAGTCCTTCGATCGCCCCGACCATGGGATTCAGGGCGGCCACCGGCTGCCACCCCTCCGGAACCAGCGACGACGTGGTGTACACCACCGGGCTGAGAAAGAACCCGAGCTGCAAAATCACCGGAACGACGTACCCGAAATCCCGATAGATCGCGTTCACGGCCGACAGCCAGATCCCGACCGCCACGGCGGCCAGGACCGCCAGCCCCACGAAAACAGGCACAAACACCACATGCCAGGACGGGACCAGCTGGTAATAGACCATCACCCCAACAGGCAGCGCCGCGGCGATCGTGAAATCCACCAGGGGGGGGATCGCGGTCGCGAGCGGGAGGACGAGCCGGGGGAAGTACACCTTTCGGATCAACTGCTGGTTCGTTACCAGGCTTACGGTGGCCTGCGAGACCGTGCCGGAGACCATCTGCCAGGGCAGCAAACCGGTGAGCAGGATCAGGGAGTACGGGATACCCTCGGGGGCCGGGAGGCGGCCCAACAGCCCGAAGAAGACCAGGAAGACGCCCGCCATCGCCAGGGGCTGGAGGACCACCCAGGCGACGCCGACCAGCGTTTGGCGGTAGCGGACCTTGATGTCCCGGACGGCGAGGGCCCAGAGCAATTCCCGGTGGCGCCAGAGTTCCAGAATGTTGAAGAGCCGCCACCGGGTGGTCGGGCCAAAGTATCGTAACGTCTCCTTCGCCGCGGGCTCCCGGGCCGGGGCGCTGCTTTTTCCGGACGGGTCCGCTCCGGCCTCGTCGATAGCAGACGGCTCGATGTTCGAGCTGACCAAGACCGAGCTCCTGTCCGTGCTGGTTGAGAACTCCTCGGCCGGGGGATGACCGGGGCCTCACGCCCGTTCGCGGGTCGTGGGCCGGCCGGCCTTCCGGGACGCGTACTGCTGCTCGATCCAGGCGTACGTGGTCGCCAGCCCTTTTCGAAGCGGGATACATGGCTCCCACCCCAGGACGCGGCGGATCATGGTGTTGTCGCTATTCCGACCGGCGACTCCCTTTGGGGCGTCCAGCTTGTACTGCCGGCGCAGCTTCACCCCGGCGATGTCCTCGACCAGGTCGACGAGCTGGTTGATGGATATCAGTTCGGCCGATCCGAGGTTGATCGGGGTGGCGATCAGGTCGTCGCAGTGGACGATCCGGTCGATGCCGGCGAGGCAGTCGTCGATGAACATGAAGCTCCGCGTTTGGGTGCCGTCGCCCCAGATGTCGATCTGCCCGGTTCCCCGATCTTTCGCCTCGATCACCTTGCGGCAGATGGCGGCCGGGGCCTTCTCGCGCCCGCCGTCCCAGGTGCCGTACGGCCCGTAGACGTTATGGAATCGGGCGATGTAGGTCTTCAGGCCCCGCTCGGCCCAGTATTCCTGGCAGAACATTTCGGACAGGAGTTTCTCCCACCCGTACCCCCGCTCCGGCATCGCGGGAAACGCGTCGGATTCCTTGAGCGCCCGCACCGCGGGGTCCTTCTGGAGGTCGGTGTTATAAATGCAGGCGGACGACGCGAAGAAGTACCGTTCCACCCCGGCCCGGTGCGCCGCCTCGAGCATGTACGTGTTGATCAGGATGCTCTGCAGGCACTCGATCCGGAAGTGTTCGATGAACCCCATCCCGCCCATGTCCGCGGCGAGGTTGTACACTTCGGTCGCGGCTTCGCAGGCGCGCCGGCAGTGGTCCGGCTCACTCACGTCGAGGCAAAGAGACTCCACCCCGGGAACCCGCTGGTACCATTCGGGGATCGGTTTGCGGTCCACGGCCCGGATGCGGTGGTGGCCGCGCTGCCGGAAGTAGCGGGTGAGAGCCCCGCCGATGAAGCCCCCGGCCCCGACGATTACGATCAGGGCGTCCTTGTCGGTCGACGTCTCGGGCGCTGCGATCATATTACCCTCGGGACGAAATCACCGGGGCTCGTCCCCGGCCGAGAAACGGTGCCGGGACGGCCGGGGAGTAACCGCGGGCGGGCTGGGGGTCATTAGCAGCGGACCAGAGGTGTTGTTTAAGCGTCGGCTCACCCATCTGACAGCCGATCTGTCGCTTTTCACCAAGGCTTCACACGGGCCTTTGGGCGGACGAACCGCGGCCAGGCATCCGCCCCGGTTTCGGGTCGGCCGGGCCATCCCGATTTCCCCCAGCTCACCCGAGGAACAGGTCCTGGGCGACTGCCTTCCAGCCGAGTGAGAAGCGGCTGTAGTTTCCCCGCAAGTACTCCCGCAGGATGATCGGAACTCGCCAGGCGCCCGGGTCGCGCATGGCCGTTCGTCGGCGGTAGTGGTCCACCTTCTTCTCCAGGATCGCGAGCTGCGCGGCCCCGACTCCCGGGACGTGGCGGAGGCGCTCCAGCGCGGCGGCGTAGCGCGACGCCACCGCCTCGTACGTCTTTCGACTCATGGTCCGGGCCACGAGGTACTGTCCGTACAACCCGCGTTTCTTTTCCCCGAGCTGTTGACGGGCGTGCTGGCGGTACTGAATGAGCGGGTCCGTCACCAAGGCGCACCGTCCCACCGCCGAAATCAGCAGGGAGATCCAGGCGTCGTGGACCCACTCCTGGGGGATCGGCAGGACGAGGTCGCGGTAGACGGCCCGGAAAGCCATGGTGGCCCCGGTCACCCGATACCGCCGGAGGAGCGCCTCGAACGCGGCCCCGCGGCGGAACCGCTCCTGCTCCCGCGGCCGAAATCGGACGGCATCCCAGAGGGCGTACCCGAGTGGGTTCAACTGCTCGTCCACCATTTGGGCGTCGCTGAAGACGAACCCCGCGTCCCGGTCGGCGGCCAGCGCCGCCTCCAGCGCGGCGAGTTTGTGGGGGAGCCAGACGTCATCCTGGTCGGCAAGGACGATCACGTCTCCCGTGCAGAGCCCGACCGCCCGGTTGAAGTTTCGCGTCGATCCCAGATTCGTTTCGTTCACCTCGATTCGCACCGGGAAGGGCGCCCGTCCGGCGAACTCCCGGGCGATGGCGGCGGAGCGGTCGGCCGAGACGTCGTCGCAGACCACGAGTTCGTCCGGGGGGCGCGTTTGCCCCCGGATGCTGGCGAGTTGCTCCGGCAGGAACCGCTCGCCGTTGTACGTACACAACGCGACCGAAAGCCTCATACCCGCGCCCCCACCGGCACGTGGAGTGGACCTGCCCTGTATCAGGATGGCGGACTCGGCCTGCCACGAGGGCGTAAGCCGGGTGCGTTCGGTCGTCCCGAAAACACCGCTCCCAATGGCGAATCGACCGGAACCGAGTGATGTCGTTCTGATAACATCGCGGCCAACCTGGCAATCCGGGTAGTGTATCCGCTTCCATGCCGTCGGGATTCCGCCACCCCGATCGAGAACAGACTCCCGATGAAGCACTGCCCTCAAGTGAGCACGGTCCCGTGGTCCAGGATCCGGCCGAGGACCGCGAGCGGGTTGGAGAATTCAGCGGCGATTTTAAGAGGGGTTCCTCGCGGTGAAGTGAAAGTCTGGTGAAGTCGCCGGGGTCGGTCACAGTGAGGTCCATCACCAGTGCGGGGCACTTGCCCGCGGCGGCGCCGTGGACTACTCTCACACCGCTTCCACGCCCCCTGGCTCCTGCCGCTCCCGCGAGTACGACCCGGTGTTGCTGGCCCGCTACGTCGCCTGGCTATTCTCTCCCCTGAGCATCTGCCTGGAACTCCTGCTCGTCGGCCTGCTGATCGGCGGGGCTGGGGACGGGCGCGTTCAGGCGATGACCGACCTGGCGGTCGCGCTCGGGGTCCCCCCGGCGGACGTGGTGGTCGGCGCCGGGGCGGCGGAGGGCGAGGTCATCCGCCGGACGGTCGGGACCGCCCGGTTCGTCCTGGTCACGTCCGCGTCCCACATGCCCCGGGCCGTGTGGCCGTGCCACGACCGGGGGCACCAGCTGGTCCCGGCCCCGACCAGCCATCAGGTTGCGGCGGCCGAGTACCCGACCCTACAGGCCCTCCCGTCCGCCGGAAACCTGGCGCGGGCGGAGACCGCCTTGCACGAAACGCTCGGCGGGATCTGGCAAGTCGTCCGGCGGTAGCCGCGGGGCGACCGGGGCGAATCACACACCGGCGACGAGGCCGCTGACCCATGCGTTCCCGACTGACCGCCTTCCGCGCCCTCTGCCTGATCGCCCTCGCGGCCTCCGGGGCCGGGCTGGCCGAGGCCCTGTTCGACGCCCACGAGTTCTGCGGGTTCGGGACCGGGTGCGACGAGGTCGCGGCCTCGGTCTACGCTCGCCCGCTCGGGGTCCCGCTCCCGGCCGTCGGGGTGGCCGGGTTCGGGCTGGTCCTCGGGCTCTCGCTCGTCCCGGGCTCCCGGCCGTTCGCCCTCCTCCGTCCGCTCGCGTGGGCGGCCGGGGCGGTGGGGCTCGCCCTGGTGGTCGTCCAGCTGCTGGTCCTCGGCCGCGTCTGCCAGCTCTGCCTGGTCGCGGATTTGTGCGGGGTCGGGCTGGCCGCGATCGCCCTCGCGGGCCGGTTCGTACCGCCCGAGGTCTCCTGGCGACGCCGGGCGGCGTGGCTCGGGGCCGCCGGCCTGATCGTCGGTGCCCCGGTGTTCTTGGACTGGGCGGCGACCGACCCGCCGCCCCCGGAGCCGGTCGTCGCCCACCGGGTGCCGGGTAAGATCACCGTGGTCGAGGTGACCGACTTCGATTGCCCGCACTGCCGGGGGGCCGACCCGGTCCTGCGCGAGGTCATCCGGGAACGGAACGGGCTCCACTTCGTCCGACTGGTCGCCCCGATGCCCAGGCACCCGAACGCCCGGCCGGCCGGCCGGGCCTACCTGGCGGCGGGCCGGCAGGGGAAGGGCGAGGAGATGGCCGCGGCCCTGTTCGCGACCGAGGACCGGACCCCGCAAGGGTGCCGCCGGCTGGCCGGGTCGCTCGGGCTGGACCTCGGCGCGTACGACCGGGTGGTAGCCGACCCGGGGACGGACGCCGAAATGGATGCCACGGTGGCGTGGGCCCGGACGGCGGGGCCGGGCCTGCCGCTGATCTGGGTGCAGGACAAGCTGATCCACGGGATGCCGACCCCGGACGCGCTACGGGACGCATTCCGCCGGGCCGAACGGAGGTGAATCCAGAAGGTCCGGGTTCCAAGTTCCAAGTTCTTGTAGGGTGGGTCGAGTCTTCGAGGCCCACGTCTTCCCAGCCCCGTGGGCCTCGAAGACTCGACCCACCC
>JAQGHQ010000533.1 GCA_028288765.1 Gemmataceae bacterium | reverse complement strand
GTACTTGTATAGCGGGTCTACCTGATCGCACGCACACTATCTGGTCGGTTTGAAAGCCTCGAAAATATGGCGGTTTTGCTCGAGGTCGGCAGCGGGTCTTTTCAAAATATGTGGCTGGAAAGGCGATTTTGAGCCAGTAAGGCCGCGAAAACACCATGATATCAACGGTATGACCCGCTAAACAAGTACGTCTTGATTTGCTGCGCATCGAATCTATAATTGAAGAGCACACGACACATCTTCATCCATTGCGGCATTCCGCGCAACGGGCCCAAATTCACCCGGCTCCGGTGGACGGACGGATGATTGACCTACACGAGGGGCGCGATTGTCGTGTGCCTGTCGGCAGCGGGACTCGGAATGGCTCTCGAATGCCGTCAATGTCTCCGCTTCCGCGGGCCGGGCGGCCCACCCCCGAAACGCCAAGAGGCCGTCTGTCCCGCGGTTCTACGGGCCTTACAATGGGTTGGGTCGTTACGGGGGTGTTTGCACGGCTGGTGCCGGCCCTGGTCTTCAAAACCTGTGGAGGGTGTGAACAACGCTCTCAGTGGGTTCGATTCCCATACACCCCCGCTTGAATGATGTCGATTTAAACGAGGGATACTTCAACCGGATTCTGGAATCGTATACGGTTCAGGTGAGTAAAGACCTGATCGAAAAGGTCAACCAAGCTCGGAAGTACCGGGAGTGGGTCGCCCACGGTCGGCGGGCGACCGATCAGCTGGGCAACGTCACCCTCAAGCTGGTTACGACCGGCTCCGGGCGCCCTTGACCGCCCCCCACCTGGCCTGACGGCTCACGTTCGGTCCCGGCGATGAGAAGTGGCGAGCCGGAGCCAGCCCGTTAGCTTGTCCCCTCCGGCGCCTGGCGTACCCTAACCCCTGAACCCACTCCGTTATCCGCCCGGCCGGGGCTCTGTCCTGTGGCCGGCCTGCCACCTTCGGAATGACCCCATGCCGCTCCCCATCCGCCAGGATTCCTCCGCCCTCGACTTCCTCGCCCTCGGGGCACTCGTCCACCGGCTCGACCCGGGGGTCGTCCCGTTCCGCAAGGCCCGGTCGTTCGACGTCCACGTGTCCGGGGGCGAGTACAACGTCGCCGCCAACCTGTCGGACTGCTTCGGGCTGCGGACCGGGGTCGCCACCGCAATGGTGAAGTACGGGATCGGGGAACTGGTACAGGCCCGGCTCCGCGAGACCGGCGTGATCCCGTATTACAAGTGGTTCGACCACGACGGGGTCCGCGGGCCGAACCTCGCCACCGTTTTTAGCGACCGCGGGCACGGGGTCCGCGGGCCGGTCGTGTTCTACAACCGGGCGAACGAGGCCGCCGCGCAGCTGAAACCCGGCGATTTCGACTGGAAGACGATCCTGGCCGGTGGGGTCCGGTGGTTCCACTCCGGCGGGATCTTCGCGGCGCTTTCCGAAACCACCCCGGAGCTCATTATCGAGGGGATCAAGGCGGCCAAGGCCCAGGGGGCGGTCGTGTCCTTCGACCTGAACTACCGGGCGAAGCTGTGGTCGGCGGCCGGCGGGGACGCCCGGGCCGTCCAGACCCTGCGGCGGATCGTCTCCCACGTCGACTGCCTGATCGGGAACGAGGAGGACATGCAGAAGGGACTCGGGGTGAAGGGCCCGGAGGTGGTCAAGAAGGCCGAGTCGAAACTCGATCCGGACGTGTTCTTCGGGATGATCGAGGCGACAGTGAAGGAGTTCCCGAACGTCAAGCTGGTGGCCACGACGCTCCGCGAGGTCCACTCGACGAACCGGCACGACTGGGCGGCGGTGCTGTGGCTGGACGGGCAGCGGTACGTGAGCCCGACGTGCCACCTCGATGTGATCGACCGGATCGGCGGCGGGGACGGGTTCGCGGCCGGCTGCATCTACGGCCTGCTGACCGGCCGCCACCCGGAGGAGGCCTTGCGCCTGGGCTGGGCGCACGGGGCCCTGCTCACCACCTACCACGGCGACGTGACCATGGCCCGGCTCGACGAGGTCGAGACGTTCGCCAAGGGCGGGTCGGCCCGGGTGCAGCGGTAGGGGTCGGGAGCCGGACCCGCCCGGACCGCATCTACTGATTCACCCCGAGGACTTCTACCTCGAAGACCAGTGTCGCGTTCGGCGGGATGTCCTTCCCGGCCCCACGCTCGGCGTACCCAAGTTCCGGCGGGATCACCAGCTTCCGGATCCCGCCGACCTTCATCCCGGGGATTCCCTCGCCCCACCCCTTGACCACCTGGTCCAGGCCGAAGCTGGTGGGCTCGGGATTCTTCCAGCTCGAATCGAAAAACTGCGTTTTGTTCGGGAGCCAGCCGGTGTAGTCGACCGTGACCCGGGCCCCGTGCCGGACCTCCTCCCCGTCCCCCACCTTGAGGTCGCGGTACTTCAGCCCGCGGTCGCCGATGGGCTTCAGCTCCGGGTCATCGGCCCCCGTGGCCGTCCCGTCCGACAGTTTGGTCAGGTCCGCAGGCTTCTCCCGCCGCGGTCGGGTAGTACTTGCGGTCCCCTTCCCGCCTTTCTCGGTCGACTTCGTCGGCGAGTCCGACGTGGCCGCTACCACGACTACCAGGATGACGATCAGCGCCACCCCGGCGACCGGGACCAGGACCGTCGTCAGTTTACCCTTGTCCACCCCGTCCGCCTGATCCTTATTCTGCCCCGCGGCCATGCACGGCCCTCCGTCTAATGATCCGGTGTGAGTACGAGGTGTGTTATATGGTCTGGGGTATCGGGAGGCTCACCCCCGCCCGGCCGGGCATCGCCGCGTTGCCCGCGGCCGGCGGAACGGGTACCATCCTCCCATCCACCCCGGAGGCTCTTTCATGCGTACGCTCTTCGCCGCGGGCCTGTTCGCCGCCACGCTCGTCGCGGCCGCCGCCGCCGACAAGCCCGAGAAGGTGCTCGAAGACGCGGTCGCCGCGTTCGATGCCGGGAAGTACAAGGAGGCCGCCGAGTTGGCCGACAAGGCGGCCAAGCTCGACCCGAAAGCCGCCAGGGCTCCATTCGTCGCCGGGTCGGCCCGGGCCGCCCTGCGGGAGAACGCGGCCGCGGTGACGGCGTTCACGGCGGCGATCGACCGCGACCCGAAGCTGGCCGTGGCCTACGACCGCCGCGGCGACGCGCAGCTGAAGCTCGGCAAGTTCAAGGAGGCGATCGCCGACTTCGACACGTTCCTGGAAATGAAGCCGAAGTTCGCCCCGGAACACTGGCGGCGGGGGATCGCCCTGTACTACGCCGGCCGGTTCGACGACGGGCGGAAGCAGTTCGACCTGCACCGGACGGTGAACCCGGAGGACGTGGAGAACTCGGCCTGGCACTACCTGTGCAACGCCCGGGCGAACACCCCGAAGAAGGCCCGCGAGGACCTGATCCCGGTCACCCGGGACGCCCGGGTGCCGATGAAACAGGTCCTGGATCTGTTCGCCGGGAAGCTCAAGCCCCAGGACGTCATCGACTCCGCCGAGGCCGCGAAGCTCGAGGGCGAGGCGTTGACCGAGGCCCGGTTCTACGCCCACCTGTACGTCGCCCTGTACTACGAATCCGAGAAGGACGAGAAGAAGGCCCTCGACCACCTCACGACCGCGGTCGAGAAGTACAAGATCGGGCACTACATGTGGGACGTCGGTAACGCCCAGCTGGCGGTGCTGAAAAAGCAGAAGAAAGATTGACCACAAAGGCACAAAGGGGACACAAAGATCACAAAGAGAACAGGAGACGATTTCTACTTCTTTGTGTCCTTTGTGTGATCTTCGTGCCTTTGTGGTGAACTTTCCGATCTTTCCGGGTCCTCTCCCAGGCCGGGTTCGATCACCCGCATCGTCTTCCACTTCCCGGACCGGAACCGCCAGGCGAAACAGGCCGCCATCGTGACGATGAACGCGGTCGCGAACCCCCACGCCCAGTACAGGCTCCCGCCGTTTACCACCACGAGGTACGTCGGGACGACCATCACCGGCCAGGCCAGGGCGAACGTCAGCCAGGTTACGAATCGGGTGTCCCCGGCCCCCCGGAGGGCGAACGCGAAGGTCACGTTCACCGCGTCCGCCAGTGAATAAATCGCCACGCAGACCAGCAAAGTTGGGACTACGGCGGCGATCGCGGCGAACTTCTCGGGGTCGTTCTCCGGCTCGAACCCGGCTACCAGGCCCCCCGGGACGAGGAGGTATGTGGCGGCCACCAGGCACATGTACCCGAACACCCACCGGAGGCCGGTGTACGTGCTCTTCTCGGCCAGGTCCGGGCGGTCCGCCCCGAGCCGCTGGCCGACCAGGATACTCACCGCCTGCCCCATCCCCATCATCGGCAGGAAGGCGATCATGTTGAACCGGACGGTCAGGGTGGTCGCCCCCAGGGCCGCGTCCCCGAGCTGGCCGACGAGCTGGACGAAGGCGTTGAAGACCAGGACGTCGAGGAAGACCTGGAGCCCGGCCGGGCCGCCGTACCGCATGAGCCGGCGGAACAGGTCCCGCTCCGGCCGCCACCCACTCAGGGTGTTGAACGCGGTCCGATATTCCCGCCTCAGGAACAGCCCGACCGCGAGCAGGGCCGACGCCCACGACCCGGCCACCGTCGCCCACCCGGCCCCGGCGATCCCCAGCTCCGGGAACCCCCACCGGCCGAAGATCAGCAGGAGCGCGAGCCCGACGTTGACCGCCGTCCCGAACGCCTCGATCCCGAGGACCGTCCACGTCTGCCCGCGGCCGGAGAAGAACCCGTTGATCGCGGACATCACCAGCATCGGCAAGGCCGCGAACGCGAGGCACCGCAGGTAGGTGACTTCCAGGCGTTGCAACTCCGGGGCGTGCCCGCCGAGGCCGATCAGGGCCGGGGCCGCCGGAATCATCACCAGGAACAGGAGCCCGGCGACGACCCCGAAGTGGATGCCCTGCCAGACGGCCGGCCCGACCCGGTGCGGGCGGCCGGCCCCGGTGTACTGGGCGACGAACGTGGACGTATACCCGGCGGTCACCTGGAGCAGGCCGAACCCGAGCCAGTACCACATCACCGCCGGGAACGAGGCGGCCATCTCGTCCGTGTCGTGCCGGGCGAGGAGGAGGGTATCGACCAGGACCTGCACCGTCATGAAGCTCTGGCTGACGATCAGCGGGAGCGCGAGGGCGAGCAGCTCCCGGGACCCGCCCGGGGCGGGCGAGAGCGGGATACTGCTTTCGGACTGCGGGAGGGTAGGCGGCTCGGTAAGCGGGACAAATGGAAGGGTTTCGGACTCCGCGTCTGGGATCTTCCATTCCGCATTCCGCATTCCGTACTCCGCGTTATTTGACGAGCCAGACGTTCCGGTACTGAACGGGGTGGCCGTGGTCCTGGAGCAGGATCGGGCCGGGCGTGGACGGATCCCCCCCGAGCCCGGAGGTGGTGTTATCCACCGGGATTGGGACGTCGTCGTGGACCTTCACGCCGTTATGATACACCGACATGCGGGCAGGTTCGGCCTTCTTGCCGTTTTCAAATTTGGGGGCGGTGAACTCGATGTCATAGCTCTGCCAGACGGTCGGCGCCTTGCAGGCGTTCACCGCCGGGGCGGCGACGCCGTAGATCGCGCCGCAGTCGTTCTTTCCGCTCTTGAGTCCGTAACTGTCGAGCACCTGCACCTCGTACCGACCCTGGACGTACACCCCGCTGTTGCCCCGCCCCTGGCCCTGTCCGCCCGGCTCATACGGGACCCGGAACTCGACGTGAAGCTTGAACTTCCCGTCGAACTTCTCCTGGGTGATGATGTCGCCGTGGCCCTTCACCCCTTCCATCACGCCACCCTCGCGGAGGGTCCACTTCACCTCGCTCTTGCCGTCCTTCTTGACCCAGCTGGCGAAGTCCTTGCCGTCGAACAGGACGACCGCGCCCTTCGGCGCCGGGGTGGTCAGGACGTCCTTCAGGTCGTCGGGCTTGGCGGCCTTGAACTGGTCGTCGAGTTTCCACGGGTCGGCACCGGCCGCGCCGGCAACGGTTGCCGCGACGAGAACGAGCACGCAGGAGAGGGAACGCATGGGGGGTCTCCGAGTGAATGGCGAAGGGGCATGAGCCCCCGAGTGAACGGGAACTTCCCGGTTCACGCCAGCGTAACTCGGGGGGCGTGAGCCATCAACTTGTACCACAAGTTGGTGTAGATTTTTTGTCGTAGGCGAGCATCGGTCGGAGCTTGCGGAGTCCACGCCACCGGGCCTGCCAACCGGGGACCCCGTCGCTCGGGCGGTTCATGTGACCACCCGAGCGACCCAACGCCCGGAGGAACTCCCGGACCGTCCACCCCGACCTCGCCACCCCCAGCCGCCACACGCTCAGGACCCGGACCACCGGCGGACCCACCACGTCCGCCGCCGGGTCCTCCTGGCCGGCCGGGGTCCGCGCCCGGTCCCGCCACTCCAGGAGCCCGACCGCCAGCACCGTCGTGATCCCGACCGCCGCCGCCAGGGCCGGCCTCCCGGGCCTCCCCCGGCCAGCCGGCTTGGGCCGGACGGTCACGCATCCGGTCGTGCCACTCCGCCGCCCGCCCGCCGGCCACGGCCCGCCGGCGGTTCGCCGTCGACCGGACCACGAACCCCCGCCCGGCGGTCGTCATCTGCTGGAGGAACTCGGAGGTGTCGGCCCCCGGTCGCACACATGAACCCACGTCCGCCCGGCCGGGGCGTCGCCGACCGCGGTCACCCCATCCCACCACAGTCGGCTCTCCCGGTCG
Organism: Gemmataceae bacterium; assembly: GCA_028288765.1. Classification (GTDB taxonomy): domain Bacteria; phylum Planctomycetota; class Planctomycetia; order Gemmatales; family Gemmataceae; genus Urbifossiella. The sequence goes on along the minus strand of JAQGHQ010000533.1, from coordinate 26,281 downwards.
ACCCGGGCCCGCTTCCCGGCCACCCCCTCGGCCGCCGTCACCCCCGGGGCGGTCCGCCGGTGCAGGATCGGGTGGGCCAACCCGAGGACGGCCCCGGTCCGGGGGTCGACGGCCGGGGTGTTGTGACACCTCCACCCCCGCCCGCCCCCATGGCCGATCGGCCCGCGCCCCGGGACTGCCCGCCCGGAGAAGTCGAGTTCGGTGGTGCCGTGGAGGACCAGGACGAGGTGTTCGGCCCGGGCCATGCGGTCCCGGGTCAGGCGGGTGTGAGCGGCTCGGACGGACGCGGGTGTGGCCCGGGGACGGCTGACGACCCGCCGGAAGGCGCGGTAACCGCCGGGGCTGGCGAACGTGTCCGGCCAGGACCCGGACGCGGCGGCGGCGAGGATGTCGGCCAGGTCGATGACCCGCTGGTTCACCCGGGCGTCGCCCAAGTCAAGTCCCGAGAAGGGAAGGTGCCCGAAACTCGGGGGTGCGGTGGGGGTGATGATGGCCGAGCCTCCTGAGTGAGGCAGATAGCGGACCCCCAAAACCCATCCCCAGTCAACCCCAACTTGTGGTACAAGTTGAGGGCTCACGCCCCCCGCTCGACGAGAATCGTCCGGGCCCGGGCGCGCCCCGCGTCGGTCAACCTGAGCCAGTCCCCATCCCGTCTCACGAGCCCATGCCGCTCGGCCCGGCAGACCACGGCGGCGATCTGCCCCGCCGGCCATCGCAGGTGACGGTATAGCCCGTCCGTTCGGGCTTCGTCCGGCTCGGCGGGCGTGTTCTCGTGCTGGAACAGGTGGACTGCCAGCATCGTCTCGTGGAACGCCCGCGCCTGCCGCCACCGCCGGGCGGCCTGCGCCAGGAGCCCGCGGCCCGGCGAGGCCACGAACACGCCCGCGAAGATCAGCCCGAGCACCGTCGCCACCATCCCGGCGATGTTCGTGTCGAACCGGATGGCGAGATGAGTACCGGCCGCCGCCCCGGCGGCCCCGACCAGGACGGCGACCCCCAGCACGACCGCCAGGCGCTCCGTGAGGAGGAGCGCGGCCGCCGCCGGGACCACGAAGAACCCGACCACCAGCACCGGCCCGACCGCGTCGAACGCCGCGACCGCGGTCACCGACACCGTCACCATCAGGCCGTAGTGGACGAGTCCCGGTCGAAACCCAAGGGCGGCCGCAAGCCCGGGGTCGAACGTGGTCAGCTTCAGCTCCTTGTAGAAGAGCAGGAGGAGAGCGGCGTTCAGTGTCAGGACGGCGGCCATCACCCACAACGGCTTCACCGGCACGCCGTCGATCCACCACCGCGGTTCCGTGGCGAGCTCGGGCTGCCCGAGGAGGACGGCGTCGATGTCCAGGTGTGTGTTCCGCAGGTACACCGAAGCGAGCAGCACCCCGGCCGCGAACAGGGCGGGGAATGCCAGCCCGACCGCCGCGTCTGCCTTCACCAGCTGGGTGCGCTGGAGCAGCTCCACGAGTACGACCGTAAGCATCCCCGCCGCCGCCGCGCCGACGAGGAGCCACGGCGAATCCGCGTCGCGGGTGGCGAAGTACGCGAGCACGATGCCGAACAGAAGGACGTGGCCGATCGCGTCGCTGACGAGCGCCATCCGCCGCAGCACCAGGAACACCCCCGGCAGCGCACACGCCGCCGCGACCACGACCAGTACCAGAGTGATTTCGAACGCGGATTGCGTGTAGAGCATGGCTCAGCGGGTGGCAGGGGCACGGCCGCCCGCCGGGCTGAGGCGGGTGCGAATCGCGACCCACGCCACCCCGCGGGCGGTGCCGAACAGGAGCGACAGCACGACGAGGGCGGTCGCAGACAGCACGACGGTCGGCCCCGTCGGCACCCCCCCGCCGGCCAGGTGGCTGAACACCGTCCCCCCCGCCCCGGCCGCCGCCCCGAACAGGCCGGCCAGGACGACCATCACCCCGAGCCGGTTCGTCCACTGCCGGGCGGCGGCCGCCGGGGCGATCAGGAGTGCGGTCATCAGCACCACCCCGACCGCCTTCAGGCCGATCACCACCGCCGTCACCGTCAGCGTCGTCAGGAGGAGGTCGAGGAGGCGGACCGGCCGCCCGATGCTGGCGGCAAAGTCCGCGTCGAAGCTCAGCAGCTTGAACTCCTTCCAGAACGCGGCCAGGAGGGCCAGCGCCGCCGCCCCGAGATACCCGATCACCCGCAGGTCTTCTTCCCGCAGTAGGGCGGCCTGGCCGAACAGGTATCGCTCGAGCGGGTGCCGCGAGGCGTCGGGCACGTGCCGCTGGGCGTACGTCAATAGCACCAGCCCGAGGCCAAAGAACACGGACAGGGCGGTGCCCAGCGCGGCGTCGACCGGGACCCGCGACCGCCGGCTCACCGCGCCGACCAGGACCATCGCCGCCCAGCCGGTCACCGCCCCGCCGAGGATCAGGAAGACCGGCTCCCGCGCGCCGAGCAGGAACGCGACCGCGAGCCCCGGGAGGGCCGCGTGCGAGATCACGTCCCCCTGCAAGCTCTGCCGGCGGAGGACGGCGAACGACCCGACCGCCCCGGCGACCAGCCCGAGCCCGGCCGCCCCGGCGGTGACCGTCCAGAGGGCGGACGAGTCCAGAAGTGATCGGAGGGTGTCGGTGGTCATCGGTGTTCGCCGGTGGGACTCCTACCCGGGCGGCGTCCCCTCTTCCCCCAGCTGTTTCAGGTACTCGGGCTCCCACGACGCCTGCTCGTCCACCGGCTCGACGTGGATCACCACCTCAAGCCCGAAGAGGGCGGTGGTCAACGCGTCCTCGACCCGGTGGGCCAGGTCGTGTGCTTCCCGGACGGGGATATCGCCGTCCACGAGCAGGTGGAACTCGGCGAACCGCCGGGCCCCGGCCTGCCGGGTCCGGAGGGCGTGGAAGGTCGCCCCCGCCGGCAGGTGGGCCTGGATCACCGCCCGGATCTGCTCCTGCTCGGCCGGGGGGAGGGCGTGGTCCATCAGCCCGTCGAACGACCGGCGGATCAGCTCGCTCCCCGTCCACGTGATGTTCAGGCCGACCGCGATTGCCAGCACCGGGTCGAGGAAATCCAGTTTGGTGAGGAGCACCAGCCCGAGCCCGGCGACCACCCCGACCGACGTGACCACGTCCGACATCAGGTGCTTGCCGTCCGCCTCCAGGACGATCGACCGGTACTTCCGCCCGTAGCGGAGCAGCACCCGGGCGACGACGAAGTTCACCGCCGCCGCGGCGAGGGTGATCAGGGCACCGGTTTCGATCGCTTCCAGGGGCTGCCGGTAGACAAGCCGGTGGGCCGCGTAGCCCGCCGTACCGAGCCCGGCGGCGAGGATGAGGGCACCTTCGAGCCCGCTGGAGAGGAACTCGATCTTCTCGTGCCCGTAGGTGTGCGTCGCGTCGGCCGGCCGGGCGGCGTACAGGAGCGAGACGTACGCTGCCACCGCGGCGAGCAGGTTCACCCCGGATTCGAGGGCGTCGGAGAGAAGGCTGACGGAGCCGGTCAGGGCGTACGCCGTCCCCTTCATCCCGATCGTCAGGATCGCCGCCAGGATCGAGAGAAAGATCGGCCAGCGGAAGTGGTTCGGGGGCAGCGGCATCCCGGCATTCTATGGGGCGGTAGCGCCGGAAACCCCTCCCCCAACCCCTCCCCTAAGAAGGGAGGGGAGGAAAACCGCGGTGGTGCTTTCTCCCCCTTCCTTTTCAGGGAAGGGGGTTGGGGGGTTAGGTTCCTTTACTTCTTCCCGCCGGTCAGCTCGGCCAGCCGCTTTTCGGCGGTCTTGATCCGGTCCGGGTCGGTGTCGTGTTCGACCACGTCCCGGTAGAGGGTAATCGCCTTCGACCGCTCGTTCAGCTGGCGGTCGTAGATGACCGCGGCCCGGAGCCGGGCGTCGGTCCGCGTACCCTTCATCCACTGGAACGACCGCTCGTAGTACCGGGCGGCCCGGTCGTGCTGCTTGTACGCCCGGCTCTCGTACACTTCGCCCAGCTGGTACGCCACGTCCGCGATCTTGTCCGAGTTCGGGTGCCGCTCCAGGATATCCCGCAGCAGGACCTCGGCCCGCCGCATGTTCAGGATGTAGTCGTTCCCGAGCCCCTTCCCCTTGTACTCCATCGCCGCCTTGTACAGGTCGTTCGCCTCCCGGACGTTCACCTTCGCCTCCAGGCTCGGCGGGGGCACGTCCTGGACGTCGAGGTTGTACGACGGCTTGAACATGAGGTGGAACCCCATCAGTTCCTCCTCGGCCCACTTCACCCGGAGCTTGTCCCCGACCCGGGAGTAGTGCTCGCGGAGTTTCCGCAGGCTCGCCTCGTACTCCCGCCGGGCGGTGATCGCCCGCTCGACGAGTTCCACGTCCGAGCCGGCCGGCGGGGGGAGGGCGTCGGCCCCGCCCTTCTTCTCGGCCTTCTCGGCCGGCGGGTTGCCCGGGGCGAGCGCCCCCGCCCACCCGATCAGCCCGACCCCGGCCGCGTACAACCCGATCGTCAGAACCCGTCGCATACCCGGCCCTCCGTCGGAATGGGGTGGCGTCCGCCCGCGGGGCGGGCGGACGCCACCGGAAAACACAGAACCCACGGGGCGGCCCGTGGGTTCGACCGTCGGCCCGGGTTCGACCCTCACCCGGTCAGGTCTTCCCGATGTCCGACCCGCGGAGCGGGTCGTGCGGCCCGGACCCGCCGCGGGGGCCTTCGCCACTCAGCCCGGGCCCCTGCCCGGACGGCGGGGTGACGTTCGGGCCGGGGTTCGGGGTGTGCGACCCGGACGCCCGCTGGTCCGGGCGGCCGAAGATCATTCGCCCGGCCGGCGTCTGGAGGACGCTCGTCACCACGATCGAGACCTCCTGTCCGATCAGGGCCCGCCCCTGCTCCACCACCACCATCGTGCCGTCTTCGAGATACCCGATGCCCTGGCCGATCTGGTCGCCCGGCTTGACCAGCCGGACCGGGAGCAGCTCGCCCGGCAGGGCGACCGTCTTCAGGGCGTTCGCCAGCTCGTTCAGGTTGATGACGTCGACGCCCTGGAGCTGGGCGATCTTGTTCAGGTTGAAGTCGTTCGTCACCACCCGGGCGCCGAGCGCCTTCGCCAGGATCACCAGCCGTTCGTCCACCCGGATCCGCTCCCCGGTCCGCAGCTCCGGCACGTTCCCGTCGTGCATCTGGAGGTCGACCTTCGGGTTGGACTGGAGGCGTTTGAGGACGTCCAGCCCGCGGCGGCCGCGGTTCCTCTTGAGTTTGTCCGAGCTGTCGGCGACGGCCTGGAGTTCCTGGAGGACGAACCGGGGGACGAGCAGGCGGGTGTCGATCAATCGAGTATCGCACACGTCGGCGATCCGGCCGTCGATGATTACGCTGGTATCGAGGACCAGCGGCCGGCCGCCCTTCACCTGCTTGGAAAATTCGACATACGGGATAATGAACCGAAATTCGTCCTTGGTCTGCAGGAGCGTTGAAATCGTCACATAACAGCTGATCAGGGTGAGCAGCACCCGGCCGAGCTGGGTGATCTCCTGCTTGCCGAACGCGGAGTCCAAAAGCGGGACCAGGGCCATTGAGAACAGCCAGCCGAGGAGCAGCCCGAGCAACAACCCGAAGTAGATCGCCGAGATGGTGGTGATCTGCTTCTGCCTCTCCCGGACGTCCGTGAGCAGGACGAGGCCGCCGAGCCCCACGACGACGAGCGGAAAAATGATCGCGTTCGCAGGCTCCTGGGCCGACACGAACACGTTCGCGACGTACACCGCCACACCCAACAGCAGGGCCACGTAAGCGCCGCGGAGTAGCCACAAGAGCATGAGGATCCTCGGGTGCGGGTCGGCGACGGGGCGGGACACGTGTCCCCCGATATTCGCCGGCAGGCGTCCGGCGCGGGCGGCTCGACGCGGGGGGTTGTCCCCCGCGGTGTATCTTATAGTTCGGTCGACGGCAGAAACAGATGTCGGTATTCCTGTTGCGCGTACCGGTCGGTCATCCCTGCCAGGTAATCGCCGACGACCCGTTCCAGCCCGGACAGGGGCTGGCGGTTCGCGGTGACCCACCCGGGGGGCGGGGGGCCGACCAGTGCGTCCGCCCCGGTCCACCGCCGCAGGTGCTTTTCGGGCAGGAGTTCCGGCGACCGGACGTACTCGGCGAACAGGGCCTGTAACAGGCGCTTCCCGTTGGCCGTCATCCGCAGCACCCGGTGGTGACTGTACACCCGTTCGCGGAGGAACCGCTCCAGCCCGGCCTTGAGCTGACGGATCTCGGCCGAGAACCCCACCAGGGCGGCGGACGCGGACCGGACGTCGTCCACCCCCCGGACGTTCGCGGTCGCGATCCGGCGGGTCGTCTCGTCGAGCAGATCGGTCACCTGCCAGCTCAACAACTCTCGGACGACGGCGGTGCGGAATGGGTTCCCGGATAGGCCCGGGGTGTGCCGGCCGACGCGCTCGGCCGCCCGGCGCCAGAACTCGACCCCGGTCAGTTCGTCGAGGGTGATGAACCCGAGCCCGAGGGCGTCGTCGGTGTCGTGGGTGTCGTAGGCGAGGCTGTCGACCACGTCGACCACCTGGGCTTCGAGCAGCGGCCCGCCGGACCCCCGGAACTCCGCGCACTCGGGGGCGTCGGCCCGCCCGCTGTGCTTGACGAACGCCTCGCGGACCTCGAACGACAGGTTCAGCCCGGGGAAGTCCGGGTACCGCTCTTCCAGTTCGTCCACCCGGCGGAGCCCGAAGAGGTTGTGGTCGAACCCGCCGTGCCCTTTCAGGCAGTCGTCGAGGGCGGCCTCCCCGGCGTGGCCGAAGGGCGGGTGGCCGATGTCGTGGGCGAGGGCGATGGCCTCGGTCAGCTCCTCGTTCAGCCGGAGCCGGCGGGCGACGGTCCGGGCGATCTGGGTGACTTCGAGCGTGTGGGTGAGCCGGGTGCGGTGGTGGTCGTTGACGGACGCGACGAAGACCTGGGTTTTACCGGTCATCCGGCGGAACGCCGTGCAGTGGACGATCCGCTCGCGGTCGCGCTGGTAGAGCGACCGGTACGGGTGGTCCGGTTCCGGGTGCCTCCGCCCCCGGCTCAGCGCGGACCGCATGGCGTACGGGGCGAGCCAGCCGTCCTCGTGGTCGTACCAGTCGGCGGTCGTCGGGGGAGTGTGGGACATGGTGTCGGTGGCCGGGGGTCAACCCTGGCCGTTTAGTGGACGTCCTCTGGGCTACACTCATGGGGGCATGTTTCCAACTTGCCCGGTCGGTTGGAAACGCCATCTCATCTCGTCTCATACGAGAATCCGGGAAGGCGGTCGCATTCGGTTTGGTCGGTGCCGCGCGACCCGTGCATGGATACCTCGGCGGGACAGTCCCCTGGGTAGGTGCTGCGCAGGTCAAGCTGCCGGCGAAAACGCGACCGCCTCACCGGGGTCCTGTCTCAGGAAGCGAGCGGTCGGATCCATTCGGCATCGTCGCGTGTCGGGCATCCAACGGGTCGGGAAAGTAGGAAACTTGCCCCCACGTCCTATCCTCGCAGCTCCGGCCTCTCCGCCAGTGCCCCCACAAGCAAATCATACAGGGCGTCGAGGGACTGCACGATGACCTTGGTGTCGGTCAGGACCGGCATGAAATTGGTGTCCCCGTGCCACCGCGGGACGATGTGCCAGTGGAGATGACCCGGTAGCCCCGCGCCTGCCACTTTCCCCAGGTTCAGGCCGACGTTGAACCCGTCCGGGGACATCCGCCTTTCGAGCACGCCGAGCATTTGCCGCAGCACGAGTTGGAGATCGAGCAGCTCGTCCGGCGTCAGCTGGTCGGGCCGCCCCTGGTGGGCCTTCGGGGCGATGAGCAGGTGGCCGTTGTTGTACGGGAACCGATTCAGCATCACGACGGAAAGATCCGACCGGTGGACGAGCAGGTTCGCCCGGTCGTCGGTCCCGTTTACCCCCCGACAGATGAAGCACTCTTCCGGGATTGGGGGACGGTCCTTCTCCTTCTCGTTGACGATGTAGGCCAGTCGCCACGGTGCCCAGAGTTGCTCCATTACTCACCCTCGGTGAGAAAGCCGCATTCCGAAGCTCGAAACCCGGCCTCTGTCCGATCGCACTCGCCGGTGTAACCTACCCCTACGATACGATCTCCGTCGGTGCGGCCCAGGCGGCCGGCGTGCTTGACGCCATCTGCCCGGCGTCCTAGTATGACCGTCTTGCCCCGTACTCCGGATCAGCTGCGAGAACTGTCATGGCCGTACCCAAGCGACGCACCTCCAAGTCCCGCCAGGGGCACCGCCGGAGCCACCACCACGTAACCCCGGTCCAGATCCAGTACTGCCCGAGGTGCAACGAGCCGGTCCTCCCGCACCGCCTGTGCCCGAACTGTGGATCGTACCAGGGCCGGGAAGTGGTCAACATGGAAGAGACGGAACAGGGGAAGTAGGACCGTTCGCATCGCCCCGGGACGCGGTGGGTGTTACCACGGGGCGGTCCGCGGTCTGAACGCCGCCCTCACCCTTACTCGTCCCCGCGACCGAGCCCAATTCGACCGTCGGCCGGCCGGTCGAAGACGAACTCCGCCGGCTCGCGCGGCGGGCTTCGCGGGGTCGATACCCGATCGTGGGCCGAGTCCCCGATCACCCACTCACCCGGCCGACTCCGCCCTGCGAGCCAGGACCTTACGAACCCGGACCCCGGTTTCATGCCCCGCACCGCGTTCCTCTTCCCCGGTCAAGGCGCCCAGGCGGTCGGCATGGCCGGTCCACTGTGCCGGTCGTCGCCCGCGGCCAGGGCCCTGTTCGACGAGGCCGCGGCGGTCCTGGGGTACGACCTTCTCGCGACCTGCGTGAACGGCCCGGCCGACCGGCTGAACGCGACCGACGTGAGCCAGCCGGCCATCTTCGTGGCCAGTCTCGCCGCCCTCGAACAGGCCAAGGCGACCCACCCGGAGGCCCCGGCCGACGTCGTCGCGACCGCCGGGCTCAGTCTCGGCGAGTACACCGCCCTCGTATTCGCCGGCGCGCTGTCGTTTGCCGACGGGTTGAAGGTCGTGAAGGCCCGCGGGGAGGCCATGCAGGCCGCGGCGGAGGCGACCCCGTCCGGGATGGTCGCGGTCATCGGACTGGACGTGCCCGAAGTCGAGGCCCTGGTGGCCGAGGCCCGGCCGGCGGGGCAGCTAGAGGTCGCGAACTACCTGTGCCCCGGCAACACCGTAATTTCCGGCGCACTCCCGGCGATCGAGCGGGTGGAACAGATCGCCCAGGAGAAGGGCGGCATCCGCGCCACCCGGCTGGCCGTCGCGGGCGCGTTCCACACCGACATCATGAAGCCGGCCGACGAGAAACTGGCCGCCGCCCTCACCGGGGTGAAGCTCGCCCCGCCGCGGGTGCCGGTGTGGTCGAACGTGGACGCCCGGCCGCACACCGACCCGGGCGAGATCCGTACCCTGTTGGTGCGGCAGGTGCTCTCCCCGGTGCGGTGGGAGGAGACGATGCGCGGGCTCCTCGCCGCCGGGGTCGAGCGGTTCTACGAGATCGGCCCGGGGCGGGTCCTGGCCGGCCTGATGAAGCGGGTGAACCGGAAGGCGGACTTCACCAACGTCACGGCGTGACGGTGGGGGGCCTCGCATTCATGGCCCGAATTCCTAAACCAGACCAAACCGCCGCCCCCACTTAAACCAACCCGGGACGTGCCGAAGGGAAGTCGAGGGTCGCGATTTGTTTCGGTCGCCGCGACGGGGTCGATTTTCGGGATCGGGTCGGATCTCCTGTCCCGGATTTCGGATTCCTCGCCCGGCGTGTCCCGGACGGCCCCGGGCCGGGGACTAGTCTTTCCTTTTCCGGGCCGCGTCAGTAGATTTCTGTTCGTGAACAGCCGAACTCGTCTTGAGGGTCATCCCGCCCCGGCCCTCCGCAGGCCGTGGCGGGCGAAACAGATAGGTCCCAAGTGCCGCGGCAGCCGGTCGGAGCCGGGCCGGTCGCGGGGCTCGCGGTGGGGTCGCCCACCGCCCGGAGGGTCGAACCGTGTCCGTCGAGCAACGCGTGATCGAGATCGTGTGCGAGCACCTCGCGGTGAACAAGGAGACGGTCACCCGGAACACCGCATTTATTGAGGACATCGGGGCCGACTCGCTCGACATTGTCGAGCTGGTGATGGAGCTCGAAGAGGAGTTCGACATCCAGATCCCCGACGACCAGGCCGAGAAGATCAAGACGGTCGGCGAGGCGGTCGACTACATCGAGAACGCGATCAAGAACAAGCCGCAACAGTGAGATCCATGACGCGCCGCCGCGTGGTGATTACCGGCCTCGGGACCGTCAACCCGCTCGGCCTGAACGTCCCGGAATACTGGCGGGGCCTGCTCGCCGGGGCGAGCGGGATCGCGCCGCTGACGGCCTTCGACACCGGCCCGTTCAAGGTCCGGTTCGGCGGGGAGGTGAAGACCTTCCGGCCGGACCCGGTGATCGACGCCCGGGCCGTCCGCCGGCTCGACCGGTTCAGTCAGTTCGCGCTCGTGGCCGTGGCCGAGGCGGTCCGGGACAGCGGGATCGACTTCGGGGCCGAAGACTCGTTCCGGTGCGGGTGCATCCTGGGGAGCGGGATCGGCGGGATCGCGGAGTTCGAGGAAGGGCACGAGACCCTCCGGACGAAGGGCCCGTCGCGGCTGAGCCCGTTCGTGATCCCCAAGATGATCGCCAACTCGGCGGCCGGGAACATCTCGATCCAGTACCACCTCCGGGGCCCGAACACCACCGTCAGCACCGCCTGCTCGTCCGCCGCCCACGCCATCGGGGACGCGATGCGGCAGATCGCCGACGGGTTCGCGGACGTGATGGTCACCGGCGGGACGGAAGCGGGGATCACCCCGATGGGGCTGGCCGGGTTCATCGCCTGCCGGGCCCTGTCCGAGCGCAACGACGACCCGTCCCGGGCCAGCCGGCCGTTCGACAAGGACCGCGACGGGTTCGTGCTGAGTGAGGGGGCCGGCATCCTCATCCTCGAGGAGTACGAGCGGGCGAAGGGCCGCGGGGCGCAGATCTACGCCGAGGTCCGCGGGTGCGGGAACACCGCGGACGCGTACCACATCACCGCCCCGCACGAGGACGGGATCGGGGCGGCCGAGGCCATGCGGGCGGCGGTCCGCGAGGCCGGGTGGAACACGGACGAGGTGCAGTACATCAACGCCCACGGGACGAGCACCCCGCTCGGCGACGTGGCCGAGACGAAGGCCGTGAAGAAGGTGTTCGGCGAGCACGCGAAGCGCCTGATGATGTCGAGCACCAAGAGCATGATCGGGCACCTACTCGGGGCCAGCGGGGGGGTCGAGGCGATCGCCTGCGCGCTGAGCCTGAAGCACGGGGTCCTGCACCCGACGATCAACCTCCAACACCAGGACGTCGAGGCCGGGTGCGACCTGGACTACGTCCCGCACACCGCCCGCGAGGTCCGGGTCCGGCGGGTCCTGTCGAACAGCTTCGGGTTCGGCGGGCACAACTGCTCGCTCGCGCTCGCCGCGGTCTAATCGTGCCGCCCTGGGCGCTGGCGGTCGTCGCCCCCGGCGGGGCCGCCCTCCGGTGGTGCTTCGTGGTGTGGGTGGTCGGCGCCCTCTCCGGGTGGGGCGGGTTGGCCCGCCACTACCGCTACCTCTCCGACGAGCCCTTCCGCGGCACCCTCCGCCGGTTCCGGTCCGGCAAACTCGGGTGGGCGAACTCCTCGCGGTGCCTGACCGTCGGCACCAACCCCCGCGGCCTTTACCTCGCGGTCTTCGTCCTCTTCCGCCCCGGCCACCCGCCGCTCTTCGTCCCGTGGGCGGAACTCACCGCCCGGGTTGTTCGCGTCTGGATCTTTGGGTCCTGGCTTGACCTGACGTTCGAGAAGTATCCGGGTGTGGTCGTCCGCTTGCCGCGGCGCCTGGGGAAGGAGATCGCCGCGGACGCGAACCGGGCGTGGGCGGAAGAGGAGCCGGGCGTAAAATAGCCGCACCCGATCAACCACCCATTCGGACCGCCATGAACCTTCCCGATCTCGTCGCCGGCCGGTGGGCCGACGTGTTGCTCTCCCAGAACGAGTTCGCCCGGTACTCCCGGCACGTCATCATGCCCGAGGTCGGACTCGACGGGCAGAAGAAGCTCAAGGCCGCGAAGGTGCTGGTGATCGGCACCGGCGGGCTCGGCTCCCCGCTCGCCCTGTACCTCGCCGCGGCCGGGGTCGGCACCCTCGGGCTGGTCGACTTCGACACCGTCGACGCGTCCAACCTCCAGCGGCAGATCATCCACGGGACGCGGGACGTGGGCCGGTCGAAGTGCCAGTCCGCGGCCGACAAGCTCCGCGACATCAACCCGGAAGTCGCGGTCGTCGTCCACGAGGAGCGGTTCACGTCGAAGAACGCGGTGGAGATCGTCCGCGGGTACGACGTCGTCGTCGACGGGACCGACAACTTCCCGACGCGGTACCTCGTGAACGACGTGTGCGTGCTCCTGAACAAGCCGAACGTGTACGGGAGCATCTTCCGGTTCGACGGGCAGGCGACGGTGTTCCACCCGGCCGTCGGCCCGTGCTACCGGTGTCTTTACCCCGAACCCCCGCCGCCGGGCGAGGTGCCGAGCTGCGCGGAGGGCGGGGTGCTCGGCATCCTGCCGGGGGTGATCGGGTGCATCCAGGCGACCGAGACCATCAAGCTGATCCTCGGCATCGGCGAGCCGCTCATCGGCCGGCTCTTGCACTACGACGCCCTCTCGATGACGTTCCGGACGTTCAAGATCCGCCGCGACCCGAAGTGGCCGGTGGGCGGCCCGCACCCCACGATCAAGGGGCTGATCGACTACGAGCAGTTCTGCGGGGTGCGCGGCGGTCCGGCCCCCGCGGCCCTGGCCGCGGCCGGGAGCGAGATCACGCCGGAGCAGTTGAAGAAGCGGATCGACGCCGGGGAGGACCTGTTCGTCCTCGACGTCCGGAACCCGAACGAGTTCCAGATCTGCCGGATTCCGGGGACGGTGTTCCTGCCCCTCCCGGAGCTGCCGGCGCGGGCGGCCGAGGTGCCGAAGAACCGCGAGGTGATCGTCCACTGCAAGAGCGGGATGCGGAGCGCGAAGGCGATCGAGTTCCTGAAGGGACAAGGCTACTCGAAGCTCGTGAACCTGACCGGCGGCATCCTGGCCTGGGCGGAGAAAGTGGACCCCGGGATGCCGCGGTACTGACCGGGCGATTCAAGAGGACGACGGCTCCGATGTCGTGCCCGGGGTCGCCCCGCCCCACATCACCCGGGTTTCACCGGCGGGTAGACCCCGGCCCCGGCGATCAGCCCGGCGAGGAACCCAACGGCGTCTTTGCGGTCCCTGGCGACGTCGGCCAGCGCGGCGTAGTCGTTCAGCCGCCGGGCGAGCTCGCTCACCCCCGGGCAGATCAGGTTCCGCTCGTCCTCGTGGAGCAGGAACGTCCGCGCGGCGGCCAGTGCCTCCCGCGTGCGGTCGGCGCGAAGGAGCAGGTTCACGTACACCTGCGCGGCGTAGGTGGCCCCTTCTTCGGCCTCCCGTGCCGCCTTCGCCCGGAACCGTTCGAGCCCTTCGTCCGGCTTGATGCCGGCGATCACGTTCAGGAACGCGAGGAAGTCGTCGTAGGTGTCGTCGAACGGGGCGTCCCCGCCGCCGCGGAGGTTGGGTGCTAGCCGCCGCCCGTACTCGCACAGCTCCCGGGCCAGCTCGTTCTCCTCCCCGGCCGGGAGGTACATGCTCATCTGCGCCACGCTCGACAGGTGTGACGTGTCGATGTGGTACGAGTCCTCGCCGAACAGCTCCGGGTGGGCCTCGACCATCTGGGTAATGGTGGCCCCTTCGGGGGCCGGCGTCCCCCGGCCGTCCAGGTCGCTCCGCAGCCGTTCAACGAGCTGGGCGTGCAGTGCGCGAACCAGTCGACCGACGCAGTAGTCCCGCAGGTCCGGGTTCGCGTTCAGGTCGGAACTGCCGACGGTCGTGATCGCCGAACACACCCCGTGCCGGTCGAGGATCAGGTCGAAGCCCTTCCTCGGCAGCACCCCGTTCTGCCACGCGATCTCGATCACCGGGTAGATGTCGTCTTCCGGCCTGGGCTCGTACGCCGCCAGCGCCGTGCGGACCGGCTCCGGCTCCCCGAGCATCCGGAAGAAGGTCCACGCCTTCGGCAGCTCGCCCCGGTCGAGGTGGATCCGGCCGACGTGCCGGCCGGCCTCGCGGATCGCCTGCTCGTAGGGTTCGTGGGTGTCCGGCGGGAGGTCGGTCGACGGGCCGGTGGGGAACGGCGAGACGCCGAGTTCGACCCGCTTCTTCATGAGCAGGGCGTAGAACAGGTTGCCGAAGTCTTCGGCCGTGCGGAGCTCGGCAATGAGCTGGTCGATCGCGGCGGCCGGCCCGGCGCTGGCGAGGGCGGCCCGGAGGCGGTCGAACGCGGCGGGGTCGAGCGTGGGGGGTTGCGGGGACTCGGTGAGGTCCATCGGCAGGCTCCGGGGGTGGGATGGTTATCATCTTACTTCAGGTTTCACATCGGGCTATGCTGGCGGGATTTGAAGGCGGTGCGGGAGCCGACCCGCCCCCTCACGAGGAGACCCCCGGATGCCGTCCTCGCCGACCCTCGCCCGGCTGTGCCGGGTCCGCGACCTGATCCGCGACTGCCACGCGGAGTCCCTCCGGCTGATCGACTGCGCCACCGAAATCGACCTCTCCCCCTGGCACCTGCTCCGGTCCTTCCGCGCTGTGTTCGGCGAGACCCCGCACGAGTACCTGACCCGGGTGCGGGTCGAGCGGGCGTCCTAGCTCCTCGTCCTCACCGGCCGCCCGGTCACGGACGTCTGTTTCGACGTCGGGTTTACGTCCCTCGGGTCGTTCAGCACTCTCTTCAAGCGGCGCACCGGGTGGTCGCCGGCTGCGTACCGCCGGCGGGTCCGCGGGTGGGTATCGGTGCCCGCCGCGGCCGGGTGGGCGTTCGTCCCGTACTGCTTCGCCTACGGGTTCGGCGGGCCGCCCCCGGAAAGCAAGATCCGAGAAGTACCCGCCCGGGTGATCGGGTAACCTGCCCGTGCCGGCTTTCCGATCCCCCAGATTGATCGAGGTGCGTGTCATGATCGAGCAGCTCAGCCATACGACCATATACGTCCTGGACCAGGACGAGGCCCTGACGTTCTACCGGGACAAGCTCGGGTTCGAGGTCCGGAGCAATATCCGGACGGATGGCTTCTGGTGGCTGACGGTCAGCCCGAAGACCCAGCACGGGCTGGAGCTGGTCCTGATGCCGATCGTCGAGAACCCGATGATGCCGGCCGACACCGCGGCCAAGCTCCGGGAGCTGGTCCGCGCGGGGACGTTCCGGATCGGGGTGTTCGAGACGTCCGACTGCCGGGGGACTTACGAGGAACTCAAATCGAAGGGCGTCGAGTTCCAGGCCCCGCCGACGGATCGGTTCTACGGGGTGGAAGCGATCGTGAAGGACAGTTCGGGGAACTGGTTCACCCTGATCGAGCGCAAGAAGTCGAAGTGACCGCGCCACGGGACGCGAACCCAGGACCGCCGTGTGTCGTCGGTTGCGACCGTGTCGACCGGGCTATTACGCACGTCCGCCGGGCCGCTTCACCCGGCACAGCGTCTTGGGGAGACGCCATGAGCGCCGTCGTGGAACTGAGTGACCGATTCCGCGGCGTTGAACAATGACCAGGCACGGTTGCATTTCTGGACTCACCCGCCCGGGTCACCGACCCGGGCGGCGTGCTTTCCGGCGTACAGCGTATTGCTCCCGCCCGGCGAAGCCGATTACAATACCCGGACCTGCCGGATTTCCCGCCCCATACCATCTCCGGAGTTCCGCTTGTGCTCACCGTCCTCGGCTCGCGCCGCCGCTACTGTGATGGGATCAGCCGTCGGAGCTTCCTGAAGGTCGGGGCGCTCGGCGTCGGCGGGCTCACCCTCCCCGGGCTGATGCGGGCGGAAGCCGCCGCCGGGAAGCGGTCGCACAAGTCCGTCATCATGGTCTACCTGTCCGGCGGGCTCGCCCACCAGGACACGTTCGACCTCAAGCCGAACGCCCCGGCAGAAGTCCGCGGCGAGTTCAAGCCGATCGGCACGAATGTCCCCGGGATACAGGTCTGCGAGCTGTTGCCCCGGCTGTCGCGGTGCATGGACAAGCTGGTGGTGGTCCGGTCGCTCGTCGGCCAGCGGGACGAGCACAGCTCGTGGCAGAGCTACACCGGCACCACGATGGACGCGGCCAAACGGGAGCAAAAACCGCACTTCGGCAGCGTGGTCGCCCGGGTCCAGGGCCAGACCGACCCGGTGATGCCGGCGTTCGTCGACCTGTCCCCGACGATGCAGCACAAACCGTACAACTCCCCCGGCGCGGCGATGCTCGGCCGGGTCGCCGCCCCGGTGAAGGTCGACGGGGACGAGGTGGCGGTGATGAAGAACCTTGCCGTCCCGGCCGACCAGCTCGCCGACCGCAAGACCCTGCTCGGGAATCTCGACTCGTTCCGCAAGGCCGCCGACCGCAGCACCGGGCTGGCGGTGGACACATTCCACGACCGCGCGTTCGACGTGCTCACCACCAGCAAGATGGTCGAGGCCCTGGACGTGACGAAGGAACCGGAGCGGACGCGGGAGCGGTACGGCCGCGGGTCGCCGCGGCACCAGGGCGACGGGGCCCCGCAGTGGAACGACCAGCTGTTGATGGCCCGCCGGCTGGTGGAGGCGGGGGCGCGGGTGGTGACGGTCGCCTACGGGTTCTGGGACACGCACGGGCAGAACTTCAAGTCGCTACGGGGGCAATTGCCGCTGTTCGACACCGGCATCTCAGCCCTGGTGGAAGACATCTACGCCCGCGGGCTCGACCGGGACGTGACGGTCGTGGTGTGGGGCGAGTTCGGGCGGACGCCGAAGATCAACAAGGACGCCGGCCGGGACCACTGGGCCCGGGTGAACTTCGCCCTGATGAGTGGCGGCGGGATGCGGACCGGGCAGGTGATCGGGAGCACCGACAGCGCGGCGGCGGAGGCGAAGGACGACCCGATCCCGTACCCGAACGTGCTGGCGACGGTGTACAAGAACCTGGACATCGACCCGCATGCGATGGTATACGACGTGAGCAACCGCCCGTCCCCGATCCTGCCGAGCTCGGTGGGCGTGATCGACAAGGTGTACTGAGCTTGGCGGGGTGGTGGGGCGGTGGCTTGAGCGAGCCGGCCGGATGTTGAAATGTGGCGACCCGCCCCTCGGTTCGTTGCTTCCGTTACCAACCACCCAGGGCCGTTGGCCGGGCAATTCTCGGACGCCCCGTTGAGGCGAGCAAAAGCCGGTGATCCGAGACCCAGATTGACTCGGCAGGCTGGTCGATCTTCTTCTGCCGCCGGCCTGAATCCGATCCGGATCGCTCGGTCCCCGAACGGCAGCCGTGTACGGCTGCCGTCGGTCCGGGCTCATTTCTGCTTGACGTCGTAACAGTGCAACACGTCCTGATCGCGGAGATATAGCTTACCGTTGGCGATGACGGGGTGCGGCCAGGCGTTCTTCTTCGACCGGTCCGGTGGGACGAACCGCCCCTTCTCGACGTACTGTTTCGGGGTCGCCTCCACCAGCACCACCGGGCCGCCCTCGTTCTGGTAGAAGAGACTTCCGTCGGCGTAGGTGACCGACCCCTTCCCCGGCTTCGGGCTTTCCCACGCGACCTCGCCCGTGCTGAAGTTCAGACACCGGAGCCGACCGCTCCCCTCGCCGTAGAGATAGCCGTCGACCAGCACCATCCCGCCGTGGTGATTCTGCATGTCCTTGTCGAAATAGACCTCCTTCGCCTCGGACTTCTCGCTGGTCGTGAGGACGTGCGCGAGCCCGCCGCCCTTGCCGTAGGCCGAGGCCGCGAAGACGAACCCGTCGCGGACGACCGGGGTCGAGCAGTTCGCCGTGCCGTTCGCCGGGGCGTCGTACCGCCACAAGACCTTGCCGTCGGCCGCCGCGACGCCCACCACCCCGCCGCTCAGGAATTGGACGTACTGCCTCTGGCTGCCGATCTCGGCCACAACCGCCGAGGAGTAATGGGCGCCGTTGCCCTGGGGGACGGACGCCTTCCAGACCACGTCCCCGGTCTTCTTGTCCAGTGCGACGATGGTGTTCTTCCCGCCCGGGGTGCAGATCAGCTTGTCGCCGTCAATCAGGGGCGACTCGCAGTAGCCCCAGCCCGGCCGGCCGCCGCCGAAGTCCTTCTTGAGGTTCTTGTGCCACACCTCCTTGCCCCCCTCCGCTTCCAGGCAGACGAGGTCGCCGTCGACGCCGAGGGTGTAGAGCCGGCCGCCGTCGACCGTGGGCGTGCCCCTCGACCCCTCCGGGTAGCCGAAGCCTTTCGCGCTGGCGGCGATCTTGGTCGACCAGACTTCCTTCCCGGTCTTTTCGTCCAGCGCCCAGGCGACCTCGTCGCCGTCGCGGAAGCCCATGCCGAACACCTTACCGCCGGCCACGGACGGGGTGCAGTACCCGCCCCCGACGCCCCGCGCCGTCCAGACGAGCGGCGGCCCGTCTTTGGGCCACACCTTGAGCAGGCCGGTTTCTTTCGACACGCCGGTCCGGTCGGGGCCCTGCCACTGGGGCCAGTCGGCCGCGGAGGAGGAGCCGACCAGCGCCAGGACGGGAACGACGGTCGACAGGCAGAGCGAACCCAGTAGCCATCGGTGCATGGGGAACTATCTCCGGAATCGGTTCGATCAGGGTGACGTCCGTAGGCCGGGTCAGTCGGGTGGGTGCGGCGGGTGCGATCGTCGGGGGGGCTGGATCAGGAAACGATATCCGGTCCGGGTGGTGAGCTCAACACGCATTGGGATGGGGCTCTTTCCCTGGGAGCGCGGCCGTCCCGGCCGCTCTTCGCCGTCCCAGCGGCCGGGACGGCCGCGCTCCCAGGGGAGACGCCACGAGGATGCGGGCGCTCCCCGCCCGGCTCACAGTAGCCCGGGGATCGGCTCGCCCTCGGTGAGGATGGTTCCCACCTTCCCGAGTCCGGGCCGGAGCCGGACTTCCCCGAGGTCGAGGAGGGTGTGCATGACCGTCGTCAGGAAGTGTTTGGGCGTGTACCGCTCCGAGGAGGGCTGGGCGGCCAGCCGATCGGACTGGCCGATCACCTGGCCCATCTTCAACCCGCCGCCGGCGAACGCGAGGGTGGTCAGGTTCGGGTAGTGGTCGCGGCCGCCGTCCTTGTTGCGGCGGGGGGTGCGGCCCATCTCGCCGGTCACCACGAGCAGGATCTTGTCGCTCAACCCGCGGGCTTCCACGTCCTCGATGAAGGCGGCGACGGCGTGGTCCACCTGGCTCGTCATCGGCGGGAGGTTGGCCATCTTCTTCGGGCTGTTCTCGTTCGCGTGCATGTCCCACCCGCAGTCGGACACGGTCACGAACCCACACCCCGCCTCGCACAGCCGGCGGGCCAGCAACATCTGTTTGCCGAGCAAGTTGGACGACCGCCGCTGGTCGTACCACTTGGTGACGGCTTCCCATCGGAAGAGATGGGTCGTGTCGTACTTCGCCAGGGTCTTCGGGTCTTCCTTGGTCAGGTCGAACGCCTCGGCCACCCCGCGGGTGATCACGTCGAAGGCCTGTTGCCGGAACCGGTCCACCCCGTCCATTGATCCGCTCGTGTCCACCTGTCGCTTGACCGTGTCGAGTTCGGCGAGCAACCGGCGGCGGTCGTCGAACCGCTCCTGGGAGAGTTTGAGCGCGAAGTTTTTCTTCAGCTGGTCGCCCCCGGCCGGGTCGAACGCCGCGAACGCGGCCCCCAGGGCCCCGGGGCTGGTCAGGGTGGGGATCGCGCCGGTCTCGAAGTTCCCCTGCAACTTCAGTCCGGGCTCGACCGCCTCCGGGAGGACGAGGATGTTCGAGGGGAGCCCGGTGCGGGCGTTCGTCGCCCCGACCACCCGGGCGTACAGCGCGCCCATCGCGGCCTTGAGCGGGTTGCCGCCGCCGGTGACGGACAGGTACGAATGGTCCGCGTTCATCGAGGCGTAGGAGCGCACCACCGCGAGCTTGTCGGCCATCCCGGCGAGCCTGGTGAAGGTGCCGCCGAAGGTGATCCCGGGGAGCGTCGTCTTCGCTTCGCCGGTCATGCTCCGGACGTCTTCCGGGGCGTTCATCTTGGGGTCGAAGAACTCGATGTGCGACGGCCCCCCCTGGAGGAAGAGGAGGACGACCGCCCGTTCCCGCGTGACCCGGCCTTCGACCGCCGCGCGGGCCCGCGCCGCCAGCAGGTCGGGAAGGGCAAGGCCGCCGAGCAGCCCGAGGCTCCCGACCCGGAGGAACTCCCGGCGCGAGGAGCCCTGGCAATGGGAGGTGGGCCGCGGGTCGCTGATCGTGAGCATCGGATCTTTCCGTCGGGATTCTTCGCCCTGGTCATGACCAGCTGGTGCCTCGGGCGGACGGACCGAGGGCCTTCGGCGGTGCGGAGGGAGGCGTGTCAGGGATTGAGGACGATCGGGCGGGGTGGCCGGGGCTGGGGAGAGCGCGTGGAGTGATAGCAGACTACCATAGAGAATCCCGGGACTCCAGTCCCCGGACATCGAACCCGCAGGGGCCGGCCCGGGAGCACGGCCGTCTTGGCCGTTCCTTGGATCCGGGGGATCACTTTTCTCATCTGGTTCCCGGCCCCCGAACGGTGATCACCCTACGCCGGTCGGTCGGTCGGTGGGGCGGACGCCCGCCAGTCGTCCGAACCCAGGTGCCGGCCACATTCGAGGCACGACGTCTCGCTCGCGTGGGAATCGCCCCGGGGGCACGCCCCCAACGGGGCGAACAGGTCAAATGCTGCCTGACAGTGGGTACACTGCCAATAGCCCCCGGCCGGCGGTGCCGAGCCACAGCCCGGACAGGCCAGTCCGTCGTGCCGCGGGGCATGGCGGAGCCGGGACAGGAGCCGGGCGTTCGAAACCCCGCCGACCGAACCGATCACGAGGAAGGCGGCCAGGGCGGCGAGCCACCACTCCTGGTTCGCTACCGCGAACACCACGAGCCCCGCCCCGAAGACCACCCCCAGGCCCGCCGCGACCGCCAGGCTGGGGGCGCGCCCGACCCAGAACCACATCACCTCCCGCAAGATCCGCCCCCCGTCGAGCGGGTAAATCGGCAGCAGATTAAATACAATTATGAATATATTTAATATTGTAATTGTATATATAAAAGTGTATAGGTCGCCGGCCCCCGGGGTGTCGCCGGCCAGCGAACTGAGGGCCAACAGCCCGAGAGTCACGGGCACGAGGGCGAGGTTGACCAGCGGCCCCGCGACGGTCGTCCAGAGGGCCGCCCCGGGCCGAAGGGGTGGCCTGACGAAGGCCAATCCCCCGAGCGGCCACAGGACGACCCGGTCGGCGACCCCGCCGACCCGCCGGCAGGCGAGGACGTGGCCGAGCTCGTGGAGGAGTACAAGGCCAAACCCGGCGAGGTATTCGACGACGTCCCAGGCGAAGGAGCTGTAGGCCACCGGCCGGTCCCGGAGGAGGAAGAACGCGGCCGCGAACCAAGTCCAGTGGACGAATACGTCTGTCCCGGCCAGCCGGCACAGGCGGACCGCCCCCCTGGTCAGGGCCGGGGCGGCCGCCGTTGGAGCCGGGTGTGAACCTCGGGTGGTAGATCGGTCGTGTCGGGAATCGGGTTCCGCGCGGGATTCGCAAACCGGCGGGGGCGGGACGGCTTCCGCCGCCGGGACGTCGTCTCGCCGCGGGGGCACCGGGAAGAACATGGGTGGAGGACTCCAGGGGGTTGCGCCACGGCAGGCAAACCGGGATTCAGCCGAAACCCTATAATTACACGGGTAATAGGCTATATCAACAGGATAGATATCCGCACAATCGAACTGGAAGCGGTAATATCGTATCCACGAGGGCCGATCCGGGAAGCTACAACCGGAACGGGCTTCGCGACCGACCCAACCCCGACATCCGTCCTACGCGTGCGGGCCGGGGTGCCCTTCCCCGGGGGTCGGCCGGTAGCTACAGTCACGAAGGAATCCTACGGGCCGGGTGCGGCCGGGAAAGCGGAGCTGTGCTATGCGGGTGGACCTGTTCGGACTGACGATGGACGCCCCGGGGGTGACCTTCTACCTGTGGTCGCCGTGGCGGTGCTCCGCGCTGGAGCACAAGCTTTTCGACTCCCTGAAGGCGGTCCCGAACGCCACGTTCGAGCCGGCCCCGGATGAACTCCGGGTCCACGTCACCGAGCAGAAGGGGTGGAAGGCGGCGGTCCAGAACATGTCCCGGGTGCTGAAGGGGTGGCAGGAGGAGGCGTCGGACGTCGGCCGGGAGGAGCGGCGGGGGTGGCGGTGGCTCCTGGAGGCCGACGCGGACGCGAGCGGGTACGACATGCAGGGCGAGCGGGCGAGTTTCTGGGCGTACATCAGGCTGTCGCTCGACCGCGGCGGCCCCGGCGAGTCCGAGAAAGGCGAGGACATCGACCTGAACGGGTTCGGCGTGCAGGTGTGGGGCACGAAGGAGTAAATTCGATCGCGGGCGCAACCGATCGGGCTCGCGGGCAGCATGGTCCCTCGGTCGTGGCACCGGTCTCCTGACCGGTACTGGTACCCAGATCCGCCGGGGGGGCACGTCACCAGGAGAACCCAGCTCCTATCGGACGGTAAGGCGCGGGGCAGGGAAAAACCGCCCACCGTCGAAATCTCGGCCTACAGCCGGGAAACGCGAGTGTTTTCGTCGATCGAGATGCTGCTCAGCTCCCCGTTCGGCTTGGTGAACCGGACGACCGGGACGACGAGGTCGTCTTCCTTCACCCGCTCGGTGGTGATCCCGGTCTCGAGGTACGCGATCGCGCGGAACACGCCGTCCGCGACCGCCTCCCACGTCCGCTTCCCGACCCGGACCGTCTGCACCACCCGGATCCGGTCCCCGGGCTTGAGCGAGCGGAGCAGGTCGACCAGCGCCGGGTCGAGCCGGCGGGTCGGGAGGACGATCTTCTCCGGCAGGGCGGTGCTCACGTCTCCTCCTCCGCCGCGGGCGCCTTCGCGTCTCCGCGGACCAGCGCGATCCGCCCGGTCCGGGCCAGTTCGAGGATCCCGTACGGCCGCATCAGCTCGATGAACGCCTCGACCTTTCCCTCGGTCCCGCTGATCTCGATCATCACGTTCCCGTGCTGGATGTCCACCACCCGCCCGCGGAACGACTCGGTCAGCTGGAAGATCTCCGGCCGCTTCTCCGCCGCGCTCGCGACCTTGATCAGCATCAGGTCGCGCTCGACGAAGTTCTCGCTGGAGAGGTCGTCCACCCGGACCACGGTGACGATCTTGTCGAGCTGTTTGCGGACCTGGTCGAGGACGTTGTCGTCCCCGTGGATGACGATCGTCATCCGGGACAGGTCGTGCTGCTCCGTCTCGCCGACCGCGAGGCTGTCGATGTTGAACCCCCGGGTGTGGAGCATCCCGGCGATGGTGGCCAGGACGCCCGGGCGGTTTTGGACCAGGGCCGATAGCACGTGCCGCATCGGGCGGGCCTTTCCACAGTCGGGGGAACGAACGTCGTCCCGGGAATCTTATTCGCCACCCCCCGGACGGCCAACGCCCGCCCCGGTCGGAGGCCGGGCGGCGCGGCGGTCCAGCCGGAACGACCGGGCCCGGCCGCCTGCCCGGAATGGGCGGCGGCTCGGTCGCGGACGCCGACCCCATCGGGTCGAGTGCGACCGGAGCCCTGAAACTTCTCGCCGCGGAAGTTTCCGTTTCTGCCAAAAGTGTCGTAAAGAATCCGGAACAGCCCGAACAATACCCGCCCTTCATGGAGCGGCCACCATGCGCGACCGACCGACGTTCGACCTGTTCGTGATCAGCTGGTTGATCCTGTTCCTGGAGCTCGCCTGCATCCGGTGGTTCCCGTCGCACGTGATGTTCCTCACGTTCTTCACGAACATCGTCCTGCTGGCCTGTTTCGTGGGCATGTCGGTCGGGTGTCTGGCGGCCAGAAGCCCGACCCGGTACCTGGCCCGGACGCCGTACTGTCTGGTATTCGGGCTGGGGGTCGGGGTGATCATCGAACAGCTCCGCTCCCGGATTCAGCGGTACGTCGCGGTCGGGGACCAGGCCAAGCCGGAGGTCGTGTTCTTCGGGACCGAGGCCAGCTTCACCCACGACCTCCCGTTCCGTATCCCGGTCGAGGTCGTGGCCGGGATGTTCTTCGTCCTCATCGCCCTGATCCTGATCGGCCCGGGCCAGGAGATGGGCCGGGCGTTCGCCCGGATCCCGGGCCGGGCCCGCGCGTACTCGGTGAACCTGCTCGGGAGCCTCGCGGGGATCGTGTCGTTCGCCGCCGGGTCGTACCTCGAACTCCCTCCGCCGGTGTGGTTTGCGGCTGTGGCCATCGGCATCGTGTACTTGCTCTCCCGCCCCATTGTGGCGCCCGGGACGACCGTCTCCGCCCCGCCCACCGGGAAAGGTTCGAGCCCGCCCCTGGCGTACGTGTGTCTCGCCGTGGTCGTGCTTCTGTCGGTGCCCACCTCCGGGCTGGTGACCTTGCCGAACCGCCCGGAGACGACGTGGTCCCCGTACTACCGGATCGATTTCTTCCCCAGTGAACAGTTCATCAACACCAATCTGGTCAGCCATCAGGTGATGGAGCCGCGGGAGCAACCGGGGGTCGCCTACGCCCTGCCGTACCTGTTCCAGCGCGACCTGACCGGGGCCGACGGCAAGCCGGCGTGGCCGGCGTTCAAGCGGGTGTTGATCATCGGGGCCGGGAGCGGGAACGACGTGTCCCGGGCCCTCCAGTGGCTGCCCGCCGACGCCCGGATCGACGCGGTCGAGATCGACCCCGTGATCCAGCGGACCGGGGCCCTGCACCACCCCGACCACCCGTACCAGGACAAGGAGCGGGTGACCGTTTACCTGAACGACGGCCGGAACTTCCTCCGGAAGGCCCCGGCGGAGACGTACGACCTCGTGATCTTCGCCCTGGTCGACTCGCTCGTCCTGCAGTCCGGGTACTCCAACCTGCGGCTGGAGAGCTACCTGTTCACGGTCGAGTCGTTCCGGGACGTCCGCCGGGTGCTCAAACCGACCGGGGTGTACGCCGTCTACAACTTCTTCCGCCAGGGCTGGCTGGCGGCCCGCATCCGGGAAGAACTCCGGTCCGCGTTCGACACCGACCCGGTGGTCCTCAACATCCCGGACGCGCGGGTCGAAACCGACCCCCGGGATACGATCGAACTTGAGCTGTTCGCGGCGTCCGAATTCACCGCGTTGTTCTCCGGCGCGCCGGAGGTGATCGACCCGCTCCGGGCGGCGTTCCGCGGCGGGAACCGGTACTGGTACCCGTGGCGGGCGGGCGTCCCGCTGGGCACGCCCGCCAAGTTCGGCACCACGCCGCCCCCGACCCCGCCCGACGCCCCGCCCGGGCCGCCCCACCACTGGGCGGACGTGGGGCCCTTACCGTCGAAATGGCTCCCCCTGCGGGAGACGGTCGTCGAAGACTCGCACGGCACCCTGCGCCCGGCGACCGACGACTGGCCGTTCCTGTACGTCCGCGAGCCGAGCATCCCGCTGGTATCTTGGCGGGGGATGGGCATGATGGTCGTCCTGTCCCTCGGCCTGGCGATCGTCTTCCGCCCGCGGGAAACGGGTGCGGGCTCGGCCGCGGCGGCAGACT
This sequence comes from Gemmataceae bacterium, assembly GCA_028288765.1. Taxonomy (GTDB): domain Bacteria; phylum Planctomycetota; class Planctomycetia; order Gemmatales; family Gemmataceae; genus Urbifossiella. The sequence goes on along the minus strand of JAQGHQ010000533.1, from coordinate 753 downwards.
ACTCGCTCGCCGCCCGGAGCTTCTTCCTCGGGGCCGGGTTCATGCTGGTCGAGACGAGGGCCGTGGTCCACATGGCGCTTCTGTTCGGCGGGACGTGGATGGTGAATTCGGTCGTGTTCGCGGCCATCCTGCTCATGAGCCTGGCCGGAAATTTGTTCAGCGCGTGGCTGAAGCCGAAACGCCTGCAACCCTACTACCTGGGCCTGTTCGCGGCCCTCGGGCTCGGGCTGGCGGTTCCGCTCGACGCGTTCCTGGGGCTGGAGAGGACCGCCCAGGTGGTCGGCGCGAGTGCGCTCGTGTTCGCCCCGATCGTGTTCGCGGGCGTCATCTTCGCCACGAGCTTCGCCCGGTCGGTCCGGCCGGACCGGGTGTTCGGGGCGAACGTCGCCGGGGCGCTCGTCGGCGGGCTGGCGGAGAACGCGTCGGTCGTGCTCGGGTTCCAACACCTGTTGTTCGTCGCGGCCGGGTTTTACCTGCTGTCGGCCGTCTTCGGGAACCGCACCCCACCGACTGGCGCGATTGAGCGGGGCGCGTAGCCTCCGCCCGGGGCGTTGCCCCGGGCTAAGCGCTGTCACCCCGTTGGGCTGAAAACAGGGACGGGTAGACAGTCCGAAGGACTGACAGCACTTAGAGTCTATCCGGAAAGTTGGGGATGTCGGGAGTCGGCTTCGGTGTTACCCTTGTGTTCATCCCCCAACCCACGGATGGGCCTTAGATGGACAAGGTGTACCCGACCGACCTAACCGACGAGCA
>JAQGHQ010000473.1 GCA_028288765.1 Gemmataceae bacterium | reverse complement strand
GTGGTTTTCGAGCCCGAGCGTCACCCCGCACTTCTCGGCCGCCTTCAGGCACGCGGTCAGCCCGTCGACCACCCACTTGAACCCGTCCTCGTCGGTAAACCCGGGCTGCGGCGGCTCCACCCCGCGGCTCTTCATCAGGTCGTCGAAGTTCTTGCTCGTCCCCCAGGTGCCGGTGTTCACAGGACGGGTACGGTGAATTCGCAAGAGGCACGAGCCAACCTCGCGAAGTGAAAGTGGAGTAAAGGAGTACCGTTTCGATGGTATCCCCTCCGGGGCGAATAATGTCCCAGCGGCCTCGCCCGGAGGGACACCATGAAGCCACTTTCGGAAATCCCCTTCTCGGTCCTCGACCTCTCCCCCATCCGCGAGGGCGGGACGGCGGCCGAGTCGTTCCGCAACACCCTCGCCCTCGCCCGGCATGCCGAGCGGCTGGGGTTCCACCGGTTCTGGGTGGCCGAGCACCACAGCCTGCCGGGGATCGCCAGCGCGGCGACCGCGGTGGTGATCGGGCATGTGGCCGGCGGGACGTCCCGCATCCGGGTCGGGTCCGGCGGGATCATGCTCCCGAACCACGCCCCGCTCGTCATCGCCGAGCAGTTCGGCACGCTGGAGGCGATCTTCCCCGGGCGGATCGACCTGGGGCTGGGCCGCGCGCCCGGCGGCGACACACAGACGGCCCGCGCCCTCCGGCGGCACCTGGGGGGCAGCGGCGACAGGTTCCCGCAAGACCTGCAGGAGCTGATGGCCTACTTCCGGCCGGGCGGGCCGGGGAACGGGGTCCATGCCGTCCCGGGCGAGGGTCTGGACGTCCCGATCTGGCTGCTCGGGTCGAGCGACTTCTCCGCCCGGCTGGCGGCCGAGGTGGGCCTGCCGTTCGCGTTCGCGTCGCACTTCGCCCCGGACTTCCTGCACGAGGCCCTGGCCCTGTACCGCCGGTACTTCGAGCCGTCGGGGCACCTGGACCGTCCCCGCGTCATGGTCGCGGCGAACGTGTTCGCGGCCGACACCGACGCCGCGGCGCGGCGGCTGTTCACATCCGCCCAGCAGCAGTTCCTCAGCCTGGTCCGCGGCACCCCGGGCTTGCTGCCGCCACCGGTGGAGTCGATGGACCGGGTGTGGTTCCCGCACGAGCGTGCTCACGTAGAACGCATGACCCGGTGCTCGGCGGTCGGCTCCCCGGAAACGGTCCGGCGGTGGCTGGAGCAGTTCGCGGGGGAGACGGGCGCGGACGAGCTGATCCTCGCGGGCCAGATCTACGACCACTCCGCCCGGTTGCGATCCTTCGAGATCGCGGCTGCGATCCACGAGCGGACTGTTCCGGTGGCGACGCAAAGCGTTTGACTGGCCCGCTGCCAGGCGTCCGCCTAGCGTTCAGGCCGGCACGCCCTCGACCACGGAGACGTCGCCCGCGGTGGGGACGACACGGGTCAGCCGGAAGCCGTGGGCGGCGAAGAGTTGCCGGTACTCCGCCGCAGTCCGCTCGAGGCCCCCGGTCACGGCCATCATATGCACGTCGAGCAGCTTGCCGAACCACGCCCCGTCGCCCTCCGGCAGGACGTACTCGACGAGGAGGAGCTTCGCCCCGGCCGGCATCGCGCGGCGGAGGTTGTCGAGGATCAGGCCGGCCTTGGCGTCGTCCCAGTCATGGACGATGTGGCCGAGCAGGTAGGCGTCGGCGCCTCCAGGGGCCCTCTCGAAGAAGTCGCCCCCCTTCACTGTGCAGCGGCCCGCGACGCCGGCCGTCTTCAGGAGCGGGCGGGCCCGCTCGACGACGTGCGGCCGGTCGAACAGCAGGCCCCGCATCGACGGGTAGCGGCCGAGGGCGGCGGCCAGGTTCGACCCGAGACCGCCGCCGACGTCGGCCAGGGTCGCGACGCACGACAGGTCGTAGGCGTCGAGCACCGCCCGCATGGCCCGGCCGCTGAAGCCGGTCATCGCGGCGTCGAAGGTCTTGGCCTGCTCGGGGTGCTCGCCCAGGTAGGCGAAGACCGGCCGGCCGTACAGGCGGTCGAAGGCCGTCTCACCGGTGCGGACGGTCTGGAGCAGGTCGTCCCAGCACCGGTCCTGCTCCTCGCCGAGCACGACCGCGAGCGCCCGCAACGACTCCGGCCCGCCGTCGCGGAGGGGCTCGGCCAGCGGGTTGAGGCGGAACCGCCCGTCGGCGTCCGGGGCGAAGACGCCGACCCCGGCCAGGGCGCGGAGGAGCCGGTACAGCGGCCCGGCCGCCACGCCGGTCGTGGCGGCCAGGTCCTCGGCCGCCCGCGGGCCGTCTGCCAAGTGGTCGGCAATCCGGAGCTTCGCGGCGACGTAGATCGCCCGCGAGACCCACGAGCCGACGATCATCCGGACGAGTTGCTGCGCGGGGTGCGGCTCGCTCATGTTCGACTTCCCCTTCTCGAATGTTCGCACGGGAGATTGTTAGACTCTGGCCCGGGCACCGAATGGCGCCGGGCCGACGATCCGGCTGCGTGCTTCGAGCACGGCATCTCGGCTGATCGGGTCGTCGCCCGTCCTGGATCAACCTCAGCCGTCCGCCGCGGATTGGACATTGAAG
>JAQGHQ010000464.1 GCA_028288765.1 Gemmataceae bacterium | reverse complement strand
TGGCCCTGATCGGCGCGGTCGCCGGCCCCCGCCGCCCGGACCTCCAAACCCGGCTCCCCACCGAGGGCATTGCCATCGTCCTCGCCCTCGACGTGAGCGGGAGCATGGGCGAAAAGGACGTGGCGTGGTCGCCCGGCGGCCCACCCGTTTCCCGGATCGAGGCCGCGAAACGGGCGTTCACGCTGTTCGTCGCCGGCGGTGAAGCCCCGGACGGAACGGCGTTCGATCCCCGCTCGTCGGACCAGATCGGGCTGGTCACCTTCGCCCTGCTGCCGCAAACCGCGTGCCCCCTGACCCTCAACCACTCCGTGCTCCTGCGGGTCGCCGACGGGCTGGAGCCGAAGGCCGGGCTCGACGCCGGGACGAACGTCGGGGACGCGATCGCCGAGGGGGTGATCCGGCTCGACCGCGCGGCCGGCGCCCGGCCGAAGGTGCTGATCCTGCTGAGCGACGGCGAGCACAACGTCAGCAAGGAGGGGGCGGCCGACCCGCTCAAGCCCCGGCAGGCCGCCCAGCTCGCGGCCAACCTCGGGATCAAGGTGTACACGGTCGACGCGGGCGGCGACCCGCCCCCGGGCTCCGCCCCGGAGGCGGTCGAACAGCGGCGGGCCGGGCGGGAGACGCTCCAGGCGGTCGCGGCCATGACCGGCGGGCGGTCGTTCGCGGCGCCGAGCGGGGCCGAGTTGTTGGCCGCGTACAAGGAGATCAGCGCGCTGGAAAAAGCCGAGCTCGTGAGCTACCAGTACCGCCGGTATCACGAATACTACCCGTGGTGCGCGGCCGCCGCGGTCGTCTTCCTGCTGGCGGCCCACCTGCTCGACCGGACCCGCTGGCGGGTCATGCCGTAGTGAGGGGGTGGGGGTTAGAGATCAGAGATCTGTCTGACCACCGATCCGTGCCTCTGACTTCTGACTTCTGACTTCTGGCCTCTAACCCCTAACCCCTAACCCCTAACCATGTCGTTCCCCGCGATCCCGTCCGGCCTGGCCGGGCTGCTGACCGACGCCCGCGAGTTCCTCGCCGCGGTCCGGGTCGCGCGCCCGAACCTGCTCTGGCTGCTGCTGGTCCTCCCGCTCCTGGCGCTGGCCAACCGGTACGCCCTGATCCGGCGGCGGCGGGCGACCGGGGCGGTCGGGCGGCCGGCGGCGGTGGCCGGGCTCCAGACCCACCCGCGGCCCCGCCGGCGGTGGCTCGGGCTGGCGTACCCGCTCGGGTGGGTCGCGCTCGTCCTCGGGCTCGCCGGCCCGCGGTGGGGCAAGAGCGACGAGCCGGGGGTGGCCGTCGGCCGGGATCTGGTCGTGGTCGTGGACCTGAGCCGGAGCATGCTCGCGAAAGACCTGACGACCAACGCCGCCCGGTGGGAGGCCGCCCGGGCCGGACTGCTCGACCTGGTCGACGCGGTCGCCCGGCGGGGCGGCCACCGGGTCGCGGTGGTCGCGTTCGCGGCGAAGCCGAAACTGCTCGTCCCCCTCACCACCGACTACGACCACGTCCGGGCGGTGGTCGAGGAGCTGGACGGCGGCCACCCGCCGCCCGAAGTCCGGCCCGGGGCGGACCCGAACGTCACGTCCGGGACGCGGATCGGGGCCGCGCTCCTCGCCGCCGTGGACGCCCACGACCCGCGGTTCCCCGGCTCGCAAGACATCATCCTGCTCTCCGACGGCGACGACCCGGCGGACGACCGGGAGTGGGTCCGCGGGGCGGACGCGGCCCGGAAGGCCGGCATCCCGGTTCACACGGTCGGGATCGGGAACCCGGACGCGGACGAGTTCATCCCGCTGGACGACGGGTTCCTCGAAATCCCGGCGAAGGACGGGCTGCCGCCGAACCCCGTCCTGACGCGGTTGCACGAGGACGTGCTCCGGCCGATCGCCGCGGAGACCGGCGGGCAGTACCTGCCGGCCCGCCGGGACGTGCCCCGGCTCGGGGAGTTCTTCCGCGCCCGGGTCGAGCCGCACCCGACCCGCGAGGTGAGCGACGACGCGATCCCCCAGCCGAAGGAGCGGTACGCGTGGTTCCTCGGCCCGGCCGTGCTGCTGTTCGGCGTGGGATGGCTCCGGGGAAGATGAAAAGTGTAAAATGAAAATGTTGTAACCGGTCGGACTCGGGCAAGCGGTTTTCGTCGCCTTTTTGGGCCGGAGTGCGGCCCCCGGCTCGGGAGCCGCGGAGCGGCGCCGGCCGGTAGCCCGGGGTGGAACCCCGGGCGGGCGGACCCGGTTCTCCGGAACCCGGGCCGATCCGACGGCCTCGCTCGGGAGCTGCGGAGCGGCGCCGGCCGGTAGCCCGGGGTGGAACCCCGGGCGGGCGGACCCGGTTCTCCGGAACCCGGGCCGAACGGCGGCCCGGCCCCTGGAGAACCGCGGAGGGACCGGGAAGGTGTTCGCCCGCCCGGGATTTTATCCCGCGCTACCGGCACCCGCCCCGCCGGGGCGAAAACCACCGCCCGCCAGAGCGGGCGACCAGCGAAGTGAAGGCCGAACCACGAAGGCCGCTTGAGGAATGACCATGTCCAGGGCTCGCGTGAGTCGGCCTTTCCCATTTCACCTCGCGCTTTTCATTTTGCCCGTTCTTTCGGCCGCCGCCCCCCCCGCCGCGGACCACCCGGACGACCTGATCCGCCGGGCGAATGCGGCGTTCCTCCGGGGCGACGGGGAGGCGGCCGACGGGCTCTACGCCGCCGCCGAGGAGCGGACCGGCGACCCGGGGCTGGTCGCCTTCAACAAGGCGGCCGTCCTGTTCCAGCGGGGCGAGTTCTACAGCGCGGAGCTGCACTACGCCCGCACCCTCGACGACAAGATCTGCCCGCCGGACCGCGCGGCCCGGGCGTGGTTCAACCGCGGCACCTGCCTGCTCCGCCGGGGCGGGGCCGCAGCCGTCTACCGGTCCGCCGTAGCGTGCTTCGACAGGTGCCTCGACCTCGACCCGGCCGACGACCCGCTCAAGGCCGACGCCCGGCACAACCTTGAGCTCGCGAAGCTCCTCTGGGCCGACGCGAACCGGAAGGCCGCGAAGCCCGACAGCCCGAACGTCCCGCCGCCGGAGTCGCAGGCCGAGCCGCCCCCGCCGCAGCCCGCCGGGTCGGACCAGCAGCCCGCCACCCCGGACGCCGGGGACGGGAGTACCGGGCCGAACAACCCCCGCCAGACCCAGTCGCCGATCCAGGGCGCCCTCCCCAGGACCGGGGCGCCGCGGGAGACGACCACCCCGACCGCCGGGAACAACCACAACCTGCAGCCGCTCAAGGACGACGACCGGGTAGAACCGCGTCCCCCCGAAGACACCCGCGAGTACCTGCGGCGGACACACGAACGGCTCTGCGAGGAGCGGAAGCGGATGCTCCGAATGCTCTACGGCCCCGACCGGCCGGGGGTCCGGGACTGGTAGCTCTTTGGGGGACGGCTCGCGTGGCACGGGCCGCCCTCCGTGGCGGCCCGACCACGCGAGCCGTTCAATGACGCAACGAAGAGGAAGGCCGCCGGCGGCCCCTACTGCGGGTCACCTGCCGGGTCATTGACCGCCGGGAGTTCCGCCCACAGCCGGCTCGACACCTCCCTCTGCCGGATCGGGTCGGCGGAGAGCCGCTGCTGGGCCTTGGCGATCGCATACCGGGCGACCCGTTCGCGGGCCGTGGCGGTGTCCGGATACGAAAACGACTGGTTCTTGAAGAACCTGACCCGCCCGGCGTTCACCACGAGCAGTTCGTCCGTCGCCGCGGGCAGGCTCATCCGCCCCTCGACCAGGAGGCCGACAACGGACTCGCTGGCCTCGATCTGACGATGCATCTGGTCGCCCTTCATTTCGAGTGCTTCCGACTCGGCGGTCGCCTTCGCCAACTCGCCTTCCGCCGCGATCACGTTCCAAACGTCCAGTCCGGCCCGCCGGGACCAGTCCGGAGCGACGGCATGAACCAGTGTAAGACCCCCGGTCATCCCGGTCAGCAGGACGGCCGAGACGATCCCGGTCCGGCGGCGTGTACTCATCGACATCTCCTTCGATCGGTAGGCGTCATCGGGGACGCGCTGGGACGGCGGAGGGGCTCGCCCCACGGGGTGCGGGTGTGCGGGAGGCTGGGGGGGGATCGACCGGGGCGACACACGACCGGGTCGGTGGCGACTCCCGGGGGGGCGGTGGGGGGTAGGCGGGGCCTGGTCGTCCTCGTGTCGAGGGCGGCCGGGTGGCGAGCGGCGGTCCGATCAGACGGCGAGCCGGGTCGGGCAACGGGCGGCGCTGATCCCACACTCCCGGATCACCCCGCCGAGTTCCCGCCAGAGGGCGGCCTGTAACTCGGTGAACTCACCCTTGATTCCCTGGCGGAGGGCCACGTCGTACGCGGCCAGGGTGAGCCTGGCGACCAGTTCCTCGGCGGCGGGGTCGAGGGGCGGGACGGTCGGTTCGGGCGCGGTCGCTGCGGGGGACATCGCTAACTCCTCGGGGCGAGACGATTCGATCGGTCGGGCGGGGGCGAGCTGCGCGGCGGGTCAATCGGGTAGTCCTTCTTTCCCCTCGGCAGGTAAAGGTCAAGCTTCTGCTTGTCCTCGGCGCCGGAAGTGTACGATACGTCACGAACGACCTCGATGTCGGCCGCGGGCTTGACCTTTTTGTCCGCGGCCGGGGCGAGCGGAGCCGTGGACGCGAGCACGGCCAGAGTGAACAGCGAGCGTTTCAGCCACTTCATGGGACGGACTTCTGGGGCAAGAACCTGGGAAACAGGACGGCCCGGAAGGTCGTGTTCCTTCCGGGCCGGGGTATCGGTCTGCGGTGGGTGGAGGTGACCACACCTATCCACTGGACCGGGATCGGCCGGGAAGGGGAAACATGCCTGGACAACACCGTAGCTGATAGTTCATCTTGTTTGTCATGGTAGTAATGTACGCGACTAGAGGCCTGGAGTCAACTGATTGACCGGCCGCTTCAATCGGTGGGAGTCAACTTCGTCAAGTTGAGTTGTGGCCTGATTTCGCCGGGAATGTGTGACCGATCAACCGCGGCCAGCCCGGGGCGGGCCGCGGTGTTCGCTGCCAAAGTTGTCGTCGTGGATCATCCCGGTAGCAGGTGCCGAACCGCCCGAGACACCCGGCGAAGGCCGGCCCGAGGACGATGATTTCCCGCCCCGTCATCGGAGCCCTTCCCGTAGTCATTCACGTCGAATTCGGCCCGCTTGGGCCTCAGTCGCGGTGGAACTGATGGCTTCGTACTTCCTCCGCGGAGCTGTGGTCATTTCTTGACCAGCCGTGGTCATCCCTGACCCGGCGTGGCTAGTCCGGGCGACGGAACCGCCGGGAAAAAGCAGGCATCGCCTTCGGCACGGCATTTCCTAATGCCGGGGTTCCTGTCTTCCGTCGTCAGTCTGCTGGGAAGTCGAGTTCATCGCGGCGGTTACCACCGCTCTCCAGAGGACGCGCCCCAATGATCAGACCTCGGGTCATCAACCGCCGCGGGTTCACGTTGATCGAGCTGTTGGTGGTGATCGCGATCATCGCGATCCTGATCGGCCTCCTCCTTCCGGCCGTCCAGAAGGTCCGGGAAGCGGCGGCACGGATCACTTGCACGAACAACCTGAAGCAGATCGGACTGGCCCTCCACGCCTACCACGGCGCCAACCAATACCTCCCTCCGGGCTTCACCGCCGCCGCCGGGCCGGGCGGGGATGTCGGCCCCGGATGGGGCTGGTCGTTCTACATCCTGCCGTACATCGAGCAGGACAACCTGTTCCGGTCGCAGACGAACCTCAACCAGCTGGTTACTGCCTCTCCGCTGCTCGGGCAGAAGATCAAGACGTACATGTGCCCCTCCGACATCCAGACGGAGTTGTTTCAGGTGTACGGACCCGGCGGTGCCCCGCTGTCGGGCGTGATGGCGGCTCCGAGCAGCTACGCCGCCTTCGTCGGCGGCGACGAGACGGAGGTGGCGACCGGCGACGGGAGCGGGCGGTTCCACGGCTGCTTCTACCGCAACAGCACGACCCGGCTCACCGACATTACGGACGGGACGAGCCACACCGGCCTGGTTGCCGAGCGGGCGTGTGGGATCACCCAGGGGACCTGGGCCGGCGCCCTGTCGGGGGCGAGGATGCGACTGGGGGCGAAGAACCCGGCCTACGGCCTGAACCCGAACATGGACTACGACCCGGACCTGTTCGGGCTGATCCACTCGAACTGGATCAACGCCACCAACGACCAGTCGAACGACGGCGGGACGGACGACTCGTCCAGCTTCCACACCGGGGGGGCGAACCACCTGATGGGGGACGGGCACGTCGTCTTCCTGCGGAACATCGGCGGGGTGAAGGGCCAACCGCCCACGGCGGATCGGCTTGCGTACTGGGCACTCGGGACAAGGGCGGACGGGGACTCCACCGCCGCCATCGAGTAACCCCAACAGGAGCGAGGCGAATGCGGTCGTTTATCCCCCTGGTCCCCTTGGTCTTCATGGCGGGTTGTGGCCGGGCGGACGTGCCCAAAGAGAAGTACTTCGGCGGCGAGCCGGTCGAACACTGGCTGACGGAGATCAAGAATCCCGACCCGAAGGCCCGGAAGAAAGCCGCCGATGTCCTGGGCAACGTCGGGCCGGTCGATCCGGGTGCCATCCCGGCCCTCGTGGCGGCCGCGAAGGACCCGGACCCGAGAGTCCGGGACGCCGCCGTGCTGGGCCTGTCCAAGATCGGGCCGGCGGCTGCTGATGCTGCTCCGGTTCTGGAACAGGCGACGAAAGACAAAGACCCGACCGTCCGGTCCCACGCGGCCCTGGCCCTGGAACGAGTTCGTGGCCCGAAATGAAGGTCCCGGCGTCTGACGCGACGAGGCCGTTAGCCTCGAACCCGCGGTGTACTACTAAATTGCCCGCGACTCCCCTGTGTTGCGGCCCTCGTACCCGGCCGGGTAGCCGCCTGAGAAACGGCTGCGGGGCGGTGAAGGACAGGTTCTTGGATCCGTGCCGCCCGGTGTGACCGGCTGCAAAAGCCCTGGGCGTGCTGCCGCCTCCTTCACTCGGCCGGCCGGCATGGGAGCAGGGAGGCGACCCGGAAGCCGGTCCACTGGTTCCGGCGGGTGACCGACAGCCGCCGGCGATAACTGCTCCGGGCGGCCGCGTGCCCGGAGCGAAGGAAGCACCCCCCCCGGACCACTCCGTGAACGACCGCTCCCGGGGCCGGCAACGACAGCTCCGGGCGAGCCGGCGGGAGCTGCCCCGGCGGCGCATCGCCCGGCACCGGGAAGCACCACTCTGACACATTCCCGATCATCTCTTCACACCCGTAGGGCGACCGCACCTTCGCGTACCGCCCGACCTCGGCCGTCCCCGCCGCCGCGAGGTGGGCCAGGGCCGCCCCGCCGCCGATCGGGGCGGCCTCGCCCCAGGGGTACGTCCGTCCGTCCGTTCCCCGGGCGGCTTTCTCCCACAGCCACTCGGTCGGCAACCCCAGCCCGGCCCACCGGCAGTAGGCCAGGGCGTCGAATAGCGACACGGATACGACCGGGTGCCGGGCCAGTCCGTCCGGTATCGCCCGGTCGGGCCAGTGGACCAGGAACAGGTGGTTCTCCGGGTGGCCGGCCGGCGGGGCGTACCGGGTCTCGGCCAGGAACCGGGCGAACTGCCCGTTCGTGACCGGGGTCCGGCCGAGGGCGAACGCCCCGCACTCGGCCGGCTCGTTCTTCCGCCCGCAAACGAACCGGCCGGCCGGGATCCGGATCATCTCCGACCCGTCGATCGGGTGCGTCCACCGGAGGTTCGGGGCCGCCGCGTTGGTCGGCTCGCAATCGAGGACCAGCTCGTTCTCCAGGGCGAAGTCGAGGACCGCGTGGAAGTCCGGGTTCCCGGCCGCCCCG
>JAQGHQ010000410.1 GCA_028288765.1 Gemmataceae bacterium | reverse complement strand
CACCTTCTCCGCGAGCGACTGGAGGGCGGCGAGGGCAGTCGGCCCGCACCCGACCAGCAGGACCCGCGGGGCGACCGGGTTACAGTGCATCGACGTACTCCCAATCCGCCGAGCCGGGCGCGCCGCGGAGGAGAACCTCGGCCACTTTCAACCCGCCCGCCTGCAGTCTGACGATCGGCTCCGGCCCGACGGCCGAGGGCAGCACCGCCATGTGGCCGGGCCGCGGTCCGACCGGCGGCCAGAACGGCACCCCGGCCACGCCGAGGGCCGCGCGGGCGATCTCGCCCCAGTATTGGGCGACAACTGTCCCCGGCGCCCGGGTCGCGATCAGCTCCGCCTCGGCCCGCCCGACCGTCGCCTCGGGCCGGGGCTTCGTCGCGACCAGAATCGCATCGAAGCGACCCGTCAGAACGTCCGGGGTGAGTGCGGGCGTCACTTCGACCGTCGCCAGAGAGGCTTCAAGCCCCGCCCGAATAAAGGGGGCGAACCCGTTATCGCAGACGAGCAGAACCCGGCTCCGGTGGACGGCAACGCCGGCGTCGAGCAGGAGTTTGACCGCCATCACCCCGAGGTAGGAGAACACGTCCACGTTCGGGTGCCGCTCGTTGGTCCCCGCCACCCGGACGCCCCGCTCCCGGCAGGCCGCGAGATCGACGTCGCCGGGGCGCATTTCCCAGCTCTCGTACATCAGCGGGACCACGGCGCCGCGCTTCATCCACCCGACGGTTACGCGGTCCAGCGGCCGAACGTGGCCGCTGTTGGTGACCACGTCGGCGCGGGCGAGGAGGGCCGGCTGCTTCGCGGTGACGATCTCGACCCGCCCGGCGACCCCGGCCGCGCGGGCGAGGGCCGCGGTCAGGGCCGCGACGGCCGCGACGGTCCCGTAGCGCGTCGCGCGCGTCAGCGCGTGGACTCGGTCCGCCCCGGCGAGGGCGGCGAGCACGGGCGTGACCGCGTAGGGACCGGTCGCGGCCTCGGTGAAAACCACCGTCCCCCGCAGATCGATCCGACACCGGGCCACGGCCTCGTCGAGCAGGCGGGCCAGGCGAACGGGGTTCAAGCCGGGTCGCCGATCGCTCACCGGGCGCTCCCGGTGGCGCGCCGCAAACACGCCACCACGTACTCTTGCTCCTCATCGGTCATGGAATGGAAGAGGGGCAACAACAGGGTGCCGTCCCGGGCGGCCTCCGATTCCGGCAGGCGGTACGGCCCGGCGGTCACGTACCCGGCCTCCTGGTGGGCATTCATGATCCCGCGGCGGGTGCTGATCATGCACGCGAGCAGGCGGGTCATCAGGCCGTTGCGGCTCACCGGGCAGTCGGCCGTGACCCGCACCGGGTACGACTGGTAGTTGGGGCGGGCGTAGTCCGGCACGTGCGGCGGGACGAGGCCGGGAAGCCCGGCCAGGGCCCGGGCGTACCGCCCGGCGAGCTCGACCCGGCGGGCCAGGATGCCGGGCAAGCGCCGGAGCTGCACGGCGCCCACCGCGGCTTGAATGTCGGTCATCCGGTAGTTGAAGCCGACCTCCGGGTACTCCTCGAAGATCACCCTCTTCGCCGCGTGGCGGGTCGTGTCCGGGACGCTCATCGCGTGTTGCCGCAGGGACCGGACCTTCGCGTCGAGGGCCGGATCGTTGGTCGTCAGCATCCCGCCGTCGCCGGTCGTGACGATCTTGCGCGGGTGGAACGAGAAGCACGCGATCGTCCCGTGCGGGCGGCCGACTCGTTCCCACTTGTCCGCGAGCCTGATCTCGGACCCGATCGCGCACGCCGCGTCCTCCACCACGGGCAGGCCGTGACGGGTCGCCACCGCGAGGACCGCCGCCAGGTCGCACGGCAGCCCCATCTGGTGAACCGGCATGATCGCCTTGGTTCGCGGCGTGATCGCGGCCTCGACCCCCGCCGGGTCGATGTTGAACGTTCGCGGGTCGATGTCCACGAACACCGGCGTTGCCCCGCAGTAGCGGACGACGTTCGCGGTGGCAATGAACGAGTGGCTGACGGTCACGACCTCGTCGCCGGGGCCGACGCCCAAAACGTGTAACGCGAGGTGCAGGGCGGTCGTGCAGTTGGAGACGGCACAGGCGTGCGCGGCCCCCACGGCGTGGCCGAATGCCGCCTCGAACGCCAGGACGCGCGGGCCTTGCGTGACCCACCCGGAGAGGATGGCTTCGCGGGCCGCCGCGGCTTCCTCCTCCCCGAGCTGGGGTTTCGCGATCGGAATCGTCGGGCGGGTCGGCGTGCGCATCGTGTGGTCTCGTTTGGTCCGCCCGGCCCGTGAGCGAACGTAGCGACCCGCGCCCCGGGCGGGCGGGCCGCCTTGGTGTCAACCGGTGGCGGGCTCGCCCCGGCGGCCGTCGGCCCGCCACGCGGCGAGGCCGCGCAGCCCGTCCGTGAGGGGGGTCTCGGCGACGAATCCGATCTCGGCGCGGGCGCGGGCGACGTCGGCCAGCCGGCGCGGGACCGCGTTCACCTTGCGCGGCGGGTGGAACTCAGGATCGAGATGGTGTGCCCCGGTCACCGCCTGGACGGCCTGCCAGAGTTGGAGCAGGGACGTCTCCGTCCCGCTGGCCACGTTGTACACGGCGTCGGCCCGGTCCGCCTTCATCGCGAGGACGTTCGCCCGGGCGACGTCGCCGATGTACACGAAGTCCATCGTCGCCGACCCGTCGCCGTGAATCTGCGGGCGCTCGCCCTTCCGGGCACAGTCGAGCCAGCGGACGAACACTTCGGTGTACGCCCCCGTCACGTCCATCCGCGGGCCGTACACGTTGAAGTAGCGGAGGCCGACACTCGGCAAGCCGGTCATGTCGTGGAAGTGGCGGGCGATCCCCTCGTTCATCACCTTCGCGGCCCCGTAGAGGGTGCGGTTGTTGTACGGGTGGTGCTTCTCGTCCGTGGGGAACACGTCGGCCCCGCCGTACACCGACGCGGACGACGCGTACACCACCTTCTTCACCTTCTCGGCGGCCGCCGCCTCGAACACGTTGAACGTGCCCGTCACCAGGACGTCGATGCAGTCCCGCGGCGTCTCGGCACACAGCGTGATGCGGATCGCCGCCTGGTGGAACACGTAGTCGCACCCCGCGACCGCGGCCCGCACCGCGGCGGCGTCGCGCACGTCCCCGACGATGAAGGCGAGCGGCCGCCGGGCGCGGGCGGCGGCGAGGTTCGCCGGCCGCCCGCGAACCAGGTTGTCCAGCACACGAATTTCGCCGGCCCGCTCGTCGATCAACCGGTCGACGATGTGGGACCCGACCAGCCCGGCCCCGCCGGTCACGAGCACCGTCGCGCCTTCGAGTGACACGGGCACGTCAGGCCCCCCTCTTGAGAACGGCGGCCAGCGCCTCGACCACGGCGTCCTGCTTGGCCTCGGTCAGCTCCGGGAACAGCGGGAGCGTGAGGCACTCGCGGCCGACGCGCTCCGCCACGGGGAAGTCGCCGGCCGCGTGCCCGAGCGACCGGTACGCGGGCTGCAGGTGAACCGGGACCGGGTAGTGCAGCCCCGTCTGAATGCCCCGGGCGTCCAGGTCCGTCCGGATCCGGTCGCGGTCCGGGTGCCGCACGACGAACAGGTGCCACACGGGGTCCCGGTCGGGGCGGACGTACGGGAGGGCGATCGGCAGGTCGCGGAGCAGCGTGAGGTACCGTTCGGCCAGCTCGCGGCGCCGCGCGGTCCACCGGGCGAGGTGCTTCATCTTGATGCCGAGGACCGCCCCCTGCATCGCGTCCATGCGGTAGTTGAAGCCGATCTCGGCGTGGTGGTAGCGCTCGGTCTGGGCGTGGTCGCGGAGGGCCCGCACCCGGGCCGCGAGGGTGTCGTCGTTGGTGACGACCGCGCCGCCCTCGCCGCAGGCGCCGAGGTTCTTGCCCGGGTAGAAGCTGAACCCGGCCGCGAGCCCGAACCCGCCCACGGGGCGGCCCCGGTAGGTCGCGAGGTGCGCCTGGGCCGCGTCCTCGATCAGGGGGATGCCGAGCGGATCGGCGATGGCCCGCAGCGGCGCGAGGTCCGCCGGCTGGCCGTACAAGTGGACCGGCAGGATCGCCTTCGTCCGCCGGGTGATCTTCGCGGCCACCCGGTCCGGGTCCATCGTGTACGTCGCGGGGTCGATGTCCGCGAACACGGGCGTCGCCCCGCAGTAGCTGACCGCCCAGCTCGTCGCGACGAACGTCATGGGGACGGTGATGACCTCGTCGCCCGGACCGACGCCGGCCACGACCAGGGCCAGGTGCAAGGCCGACGTGCCGGAGTTCACGCCGACGCAGTGCTTCACGCCGTGAGCCGCGGCGAACGCGGCTTCGAACGCCGCGACCTGCGGGCCGAGGACGTAACACCCGCTGTCGGCGACGTCCACGAGCGCGGCCAGCACGTCGGCCCGGACCTGGGCGAGCTGCGCGCGCGTGTCCGAGAAGGGAACCCGAACGGGCGTGTGCCGCGGCACGGGAGCGACGGGCGTGGCAACGGCGCTCATGGGTATCCTTCAACAGGTGTGGGTGCGGAGGCGGAGGAAACGAGCCGGGCAGCCGGTGACGACCGCGCCGGGGGCGACGTCGCGGGTCACGACCGCGCCGGCCGCGACCAGGGACCCTGCCCCGATCGTGACGCCGGGCAGGATCACCGCGCCGCTGCCGACCGCCGCCCCGCGGCAGACGCGGGTCGGGATCAGGTCCCAGTCGGCGGTGGTCTGAAGTTCGCCGTCTGCGGAGGTCGCTCGCGGGTCGCGGTCGTTGGTGAACATGACCCCGTGCCCGACGAACACCTCGTCCTCGATCGTGACCCCGGAGCAAACGAACGTGTGGCTGGAGATCTTGCACCGCGCCCCGATGCGGGCGCCGGCCTGAATCTCGACGAACGCCCCGATCCGGGTCTCGTCGCCGATCGAACAGCCGTAGAGGTTAGCGAAGCAATGAATGACTACGCCCCGGCCCAGGTGGACGGTCGGTGAGACCCGGACGAAGGTCCCCGGGTCGAATCGCCCCTGCGTCACCGTCGCCATACGTCGTCTCCCCTCCGGGCAGCACGAGCCGCCCGCCTTGTGCCCGAATGCTTCGGGTCGCTGCCTCGAGGAGCCGGACCACCCGGACCCCCATCCGGCCGTCGCTGACCGGGTCCGCCCGCCCGCGCACGCAGTCCGCGAAGTGCGTCGCCATCGCCTGGAGCGCCTCCCCGGCTTCGATGTGCGGGCTCCACAGGTCCCCGGTGCGGTACCCGACGCGCAGGCGCTGCGTTTCTTCCGACTCGGAAAGCTCGATCCCCCGGTCGTACACTTTCAGCGGCTCGGCCGGGTTGAGTTCGTTGAAGATCATGCTCTTCTTGGACCCGGCCACGATGATCTGCCGGACCTTGACCGGGGAGAGCCAGTTCACGTGGAAGTTGGCCATCAGGTTCTCGCCGTAGTCCACGTTCACGTACGCGATGTCTTCGATCTCCGGGGTCGCGTGGGCGCAGCCCCAGGCGGAGATGCTCCGCGGCGGCGTCCCGAGCAGGTACTCGACGATCGACAGGTCGTGCGGGGCCAGGTCCCAGACCACGTTCACGTCGGTCTGGAACAGCCCCAAGTTGATTCGGACGCTGTCGACATAGTGCAGGTCGCCGAGGTCGCCGGATTCGACCAGCTGCTTCATCCGGCGGACCGCGTTGCTGAACAGATAGGTGTGGTCCACCATCAGCACGCGGCCGAGCCGGGCGGCGCGGGCGGTGAGGATTTGCGCTTCCCGCACGGACCCGGCGAGCGGCTTCTCGACCAGCACGTCCTTGCCCGCTTCCAGGCACCGCATCGCGAGCGGGAAGTGGGTGGAGACGGGGGTGGCGACGGCGACCGCGTCGAGCGGCAGGTCGAGCAACTCGTCGACCGACGCGGCCGTCGCCACCCCCGGGTAGGTCCGGGCGGCGGCGGCCCGCCGCGCCGGGCTGGCGTCGCACACGGCGACCGCCTCGGTCGCCGGGCACGTGCTGAAGTTCCGAACGAGGTTCGGGCCCCAATACCCGTACCCGATCAAGCCGATGCGAAGCCGTTCCATCTCGGACCTCCTGACGCGACCCGCGGGGCTTAGATGAGATCGGCGAAGTCGTCTTCGACCTTGCGGAAGTACGCGACGCCCACGCCGGCGGCCGCGACGACGGCCGCGGTGGACGTGGCCAGCTGGTCCCAGGGGATCGGCAGGCCCAGACACGCGGCGCGGAACCCGCCGATCAGACCGGTCACCGGGTTCGCCCACATCAGCACCGACATCACGCCGGCCGAATCGGCCGGGGGCTGCATGTAGACGGTCGGCGTCGCGAACATCCAGAACTGAACCAGGAACGGGATCACGTAGCGGAAGTCGCGGTAGCGGACGTTCAGTGCCGCCAGCCCGGTCCCGAACGCGAACCCCGCCAGACCGATGGTCATTGCGATCGGGACCGCCAGCAGGACCCCGGGGCCCGGCACCACCCCGTACCACACCATCAGGACGGCAAGAACGCCGACGGCGACGCAGAAATCGACCGCCGCGACCCCGACCGCCGCGATCGGGATCGCCAGTCGGGGGAAGTAAATCTTGGTGACCAGGCGCTCGGCACCGACCACACTGTTCCCGGCGGTGGACACGGCCGTGGCGAAGAACATCCAGGGGAGCAACCCGGCGAGCGCGAACAGCGGGTACGGCAGTCCCGCCGAAGGCATGCCCGCGAGGCGCCCGAAGAACACCGTGAACACGGCCATCATCATGACCGGTTGCAGGACCGCCCAGGCGACCCCCAACACGGTCTGCCGGTACCGGACCTTCACGTCCCGCCAGATGAAGAAGAACAGCAACTCGCGGAACCGCCAGAGCTCGCCCAGGTCGGGCAACCGCCAACCGACAGGGGGGGCGATCCGCGTGAGGGGCGGGTCGCCCCGTGTCTCCGCCGGCCCGTCCGGTTGGGGGGGGGGCGCGTCGGCCGGCCGCGCCGGGCTACCGCGCGGGCCGGCCGCCGGGGGCGCGGCGAGTGTGGTATCCGTCTGTGCCAAGGTGATCGTCCTGGGTTCGGGGGGGGGGTGCAAATCAGGTCTCTGAGAGGGCGGGCTCGGCCGCGGCGGGCTGCTTCGGTTAGCCGAGAACCGGTACCGCGGCGGTTGCGGCCGGGGGGAGGGTTCGACCGGGTTCGACCGCGGCGGGACCGGGGACGCGGAGCAGCGAACGCGTCACGCGGAGGAGGCCGACCACCTTGAACGCGGTCGCCACGATCAACCGCAGGTCGAGCCAGGGGCCCAGGTGGGCAGCGTAGTAGGCGTCGTAGCGAACCTTGCGGCACACACTTTCCACGTCCGTGTCGGGCGGGAGTTGAACCTGCGCGAGCCCGGTCACTCCCGGAAGGAGCGTGAGGCGGTCGCCGTACCCGGGGACGAGCGGTTCGATCTTCGCGACGATCTCCGGCCGCTCCGGGCGCGGACCGACGAGCGCCATGTCGCCCCGAAGGACGTCCCACAGTTGTGGCAGTTCGTCGATGTGGGTCTTCCGCAGGAACCGGCCGACGGGTGTTACGCGGGCGTCAGCGGGGGTCGCCCAACACGCCCCGCTGTTGGCCTCACAGTTGTGCGTCATTGATCGAATCTTGTGCATTGTGAACGGTCGGCGGTTCAGCCCCAACCGGGTTTGCGCGTAAATTCCTGGTCCCGGTGAGGTCAGCCGGACGACCACGATCGCGGCCAGAATGACCGGGGCCGTCAGGACCAAGAGCGGGGCGGCGATCGCACGATCGCTCCAACGCTTCCACCGGGGGACCGCTCCCAGAGGCCCCCGCGGCGCGCGGCGGTGGTTGACGGACGGGCGCGGGGGGTGATGCGCGTGGATCGGGTCGGACACGGCGTCTCCTGGGCAGAGGGGGCTTCCGTCCGGATCACGAGACCCCGGCGGCGCGGGCCGCGGGGTGTCACCCGGCCCCAGGCCGACCGTGAACGGCGGACGAAGGCGGCTGATCAGTAACTGCCGTCGTGGGCGTGGACGTCGCCCGTGACGACCGCGCCGAGAACGTGAGCGTTGATCGAGGCGAGCCGCTCCGTGCAGGCTCGGATCTCGGCGAGCCGGCTCACGTCCCGCATCACCGAGAGCACGACGCCATCGGCCAACCGGCTCAGGGCGAGCGAGTCCGGGGCGCTGAGCAGCGGCGCGGTGTCGAGAATGACGATGGCGTACTCTTGCTTGGCCGCGCGGAGCAGTTCCGGGAAGCGGAGATCGAGAAGGTCGGCCACCGTCTGCGGGTCGCAGCCGCCGGCGGTGATCACGTCCAGTCCCGGCACCGGCCCCTGCTTGACGACTTCGGACAGACTCACCAACCCGCTCGCCCATTCGCCAAAACCCGTTCCCCTCTTCAGGCCGAGCAACCGGTCGATCTTCGGCCGGCGGGCGTCGGTGTCGATCAGTAAGGTTCGCAACCCCGAGCGGGCGAACCGGGCCGCGAGGTGCGCGGAAAGGACGGTCTTGCCTTCCCCGGCGGCGGGGCTGGTGACCACGAGGGTGTATCCGGGGGCCGCCGCGAGAACGGGGGCGATCACCGCCCGGGTCATGTCGAGCGCGTCGGTCAACTGGAGGTACTCGCGGCGGGCACGGTTCTGTGTGGGGAGTGCGAACACGGGCAACACGTTCGGCCGAACCGCCGGAAGGGCACCGATCACACGAACCCGGGCGGGTCCAAGGTCCGCGCTCCCGTTCACCCGGCCGCGCCGCAGGTCGAGCCAGGTGACGAAGAACAACACGGCGAAGAAGGCGATCCCCGCGGGGGCACCGGCGAGCTTTAGCGTCCGCTCCACCCTCGGCGTTTCGACGATTACCGCTTCCTCGACAACCTCGGCCCGCGGAGGCGCTTGGAGTTCGACATCGAGCGGCCGAATCTTGGAGTTCACCAGCGCGAGTTGTTCTTCCTGGCTAACGATCTCACCTTGGAGGAGCTCCAGCTCCGCGATGCATTTCGCGAGTTCACCGGTTACCCGTTCCTTCCGTTGGATTTCCGCTTCGAGGAGGGCGATTTGGTGTTTGCCGGTGACCGGGGGCCGGTCGGAGACGACGACAACGGCCGGTTGCTGGAGCTTCGCGGCGGCGCGAAGTTGTTCCGTCGCGACCCCGCGGAGTGACTCGCGGCGGCGGGTCAAGGTGGTCCGCAGGGTGTCGATCTCGACCTGACCCTGCCGGTACTCCGGGTCGGCTTCGTAGTTCAGCAGGCGGCGCTCGAACGCCGCGAGCTTCTTCTCCAACCGCTCGACCTCTTTCCGCAGCCCCTCGGCGATGAGGTCGGTGGCGACTGCCCGGTCCAGCGCGGCCTCGACCGCGGGCGGCGCGAGGGCCGGATCGTCTTTCGGCGTGGGGGGCGCGGCTTCCCCGCGTTGGGCTTCTAACCGGGCCAGGAGGACCTCGGATTGCAGTGTTTGGACGCGGTTGGTCGTGTACTCGTACTTCACCCGCAAGGACGTCAGGTCGCGTGCGCCGAAGGATTCTGCCAACCGAGAGAGTTTATGGCGCTGCGTTTTCAGGCGGGCGTCGTGCTTGGCGGCCAGGTCCTTGAGGTTGGTGAGGCGGGACGACAGATCCGCCAGATCCCTGTTGACGACTTCCCGCAGATATGCGTCTCGAACCGCGTTGAGGATTAACAGCAGCTCGCCCGTCTCACCGCCCTTCATCGTGACGCGGAGGATCTCGGGGGCGACGGTGTAATCGGCAACGATCTCTTTCTCGAGCCAGCCGACGGGGTCCGCTTTGGTGCGGAGCGTGGCGAGGTTGAGCGGGCCCAGGTCGTGGACGACGACCTGGCGAACTAACCGGCTCTTCACGGTCGCGATCTGGGTTCGTTGGTAGTTCGCGGTATCGGGGCGGGTCCCGACGTTGTCATACAGGATGCTCCGTCTGTCCGCCCCAACGTGGACCAGTGTCCGGGCGGTGTAGACCGGTGTCAGTTGACTCTGTGCCCCCAGGTACACGATCGCGGCCGTCGCTCCCGCGAGCGGGAGCGCGACGAGCCACCTGCGCCGCATCGCGTGTAGCACCTGCGTCGGGGTGGGACCGGACGCGGGTTCCGCGCCGTCCTCCCCTTCCCTCGACCGCCGGGGAGCCTCGTGTGAATCGGCAAGGGCGGGCGCACTTCTTTCAGACAACGAGGGACTGTGAGTTGATGTGGGTGACATTGGGCCTCCCCACGAGTTGCGGACACCGAGTTAAGGCGTACTCTTCAATCACCGGAGGTCCCCATGGCAGAGGCACGACGAACATTCACGCGCGAGTTCAAGGTCGCGGCCGTGAAGCTGGTCACCGGAAAAGGGCGGTCCGGTTCCGAAGTCGCACGCAGCCCCGGCATCGGCACCGAGTTGCTCCGACGGTGGAAGATCGCTCTCGACACCGGAGGCCGGGAGGCCTTCCCGGGGCACGGCAGCTTGCCGCCCGCCGAGGACGAACTTCGTGGCCTCAAGGCCGAGGGCGCTCGCCTCAAGGCCGAACGCGACATCCTACAAAACAGCTACGGCGCTCTTCGCCAAGAAGTCGCTGTGAGCCACGCCTTCATCGAAAGCCACCGCGCCGAGTGGCCGGTCGCGCCGATGGGCGACGCCCTCGGTGTGTCCACACCCGGCGACTACTCCTGGCGGGATCGCGCCGCCAGTGACCGGCAGCAACGACGCGACGCGTTGACCGCCGAGATTCACGCCGTGCGTGTCGCGGTGAAGGCTCGCTCCGGCAGCCCTCGGATGCACCCCGAGATGGTGGATCGCGGCCGCCACTGCTGCGTGATCACGGTGGCCCGGATCATGCGAGCAGCTGGGATTGTCACGAAAACGAAGCGGAAGTTCCGGCACACGACCGACGCGAACCACACGCGGCCGGTGGCCGAGACCGGCCCATGCCGGGTGTAGTCGAACTCCGGTTGTGCAATCAGCCCGGGATGGCCCGGCGGACCGGGTCACGCCCCAAGACCTGGCATGACGGCCTCTCTCACACAGAAACTAACAAACCAAGTGTATCAGAATATTTGACTACTGTGCGGGTTTTCGTGCCCGACGCTTTAAACATCCTCGGGAACCCGGAAAAGCTTGGGAATCCCGAGATTCGCGACTATTGGACGAGCTAACTCACTTTGGAGTTGCCGCAAAACAGTCGGGAATCAAAGTCATAACCTCTGTCCAACCAAAGTTAGTGACCCGCACGGATGTTTAAAGCGTCGGGTTTTCGCGCCTGAGACACCAGGCACCCAGTCAAAACCACGGGCCGGTGGGTGCCGGGCACCCACCCCGATTGAATTGTGTTTGGAACATTGCGCGATGATCGGAGTCTTCCTCGATCGGTTAAATTCCCGAGGAGGTGTCGACTGCGGTTGCCGTGAGCCCCGACACGGCGCCCGGTTGCGGACGGAACCGTGAGGGGCGAGTGCTCGGGCTTACAGGGGGAGTTGAGAATTGCAAAGGCGGGACCAAACACACGAGTATCTTCCTCGCGGTTCTTGCGTCCCCAGGTTTTCTGGGCGTTCCGATTTGAACTCGCTCTGTTCGTCCCTCGCCTCAACGCCACGAACCGTGAAGTGTCGCGCCCCGATTTACACCCGCGAACGGATGGATGACAAAGTGTCGCGTCCCGATTTACACCCGCGAGCGGATGAACGCCGCATCCGTTCCGGACCAGGAAAGGTGGGACCACCAGGCTTCGTCGCGCCCACGCAGGTGATCCAGAACCGTTTCGCGAGCAAGGGGACGTGGGAAACGATCAATCGCGCGGCGGGGGAAGTGGACGAGAACCGCTGTCAGGGTCACCCCCACACGATCTGTCGGTCTATTCCGACTATGCCAGTTATTTTGCCCGGGTATAGTGTCCTATCAGGTGTAATCCATTTGGTACATGCTTTTCGAGGGGTTTTTGCGTCACCCCTGCATTCGAACCCGGGGCGTTCGATTGAGGTCGTGTCTGGAGGCCGATTGGGCTGCGAAACGCCGCGTCCGGGGGGGCGGAATGGATGGGCTAACAACCTTCCTTCCGGCACGGACGCGACGGTGACTTACACGACCCATCTGGCCCGGGTGTTGTCCACCCTCGGGCTGCCGACCTCCGCCGGCAGATCCACGACCAGCTCGAACGGCACGGCCGCCTCCTGGAGCAGGAGGCCCTCGCCTTCCTCACCCAGGGGGTCCTCCCGGCCACGTTCTCCGACCTGGAACAGCGGCTCGCCGCGCGGCTCTGGGACCTCGGGCGGGAACTGGTCGAGCCGGTGTGTAACCAGCTGGAGGGAGACACCCCGAACGGGTTGCCGTCCCACCTCCGGTTCGAGGGCGAAGAGTATCGGCTCGTTCACGCGAAGACCGCCCAGTCAGTGGACACGCTGTTCGGCTCGATTCGCCTGCGGCGGCACCTGTACCGGCCGGTGGCGGGACCCGGGGGAGTGGTCGATCGTCCCGCTCACCCGAGCCCCGGGGGGGTCGCGAACACGACCCCGGCACTGGCCGCGGCGGGTCGGTACCTGGCCGAGGCCGGGGCGACGTAACAAGTGGCGCAGGATCGGCTGCGGACGGAACACCGGGTAATGATCGGGACGAACCGGCTGCGAGACCTGGCCGGGGCGATGGCGGCGGCCCGCCAGGCGTTCCAGGTCGCTCGGGTATTGGACCTGCCGACCCAGGCGGATCGGGGTCGCGGGGACCGCCAGCCGGCGCGCAGTGTGGGCCGGGACGGGATCACCCTGCGGGAGTACCCGCACGGGTCGGACGAGGTCGCCTCGACCGGGGTGGTAACGGTGTTCGACCGGGCCCGGTCGGCGGCCGGGGAGCGTGTCCCTGCCGATCGTCTAGGGTGCGGGAGTACGGAGGCCGCGTGCAAGACGAGCGTCACCCAGCGGCTGAAGCTGTCCGGGATGCGGTGGACGAAGACCGGGGCGCAGGTGATTCTGGACCTCCGGATGGTGTTGCTCAGCGGCGTCGGGGATGAGGTCTATCGACACGTACTAACGCCATACATGGAGAACGAGTTGCGCACTCCCGATCGGGAGCCCGAGATCCCGGAGCAAATGGCCGCGGAAAAGGCGTCGTATTGCCTCGGCATCAAAGCTGCTCACCATGTCAGGTATCGGGTTGACTTAGTAGCCTGGCGAGCGGCGGCCTCATGGCCCCTGGGTGTTCGTGTTGGCGAGCGGCGGACCCTATCATGGCCATCTCGTTACCCCACGTCCGCCAGTTGTCCGATGAGATCCTCCAGGAACTCCGCCTGCGGGCCTTGCGGGGGCGCGAGCTCGGGTTTACCGAGGCGGACCTCGCGAACCTGCTCGGGGTCGCCCGGGAAACAAACCGTCTGCCGGTGGTGGGCGTCCTACGTGGCCGGAGGGGGGGCGCGATCCCCCAGGACCGGACCGGGCGACCGGTCGGGTCCGGGCGGACCCTTTCGGACCACCAAGCCCGCCGCCTTCAGGACCACATCGACGCCCACACCCCGGAGGATCTGGGGATCGCGTCCCTGCTGTGGACCCGGCGCGCGGTCCGCGGCCTGATCCGGACCCGGTGTGGGGTCACCATGCCGGGCCGGACGGTCGGGGAGTACCTCCGGCGGTGGGGTACACGGCCAAGAAACCCTGCCGCCAGGCCCGCCAGCAAGGTCCGGCGGACGGCCGGGAGTGGCTGGAAAAGACCTACCCCGCGATCGAGAAGCGCGCCCGGAAGGAAGGGGCCGGGATCCACCGGGGCGATGAGACCGGGGTCGCGGCCGACGAGTACCCCGGGTGCGGGTCTGCCCGCGAAGGGCAACCGGCGACGATCGAGGCCCCGGACCGGTATGTCAGGATGAACATGATCTCGTCGATCGGCAACGCCGAAAAGCTGCGCTTCATGACCTCCCCGGGGAGCATGACGGCCGCCCGGTTCATCGTGTTCCTGGACCGCTTGCTCCGGAGTACGGCGGGGAAGATCTTCCCGATCGTGGATCGTCTGTCGGCCCGTGAGGCGGACGCCGTGACGCCCCGGGTGGCGAACCCCGCCGGCCGGCTCGAGGTGAGCCCCGGCGAGTACCTCACCTACGACCTGAAAGGGACCGCGAATGAGGCCGGCTTACCGGGGGCCGAAGAGGGCCTGCGATCCCGAATCCGGGGATTCATGCCCGGCCTCCTGAAACGGCCAGCCGGGTCATGAGGTACTCTCTCACACTCGTGTCCAGTACGCCATAGTTGTAACGTGATATGTGAGCATCTTATTTGCCGAGGTAATAGCGAGACCACACCATTATATCTCATACCGCTGTCTCGAGCGCTCGCGGCAACCGCCCACTCGGCTACGGTCTATTAGTGTGGCTAAGCCAAAGCGGACGGAAGGGAAACCGCATCCCCCGAACGCCTCGTGTCCCATGTGCGACACGGGCGCGGGGCGGCGCAGACGGCCTCACCCAGCAGCCCACGAGGTGCCGAAACAGTTGTCGCCTTGCTACCCCCACGCGAAGGATCGCGATCCTTAGTCTTGGACGACACCCCTGAGTCGGTCGCGGCCCGCGGCCGAACGCCCCGCCCAACTCGGTGTGCCCACACCGAGAAAACCTCAAGGTGGAGGATCAGCCCCGTGACGAGCATCACGACACTCCTGGTGACCCAGAATCCGTCCGTCATTCGAGACATCCAACAGCTCCATGACAACACGGAGTTCGCGCGACTGGAAGTGTGCGGCCGGTTCGAGAAAGTGTCCCTCCGGGGGAACACGCTCTTGTTGGTTCACAGCGACCCCTCCGTCGACCCGAAGCGGGTCCGCACGCTCCTCGAAGCCGCCGACCGGATGCCGGTGACGGCGGCGGTGCTGTGGCGCCCGGCGGAGGACCGCGGCGCGCGGGTCCCGGAGTTCGGCCCGCACCCCGTGTACCAGTTACCCGGCGATTTGCCGACCATCCGCAACCTACTGGCCGAGACCGGGGGCTCCCAATCTCAGGGCGGGCACGCCCCGTCCCCGGGCCCGATCGACCCGATCACCGCGACCCTGCTCGGCAGCGACATGGCCGATCAGCTGGCGCGCATCCGTCGCGTCGCGAGTCAGACCGCTACGATCCTGCTCACCGGCGAGACCGGGTCCGGCAAGAGCATGATGACCAAGTTTATCCACGCGAACTCGCCGCGGCGGGATCGCCCGTACCTGGTGGTCGACTGCGGCGCGCTGTCCGAGCACCTGATCGAGAGCGAGATATTCGGTCACGTCCGCGGGGCGTTCACGGGGGCGGAGCGCGAACGGCAGGGGAAGTTCGCGGCGTCCGGCGAGGGCACGTTGGTGCTGGACGAGATCAACTCGCTCCCGCTGCCGCTCCAGGTGAAGTTGCTCCGCGCGGTCGAGGAGCGGGTGTTCGAGCCGGTCGGGTCGAACAGGTCCGAGCCGCTGCGCGCCCGCCTGGTCGCGGCGAGCAACGTGCCGCTGGAAGAGGCGGTCCGCCTCGGGCGTTTCCGCGCCGACCTGTTCTACCGGCTGAACGTCGTCGCGTTCCACATTCCCCCGCTGCGCGACCGGCCGGGCGCGGTCATCCCGCTCGCCCGCGAACTGCTCCGCACCAGTGAGACCGCCGCGTGCCAGGGCGTGACGGCGATCGCGCCTGCCGCGCTCGAAGTGATGGTCGGGTACCAGTGGCCGGGGAACGTGCGCGAACTCCGGAACGTGATCGAGGGGGCCTCGGCTCTGGCGCGCGGCCCGGTGATTCAACTCGCCGACCTTCCGGAGTCGATCCGCGGGCGGTCCACGCCCGCCGTGAGGCGCGCGGAGGTGCCGCCCTCCC
This sequence comes from Gemmataceae bacterium, assembly GCA_028288765.1. Taxonomy (GTDB): domain Bacteria; phylum Planctomycetota; class Planctomycetia; order Gemmatales; family Gemmataceae; genus Urbifossiella. The sequence goes on along the minus strand of JAQGHQ010000410.1, from coordinate 16,255 downwards.
CGCCGCCTGGCGCGGCGAGCGCCCCGCCCCGGCCGGACGAGGCGGTCGTCGTCGACGGGGGTGACGAGGCGACCCGGATTCTCGCCGTGTTACGGAAGCACAACAACAACCGCCGCCGGGCCGCGTCCGAGTTGGGGATGAGCCGCCCGTCGCTGTACAAGAAGTTGCACAAGTCGGGCGTGTTCGTTCCCAAACAGCGTGTTCCGACGGCGATCTGAGCGAGCATCAACTCCCGCGGCCGAGAGCCGCGCGGGGCGCGGCGGGGTGCCGGCCCCCGGGGGCCAGCACCGCGGCCGCCTGCTCTTGCAACCGCCGGACGTCGGCCCACGTTTGCCGAACGACCGGATCGTCTTGGGTCGGGGCGTGCGCGGCCGCGTAGTCGTCGATGATGTGCGGCCCGCGTTCCTCGTCGCGGGTCTTCGACCGTTCCACCGCTTCGCCGTAGGCTTCCAGCAACCCCGGTAACCGGTTCAGGGCGTGCCACGCGTCCCGGCCCTCGGGGGCCGTTACCCGCGCCGGCGCCGCGCCGCAACCGGCCGCCCGCGTCGCCGCTTCCAGGAGCTGTAGAAGGCGGACCCGGTCGAGGTGGTCCGCGTACCAGCGGACGGCCGCGGCGCGGTGCCGTTCGAAGAGGACGTTGCGGCCGAGTCCGGGAATCTCGCGTTCGGTGTAGAACTCGCATTCGGCCGCGGGCCGCTCCAACCGGCGGAGGGCGTCGCCGACGAGCGCCATCACGTCCGGCCGGAACACGTCGTGGGCGAGGACGTGCCGCCTGGCCTGGTCGCGGCTGCGGAACTTGAGTGCGCTGCGCTGCACGGCGTACAGGTTTTCGGCCAGCACCCACCCGGGAATCAGGACGTTCGCCCCGGGCGGCGTGCCGGGCATCGGCTCCGCCGCGGGGCGGACGAGGGAGAACGGGAACGCGAGCTTCTGCGGCGGCAGGGTCAGCCCGCTCGCCAGCACGCTGTACGGGGCGCGGCTGAAGTCGGCCGGGTACTGGAGTTTTGTCCCGAGACCGATGAACAGCCCTTCGCCGAGGACCGCTTCCTGGTCCGGGGCGCGGGACGTGTGGTTGCAGCCGACGGCGGCCCCGTACCCCAGGTTCCCGCGGCCGCCGGGCCAGCGGGCCGCGATCAGCAGCGACTGGTGGTGACAGCCCACGAACGGGCCGACCAAACTCGCGGTGATTTCGGCCCCGCCGACCCCGCTGTTCGGCCCGATCACGCTCTGGCAAACCTTGCCGAACCGCTCGACGGCGGAGTGTTCCATCAACACCGTGCGGTCGACAACGGCGGGCCCGCACACCTCAACGGCCCATTGCAGAATGCTCTCGGAAACGCACGCCCCGTCCCGGACCCGCACCGGCTCGGCGGGCGAACTGAGGATCGTGCCGGTTTCGATCCGGGTCGCGCCGTCGATTTCCGCCGCCGGGCCGACGTAGGCGTTGTGAACGGCCGCGACGTTGGTCACCGAGGCACCCGCTCCGATTACGCCGCGGGTACTCTGGGCCAGGGTCAAGTACTCGGCGAGCAACCCGGCGTAGCGCCCGGCGAGGTCCGGGTCGGGGTGTTGGGACGTGAGAGCGGTCGCGAGATCGAGCGTGATTTCGGCGAACGGGCGCAGCCACCGGCCGCCGCACTGCGGTCCGATCGGGATCGCGATTCCGTTCCCGAACGCGGTCGGGCCCTCACAGTGCACTCTCCCGCAGTCGGACACCAGCGCCCGCCCCGCGACCGCGTAGCCCGCGAGCAATCCCACGTTGCGAACGAGCGCGTCGTGCCCGACGACGCAGTCCGAGAGCGTGCTCCGGTAAACGCCCGCCGGCAGGGCCGCCCCGCCGGGGCCGCGGACCACGTCCTCAAACCGGCCGAGAACCACGTCCCCGCGGAAGTCCGAGTGCCGCACGCGGCCCGGTCGGAATCCGTCGGCGACCCGGAGGCGCCGCCAGTCCTCGGCCGTGTTGCCGGCCGCGACGAGGTCGCGGATCTCCGGTTCGCGCAGTGCCCGCACCGGGTCGCCCGCGAGCGCGAAGCCGACCCCGCCGTCGCGCCGGAGTGCCCGCACCGTGCGGAGAAACTCGGAGTCGCGGATCGCGGTCGTCAACGGGTCGAGTGATCGGCCGCTCATGGTCACTCCACGGTGACGCTTTTGGCGAGGTTGCGGGGCTTGTCCACGTCGCACCCGCACAGCACCGCGATCTCGTAGGCGAGCAGTTGGAGCGGGATGGCGGCGACGACGGGTTGGAGGTACTCGGGCACGTCGGGAATCGGGATCACGTCGTCCGCGAGCGCGGGGACCTCGTCGTCGCCCGCGCTCGCGACCGCGATCACCGGGCCGCCGCGGGCCTTGATCTCCTGCATGTTCGACATCACCTTGTCGAACACGTTCCCGCGCGGCGCCAGGAACACGCTCGGCGTGTTCTCGTCCACCAGGGCGATCGGCCCGTGTTTCATCTCCGCCGCCGGGTACCCCTCGGCGTGGATGTAGCTGATCTCCTTCAGCTTCAGCGCGCCCTCAAGGGCCACCGGGTACAGGTACTGGCGGCCCAGGTACAGCACGTTCCTCGCGGCCGCGTACTTCGCGGCCACGCGCTTCACCTGGTCGTGGCACTCCAGCGCCTTGCGGACCGCGGCCGGGAGCGCCCGCAGGTCGTCGATGACGCGCTGGCCCTGGGCGCCCGACAGGTGCCGGGTGCGGCCGAGGTACAGCGCGAGCATCGTCAGCACGCACACCTGCGACGTGAACGCCTTCGTGCTGGCGACGCCGATCTCCGGCCCCGCGCGGAGGTACACGCCGCCGTCGGCCTCGCGCGCGATGGTGCTCCCGACCGTGTTGCAGATCGCGAGGGTGGTATGCCCCAGCCGCTTCGATTCGCGGAGCGCCGCGAGCGTGTCGGCGGTTTCGCCGCTCTGGGTGAGCGCGAGCACGACCGTGCCGCGGTCCACCGGCGGGTTGCGGTACCGGAACTCGCTCGCGTACTCCACCTCCACCGGCACCCGGGCCAGCTCCTCGAACAGGTACTCGCCCACCATCGCCGCGTGGTAGCTCGTGCCGCACGCGGTCATGATGACGCGCTCCACCTGCCGCACCTGCCGCGCGCCGAGGTTCAACCCGCCGAAGTGCGCGGTCGCGTCGGCGTCGAACCGGCCGCGCATCGCGTTCGCGAGCGTTTCCGGCTGCTCGTAAATCTCCTTGAGCATGAAGTGCGGGAAGTCGCCGCGCTCCGCGTCGCCCAAGTAGCGGGCGATGTCGTGAACCGGGACGTCGACCGGGTCGAAGTCCTGGTTGCGGATGACGTACTCCGTCCCGTCGAGGTGGCACACCTGCCGGTCGCCGAGGTAGACGACCTTCTCCGCGAATCCGGCCAGGGCCGAGGCGTCGGACGCGAGGTAGTGCCCGTCGGGACCGATCCCGATCACGAGCGGGCTGCCGAGGCGCGCGCCGACGACGACGCCCGGTTCCGCCTTCGCGATCACCGCGAGACCGTACGTGCCCTTCACCAACCCCAGCGCGGTCGTGACGGCCGCGAGCAGATCGCCCTGGTAGTAGCGCGAGATGAGGTGGGACAGCACCTCGGTGTCGGTGTCCGACCGGAACACGACCCCGTCGGCCCGGAGTTGGTGCTTGAGGGTGGCGAAGTTCTCGATCACCCCGTTGTGTACGACCGCGATGTCGTTATTCGCGCTGAGGTGCGGGTGCGCGTTGCGGTCGGTGGCGCCGCCGTGCGTGGCCCAGCGCGTGTGGCTGATCCCGTGCCGCCCCGGCGCCGGGTGCGCCGCGACGAGCTTGCCGAGCTCGGCGAGGCGCCCGGCCTTCTTGCGCAGGTGCAGGTCGTCGCCGGTACTCGTCACCATGCCGGCGCTGTCGTACCCACGGTATTCCAACCGCCGGAGGCCTTCGAGCAAGACGGGTGACGCTTCGCGCCGCCCGGTGAACCCAACGATCCCGCACATGGTGCCACTCCGTCTGAAACGGTGATTGGGGGAACTGATTCAGCGGGGCTTGGTCGCCGGGTCGGCCGCGGGGAGGACACGGAGCGCCCAGTCCTCGACTTCGATCGACACGCCCCGGCGGAGGAACTCGACTTCGATCACCAGGCGCGTCTCCGCGCCGCGGCAGAGGACGTTCCCGCAAAGTCCCCGGAACGGTCCGGACGTGATCTCGACGAGCGCGCCGGCGGGCACGGCGGTTTCGGGCGTCGCGGGGGAGGAGCCGCCGAGGACGCGCTCGACGCGGCACAGGTCGTTGAAGAGCCGCTCTTGGTCGGTGACCGGGATCACCGCGCACAGCAGGTTCGTTTCGAGCGCGGTCAGCCGGGCGTACCCGTCGCCGTAGAGGAACACGTACCCGGGGAAGAGCGGCAGGTAGGACGTGCGCTTCCGGCCGCCGGTCTTCCACGTCTGTTCGTACAGCGGCAGGTAGAACGAAACCTGTTGCCCGCGTAACTGCCGCGCGACCGCCTTCTCCATTCGCGCGCGGGTGTAGAGAACCCACCAGCGGTCTTCCCGCGCGCCGCCGGCTGAGGGACCGGAGAACAGTGTGTCCGGGAAGGCTCGGGGTTCGGCTTCGAGCAACGGCATGGGCACCCCGGGAAAACAACGTCCCTGTGCGGACCGGCGGACGCGCGGCCCGTGGCTCAGGGTGTTAATGAGGGACGACACACGGTAGGAGAAACGCAAGTTCGAGGCCGTTTCCCCGGGCTCTCGTCGGTGTCGCGAAAGTGGGGCTGGAATCCGCCGGGATTCCGTGGTATGGCGACCAATCTTTCCGGGGGACTCACGGTCCGGTCGGCGACTCCGGTGGACAACCCACCGGCAGTGTCGCGGGTCGGGTTACAGGTTGGCGCTGTGTGTAAAGCACGCCAACTGGGGGAAGTTCGGGGCGCCCCGGGCACGACAACCGAGGGCGACTCGGAACTCGTTCCACGTGCTTTCGACTTCTGCGATTCGGGCTTCGTTCGGCTTGTCCCGCCTCGGGCGGAGGGGGAAGGTGATGGGGGCATCACGGCGCGCCGGATTCTGGCTGGTGTTCGCGGTCGCGGGGGGCGGGTGTACGCACTTCCACCAGCCCCCGGTGGCGATTCCCGACGTTCCCAACGAGCGGCAGAAGTCGATCCTGTCGGAGTACCGGATCGAGCCGCCCGATCTCCTCCAAATTGACCTGCTCTACGCGGTTCCGTTGCCGCCGTACAAGATTCAACCGCTCGACGTTCTCGCCGTGACGGTGGCGAACACGCTGGAAGGTGAGCCGATCGCGGGGCTGTACCCGGTGGAACCCGACGGGGTGATCACCCTCGGCGGGCGGTACAGGACCGTGAAGGTCGTCGGGTTGACTCCGGCGGAGGCGAAAGCCGCGATCCAAACACACCTCGACGGCATCCTGAAGGACGCGAAGGTGACGACCGTGGGGGTGGCCGAGGGCCGTGGCGTGCAACTCGTTCGCGGACAGCACTTGGTCCGCCCCGACGGGACCGTGTCGCTGGGGTCGTACGGGTCGGTCGTAGTGGTGGGGCACACCTTGAAGGAAGCGAAGGCGCTGATCGAGGCGCAGCTGGGGAACTACCTGCAATCGCCCGAGGTGATTCTGAACGTAATCGGGTACAATAGTAAAGTCTACTACCTGATCTTCGACTTCGGCGGCGCCGGTCAGCAGGTGGTCCGCCAGCCGGTGACCGGGAACGACACAGTGCTCGACGCGATCAGCCAAATCAACGGCCTGTCGGCGGTGTCGGACCCGCGAGGCGTGTGGGTGGCACGCTCCGCCGGACCGGGAGAGCCGGACCAGATTCTCCCGGTGGATTGGTGCGCGCTGACGACGCGCGGGCGGGCGGAGACGAACTACCAGCTGGTGCCCGGCGACCGGATTTTCGTGAAGGCGTACCCGATGGCGGTCGTGGACACGAAGGTGGCCCGTGCGCTGGCTCCGTTCGAGCGGATCTTCGGCTTTACGTTGCTGGGGACGGCCACGTATCAGCAAATCCGAGCTGCCGCGAAAGGTCTAACCAGCACAGGAGTAGCCGGGGGCTTCTGAGAGCTGACGGAAGAAACGGAGCGTTGGGCTGGCCGCAAGTTGGTTCCGGGTCGTAGGTCGCGGCTGCCACAGCCGATCCTGGAGGGACTCTTTCCGTTCGCCCACGGTTTTTCGGTTCGCTTTGCGGCGTGACCAGAGTGCCAGGGATTGGATCAACGGGGAGGAGTCGTGATGTTTCGTATCAGTCGGGCGTTCGGGGCTCTGTTCGTGGTCGGGGTGTTCGCACCCGTGGCGCCGGCGCAACCGCCCACGCCCGTTAGCCCGGTGTCGCGGCCCGCGTACTCCCCCTATCTGAACCTCGTGCGACGAGACGCCGCGCCCGGGATCAACTACTACGGTCTCGTCCGCCCGCAACTCGCGACGCAGAACAACCTTCAGATGCTGCAACAGCAGATCGCGACGACCCAGCAACAGATCGCGGGGCAAGCACTCGTGAATTCGACCCTGCCCATCACCGGGCAGCAGACGTTCTTCCTCAACACGGGGGGGTACTTCCTGAACAGCCGGGCGGGCATCGGACCGACGAACCTGACGGTCGCGACCCGGGGCGGACCCACAACGACCGTCCGACCGCCAAGCAGGCGCTGATCGCGGGTCGGCCGGTCTCCCGGTCGCAGGAGACCGAGCCACCCGAACCCGCGTCGGAACATGAACTCTGACACGAACCCGAAGCGCTGGTGGGGGCTCGGACCCTCGCCGGCGCTTCGGGTTCGTATTCCGCGGGACCCGCGCCCGGTCAACCATTCTCCAGCACCCACTGCGTGGCGTAGTGGGCCAGTTCCGTGCCGTCGGTCAGGTCCAGTTTCTGGCGGATGCGGTCGCGGTAGGTCTCGACCGTTTTCACGCTCAGGTGCAGTCGGTCGGCGATCTCCGCGGTCTTCACCCCCTGGCCGATCAGGCGGAACACCTCCAACTCGCGATCGGCCAGCGCGTCGAGCGGCGACCGCGTTCCTCCTTCTCGCCCCGCGCCGACGGCCCGGTGCAGCATCCGCTCGGCCATCGCGTCACTCAGGTACACCTTCCCTTCCAGCACCCGCCGGATGGCTTCGACGATCGTGTCCGTGGCCTGATCCTTGTTGACGTAGCCCAGCGCCCCGGCCCGGAGCGCGCGCTCGGCGTAGAGCGACTCGCCGTGCATCGACCAGACCAGCAAGCGGACGCCGTCGTTGCGGTCCTTGATCCGCTTGATCAGATCGATCCCGTTGCCGGTCTTGAGGGAGATGTCGATGATGGCCACGTCGGGCCGGGTGGCGGCAACAAGACGTAGGGCCTCGCTCATGTCGTCGGCCTCGCCACAGACTTCCAGGTCGGGCTGCCGCCCGATCCGCGCGGCCAGCGCCTCGCGCACCGCCGGGTGGTCATCGACGATCAGAACCCGGGCCCGGGTCTTGGTCTGATTTCGTGTCATGGTTCTTCCCCAACAACACACACGTTACCAGGGTGCCGGCCGGTTCGGCCGGCTGAATGGTCAACGTGGCCCCAACGATCGCGGCACGGTTTTGCATGATGCGGAGGCCCAGTCCGCCGCGGGTCTCGGTCGGCTGGGCCGGCATGCCGATGCCGTCGTCTTGCACACTCAGGAACAGCAGGTCATTCGCCGCCAAGGCAATCCGGATGGTCCGGGGCCGGGCGTGCTTGACGGCGTTGTGAACCGCTTCCTGGGCGATGAGAAACAGGTGCGTCGCGGTCAGGTTGTCCGCGACCGCGACCGGGTCGGGGCAGTCGAACGTGCAGGTCACCATTCCCCCCTGGCGGGTGCGGACGGCCAGGTCGGACAGCGCGGCCATGAGCCCCTCGGTATCCACCGCCACGGGCAGCAGCCCCCGCATGACGGCCCGCAGCTCTTGCTGGCTGCGCTTCAACCCCCGGACCATCTGCTCGACCAACTTCGACCCGTTGGAAGGATCCGCCCGCAGGGCCTCGGCCAGGTCGCCGGCCAGGATGTTGAGGGCGGTCAACTCCTGGCCCACGCTGTCGTGCAGGTCTTGACCGATGCGCCGCTGCTCCTGCGACGCGACGTCCACCACCTCGCGCTCCAGTTCCTTGCGCCGCGTGATGTCGCGGAGAATGCCCGTATAGAGGCGGAGTTGACCCACCGCGCTGACCGCCAGATCGACCGGGAACGTGGAGCCGTCCTTGCGTTGGGCCACGACCTCGCGCCCGGTGCTCATGACCTTCGTCGCCGCCGTGTTGCCGGACCGGTCCAGCCACCGGTCCGGCACATCCCGGTAGGGGGGGGCCACGAGCACCTTGACGTTCCGGCCGATCATCTCGGCGGTGGTGTAACCGAACATCCACTCGGCGGCCGGGTTCACCGACTGGATGATCCCCGTCACGTCGAAGGTGACGATGGCATCCGCGGCCGTGTTCAGGATCGCGCGGAGACGTTCCTCCCGCTCGCGCAGGGCCTGCGTTCGGTCGGCGATCTGCTGTTCCAGCGTGGCGTTGAGTTGCGTCAGCGCCTCCTCGGCGACTTTGCGCGTGGTGATGTCCTGGAGCACGGCGGTTGCGCCCCAGATCATGCCGTCCGCGCTCCGGAGCGGAGTCGCGGCGGCGAGCGCCACGACCTCGCTCCCGTCGTCGCGCTTGACGAGGATTTCCACGTCCCGGCTGGTGACGCCGTCTCGGACGGCTCGCGGCAATGGCAACTCCGCGGGCCCGATCTCCGACCCGTCCATACGGCACAGGCGATACCCGCCGCGCGGGCCGTAGGCGTCCCCGGTCACCGGGCCGCCGAAAACCTCCCGCAAGGCGTCGTTGGCCAGCGTGATTTTTCCGTCGGCGTCCGCGAACACGACTCCGACCGGGGCGGTGTCCAGCACCGACTGCAAGATGGCGCGGGCGTTTTCGACGGCTGCTTCCGCCATCTTGCGGTCGGTGATGTCCTCGATCACGCCCGCGGTGTAACGTACTGTGCCGTTCGCCCCGCGGACCGGCGCGGCGGAGACGTGCACCCACACCACCACCCCGTCCTTGCGCACGTATCGCTTCTCCATTTCGTAAGGTGAGGCTTTTCCGCGGCGAAAATCGGCGACCCGCTTGCCATCGGCTTCGCGGTCCTCCGGGTGATCCAGATCCAGCGGCCCCATCCCCCCCAGCAGTTCCTCGCGCTGGTAGCCGGTGATCCCGCAGAAGCGGTCGTTGACCCGGAAAAACCGCCCCGCGGCGTCGATCTGAGCCGTGCCGACGGTGACGTTGTCAAAGTAGCCGCGGAAACTCTCCTCCCTCTCGCGCAGCGCCGCCTCGGCCTGTTTGCGGTCGGTGATGTCCCGCTCGGTCCTGGCAATGGCAACGGGCCGGCCCACCTCATCCCTGAGCAAGGTGGCGGTGACCCAAACGTCGAGGATCCGGCCGTCCTTGGTCTTCCGCTTGATTTCCCACGACCCGCGGCCTTCGCCTCGCCGCAGCAGTTCCCAATAGCCGCGATCTTCCTCACGCACGTCCTCGGGAATCTTCAACCAGGCATTCAACTGGAGCGCCTCGGCTTCGCTGTACCCGTACATCTGCTCGGCCCCGCGGTTCCAGGCGGAGATCCTCCCCTCAAAGTCGTGGACGATGACCGCGTCGTTGGAATCTCGCAAGACGGTGGCCAGGCGCCGCGTCTGCTCGTCGGCGCGGCGGACCTGTGTCACGTCGGTAAACGTAAGGACCACCCCTTCCACGTGAAGGTCCAGTGTCCGGTACAGGGTGATCCGTTGGATCCACCACCCGCCGTCCGGGGTCTGGAATTCCATTTTTCGGGGCGTGAAGGAGCGGAGCACCTGCTCGATGTCGTGCCGGAGGGTGCCGTCGGAGTATTTGGGCGTGATGTCGCCGATGGGCCGACCGAGGTCCGTGGCGGTCAAGTTGAAGAGGCGCGTCGCGGGGGGCGTGTACCGTTTGATCCGGAAGGCCTTATCGAGAAAAAGAATCGCGACCTCGGTGCAGTTGAGCAAGTTGGCCATGTCGTTGTTGGCCAACCCCAGCTCCTCGACCTTGTCCCGGAGTTGGTTGTTGACCGTGCCCAGTTCCTCGTTGAGCGATTGCAGTTCCTCCTTGGAGGTCTCCAGTTCCTCGTTCGCGGACTGGAGTTCCTCGTTCATGGACATGACTTCTTCATTCGCGGCCTTGAGTTCCTCGTTGGAACTCTCCATTTCCTCGATCGTGCGTTGCAAGTCAGCCCTGGTGGCCTTCAACTCGGCTTCCAGTCGCCGCAGGGCGGCGTCTCCGGCGCCGGTTTCGGGAGGGGGCCCCTCACCCGGCCCCCCCTCCGCGGGAAAGGGGGGGGCTTTCCCATCCTGGAAAGTCACGAGCAAGAGCCCGTCCTCGCCCCGCGGCCCCTGGACCGGGCGAATGGTCACGAGCACGGGGTGGTAGCCGTCGTTGCGCTTCACCCCGGCGTCGTCGAGAATGACCGGACAGTTCTCGCGCACGGCTTTGTGGATGGCCGAGCGGAGCCGGGTACGCAGTCCGTCGCCGGCCATCGCCATCAAGTCCTGGGTCGGTTCGCCCGCGGCGCCCGCGAGGTAGCGATTCGTGGGACCGAAGACGTACAGAATCTCGTATTTCCGGGTGATGAGCACGGCCGCCGGCGCGAACTGGTCCAGGAGCAAGCGGTGTGTCATGTCGGCGAAACCGACCGGCCGAGTTGCGCCCCGCGGCGGCGAGCGCCGATCGGGAACGAGCGTATCCGTGGCGGCGGTGATCGGGAACTCGACGTGCCCGGGCCGCGACGGGCCGATTCGCCGGTAAATGCGCCATTTCTTGGAAACCGGCTCGAACAGATCGACGTGTCGGCCGATCGTTTCCGACGGGCCCAGGAACAGGAACCCTCCCTCGTTGAGGGAGAAGTGCAGCAGCGATACGACCCTTTTCTGGACGTCCGGCTCCAGATAGATCAGCAGGTTTCGGCAGACGACGAGATCGATTTTGGAGAACGGCGCATCGGCGATCAGATTCTGGCGGGCGAAGACCACGATCTCGCGCAGGTGCTTGCCGACTTGATACGACGAGTCGTCCGCCCGCGTGAAGAACCGCCCCAGCCGCTCGGCAGAAACATCGGCGGAGATGCTCTCCGGGTAGGTGGCCGGGCGGGCGACCTCCAGGGCCGCCTCATCGACCTCCGTGGCGAAGATTTGGACCGGGCAACTCTTCCGGGTCGCCGCCAGCTGCTCCAGCAGCAGGATGCCCAGCGAATAAGGTTCCTCGCCGGTGGCGCAGCCCGTACTCCAAACGCGCACCGGCGCGTCGGACTGCTTGGCCCGGACGAGGGGGGCAATCACCTCGGTTTCCAGGGCCTGGAACGCCTCGGGATCGCGGAAGAAGCTGGTCACGCTGATGAGCAGGTCGCGGGAAAGGTGGTTGACTTCGTCGGGGTGCTCACGCAGGAAGGCGATGTAATCGGCGCTCCGGTTGAAATGGCTCAGGCTCATGCGCCGCTCGATCCGGCGGGTGAGCGTGTTCTTGCGGTAGCTGCGAAAATCAAACTTCGTGCCGGCGCGCAGAAGCGCCAAGACCTGGTTCAGATGGTCCGGGGCTTCCGTCTCTTCCCCACTGGGTTTGGCCGCGTAGACGTAATCGTGCTGGACGTATTTGATCAGCGCTTCGGGCATCTTCTCGACGGGCAGGACGTAGTCGGCCAGGCCGGTGGCAATGGCGCTTTGGGGCATCCGGGCGTACTCGGCCGTGGACGGGTCTTGGACCATGGCCATGCCGCCCTCGGCCTTGACGGCCTTCAGGCCCAGTGCCCCATGCGAACCGGTCCCGGACAGGATGATGCAGACGGCTTTTTCCTGCTTGTCCGTGGCCAGCGAGCGGAGAAACAGATCGATCGACGTCTGCAAGCCGCCCCGCTCGACCGGCCCGGTCAGCCGGAGGACGCCGCCCGAGATGGTCATGTACTTGTTGGGCGGAATGATGTAGACGTGGTTGGCCTCGACGGCCATGCCCTCCCCCGCCTCGACCACCGGCATCGGCGTACAGCGTGTCAGCAGCTCGACCATCAGGCTTCCGTGCTTGGGATCGAGATGCGGGATGAGCACGCACGCGACACCGCTGTCGGCCGGCATGGCGCCGAAGAATTTCTTGAAGGGGTCCAGCCCGCCCGCGGAGGCACCGATGCCGGCCACGGGCGGTCCCGGCCGGCCCGGCTTGCTTTCCACCGGGACGGCCGGGGGGGGCGTCTCCTCGGGTTGTTCGGGGGCCACGACCGGTTGTTGCCCCGGCCTGGTTTCTTCGGCGCCTTTCGCCCCATTCCCGTATTCCTTCGCGGCCATGGTCGGGTCTCCGTCTTCCCTCGGCCCACAGCTGTTTATTCTACCAGTCCCGCATTGAAGAAGAAGATATCGGGCCGGCGGATTATGTGACTAACTGATGTTTTGTCGTTTATATCATTAGTTATGCACTCGGATGATGCCATCGTGTCCGACGCGTCCGCCCGCTCCCACGACCCGGTTGTGGAGTACGAGAGAAAGGTGCGGCCGCAGATGGAACGAGCGTTGAAACGGAAGGCGGCGGCGTCGGGGTACGAGTTGGTCCCGAAAGCCGGCCCCGGCCGGATAATTGCCAAGACGAGCGGCCGCGCGTACGACCGGCAGTCTCCCGAGCAGATCATAACGCCGAACGAACCTGACCGGTGATCCGGGGGGGAGGTGCCCTCGCCGAGTCAAACGCGAGGCAAATTACCCCCAGCTAATCGGCCTTTGGGGCCGCGGGTTCACGGGGAGGAGGCGTCTGACTCGCCCTCAACAACGACCACGCGATCCGACCCGAGGTCCGGGCACGCCGACTGCAGAGCCGCGTAGAACCCGTGGACCGTCCGGTCGGCAGGGTCGGCCAGCCAGCGCGCGTGGTCCGCGCCAGTGTGGATGACGAGCCCGACAAGCCACTCGATCGCGTCTTTGCCGGGCACTGCTTTGTAGTCGAAACTGCACGCCCCCAGCAACTCGGCTACCCGCTCGCACGCGGCCTCCGTCCGTTCGTTTACAGCGGCGATGGCCCGCCGCTTGAGTTCCGCCGGGGCGGGGAGCGGGATCTCGGCACCGAAGAAGGCGAACGCCCACGTCCGGCCGTCGGAGCGGATGTGCGCGCCGGCGTTGGTCGCCATCGGGGTCGCCTCCCTTGCCTACCGACCCCGCTCAGCTGCCCCGCCCGGCTTTGAGGCCGGGGTCATCTGCGGCGGCTCGTTCAACTACTTCGCTTCCCCCTCCACCACCAAGGAGAACCGGTCGACGATCGCACCCTGCTGGAAGTGGATGCCCAGGACCCGGCGGCCATCGTTGACGAGCTTCGTCGCCTCGCCCGTGGGCGGCGTCCCGATCCAGTCGCCCGCGTAGGCGTCCATCGCGTCGAGAGTCCCGTCCGGTTTGACCCGACGGAATAGAAGGCGGATGCCGCACACGTACTTGTCCATGTTCACTTCGGCCCCGGCGACGGCGTAGCCCTTGCGCGCGATCGACCGGGCCGCGTGCGTCTGGGGCTGGTCGGCGCTGTAGACCGGAGTCAGCCGCCAGACGGTTTTCCGCTTGTCCCAGTCGCCCACGAGGTAGTCCAGGCCGAGCAAGCGGCCGTCCGGGTCGACGTACCGGTGCTGCCCGAGCGCGGTGGGAAGGGGCGGCACGTCCACTCCGATTGTGGGGTGGGCGTTCGGGTTCTTGTAGCTGGGCGGCGGCTTGGTGTACCGCTCGATTTCCTCGGGCGTCCAGTTGCGGGCGCGGGTGGTCGACTTCATCTTGCCCGTCACCACCGAGTTGGACACCATGAACCTCGACGGCGGGTCGTAGCGGTCGTCGCCCCGCGTCACGTACATCTCGACGTTTGTGGGGAACGTGGTGTTCTTCGCGATCTTGATGTTCCCGAACTGCTGGACCCCGACGAGTTCGATGGTGCCGTCGTCGCGGCCCACGATGGATTTGAGTGCCACCTCGGCCCGGCCGCCGTCGTCGGTGTGGAGGACGAGGGTGCCGCCGTCGAACTTCCCACGGCTGACCACCTCGTAATCGACGAGGAGGGCGTTGCGCTTCGGCCCGGGGCCGCTGGTCTGCCCGATTCGGGGGTTGCTGAGCTTGAGGAACGTGTCCTCGAGGCGCGCCCGCATCGCCGTGTTGGGCAACCGGGCATTGGCGGCCGCAACCTTCTCCCCGCCCTGATCGCCGTACAGATCCTTGGGCTCGGTGCCCGCCTTCGCTTCGGCGGGGGGGGCTGAACCGGGGGCCGGTGCCTCTCCGGGTTGCGCCCTCGTCTCGGCGGGGATCGCAAAGGTGGCCAGGGCGATCACCGCGCCGAGAAGGAGCGATCCGCCGGCCCGACGTCCGACGAGCCGTCCGGTGGTGCCGCCGATTCGTGCCGTCATCCCCAGTCGCGGCTGATGCTTCTCGCACTCGCCATCTGGACACGCCAGGGTTTTAGCCCTGGCCGCCACGGCCAGGGCCTCTCGGACCGCCGCGTGAGGACCGGGGGTTGGGCAGCTAACGTCACCGGGCATATCGGAACCCTCCGAAAGAACGGGTGGTCGAGCTGATACGGTTCGAGCGTGGAACCGACTCCCCACAATGATACAAGCATACGGGGAAGTCAGCATTATTCCGGAATTGCCGTGGGGTCGAGGCGCCCAGGTCGGCACGGCTCCCAAGCCCCCTGATTGCCGGCGTCACTCGTCGAATCCGAACGAAGAGCAATTTATCCTGCGTTACCCAGCCAATAGACTCTCAAGTTCGGTTGAATCGAGCACGTAGGATAGATTGTTGTCGGACTGAACCGCCCCACCGGTCTCTATCACCTGCCATCACTGATGGAGGCGAGATCGGCGGCGTCCGACACGGCCCATCCTCTTGAATTCCGACCCACCACAGTGGTCCCATCGCGCGGGTGCAACTCGCTCGTAGTCCGCACCAGGGAACATCAAACCCCCTCTCCCGTGCCGAACAATAAGCTCACCGGCCTGGCGGGCGCGGGGAGCAACACGTCACGGAAAACCTACATGCCCGCCGGGTCCGGTGCAGCGGCGGGTTCGGCTTGGCCCGCCCCCGCCCCCTCCCGCACCAACGACTCCTCGGCCACATACGGCCGGAAGACCAAGCGGACGTAGTCGGCCCGCTCGTCAAGGGACCACCGACCCCAGTTCCCGCCACGAGCCGCGACCGCAGACAGGTGACGGCGGACGGACGCCGACACCGGCTCCGGTGGAACCGCCGCGCGGTGGGCGGCCAGCGTCTGCGTGGCGCTACCCGGGAGGAGCCCGGCCTCTTGGGCGGCGGCGAGCGCCTCCATCGCCCGCTCGCACAACCGGGCCGGGAACGGGCTGCCAGCCAACTCCAGGCCGTCCTCGGGCGCGTGGAACTTGGCGGCGAAGAGTGCCCGCAACAGGGCGTTCAGCTCGTAAGGGTCATCCACAACGAAGAGCGCTGCCACCCCGAAGCCCTCGGCCGCCGAACAACAAGCTCACCGGCCCGGCCCGCTCGACGAGTTACGAGGTCCCAGGAATGGATGTGCGGGCCGGGTCCGGTGCAGCGCCGGGTTCGGCCTCTTGCGGGCTACGGGACGGCCAGCAGCAACTGCCGCCCCGCGGCCACCGGGATCGTGACCGACGAATCCTCGGCCCAAGTGATGAACTGCCCGGCCCGGCTGCCGTAGTCCGGCACGTCAGCCCCGGCTGGGTTCCGATGCACGACCCGCCGCACCTCCCGCCCCGACGACTCCTCGACCACCCGCACCTCAATGTACCGGTCCCGGCCACCGAGGACGGTGGCAGCGCTCATGTTGCTGGCATGGGCAGTGTACCGGCCGTCCGGGGAGTGGCGGAATTCGCCGGTGCCCGTCGGCCCGAACCACAACCACGCGAGGAGCAGGGCTGGGAGGGCGACCGCGGTCGCGAGCAGGCGATACGCCGTTCGCCGCGACATCGCCCCTCCGCTTCTGTGGCCTAACGACCTAGCTCACCTGCCGGGCCGGCTGGTGAGACGTTGAACGCTGAAGACGCTACTTGCCGCCGCGGTCAGGTGCAGCATCCGGTTCGGCCTCGTCACGCTTCTCTGTCACAAACTGCCCCAATCGCTCCGAGGTTGGCTGCCCCATCTCGGCCTCGAAGGCTTTCCGAATGATGGAGACCGTTTCTTCGGGATAGGTACTTGTATAGCGGGTCTACCTGATCGCACGCACACTATCTGGTCGGTTTGAAAGCCTCGAAAACAAGGCGGTTTTGCTCGAGGTCGGCAGCGGGTCTTTTCAAAATATGTGGTTGGAAAGGCGA
>JAQGHQ010000409.1 GCA_028288765.1 Gemmataceae bacterium | reverse complement strand
CGGGGCGGGGGGTTTGGCCGCCGCCCTGCTCGCGGTCGCGGTGGCCTGGGCGACGCGGCCCGACCGGCCCGGCGAGAGCAGGCCGATCCCGGACTCCCAACCCGACCCCAATGGCTGGGCGAACAGGGACCCGGATGCGAAGCCCCCGGTCGACCCCGCGGCCTCGGCGAAATTGACGCTGACCGCCGGGGGGTCCACGTTCGTGGCCCCGATCATGTCGTACTGGACCGACCTCTACGGGCAAAAGACCGGGACCCATGTCGCGTACAAGGGGGTGGGGTCCGGGAAAGGCATCGAGGGCGTAAAGGACGGGTCGTTCGTGTTCGGGTGTACAGATGCCCCGATGAAGGACGAGGAGATCAAGAAGCTCCGGGAGGGCGGGCGCGAGGTCCTGCACGTCCCCCTGGTGATGGGGGCCGTCGTCCCGACGTACAACCTCCCGGGCGTCACCCGACGGCTGCGGTTCACCGGCGGGCTCCTGGCCGACATCTACCTCGGCAAGGTGACCCGGTGGAACGACCCGGTGATCCAGGCCAACAACCCCGGGGTCGAGCTGCCCGACCGGAAGATCCAGGTCGTCTACCGGTCGGACGCGAGCGGGACCACATTCATCTGGACCGACTACCTGACCAAGGTCAGCGGCGAGTGGGCGGAGAAGAAGATCGGGCCCGCCACCAGGGTCACCTGGCCGGACGGGGTCGGGACGGGGGCCGAGAAGAGCGACGGGCTCGCGGCGGCGGTGACCCGGACGGTCGGGGCGATCGGGTACGTGGAGCTGTCGCACGCGATCGCGAACAGCCTCCCGTTCGGGGAGGTGCGGAACAAGATGGGGAACTACGTGGTCCCGTCTCTCGAGAGCGTGACCGCGGCCGCGGCCGGAACCATCCCCGCGGTCCAGGCGGAGGAGTTCCGGTTGCCCCTGACCGACGCCCCGGGGGAGACGTCCTACCCGATTTCCGGAATGACCTGGGCGGTGCTGGTGTTCCCGGCCAGGGAAAAGCCGCGGCCGGAGGCGGTCGAGTTCCTGGAGTGGGCCACCCACGACGGCCAGGAGTACGCACCCGGTCTCCGGTTCGCCCCCCTGCCCGAAAATCTCCGGGTCCGGCTCGACGCCACCTTCTACCGGCTCAAGCGGAAGTCATAGCCTGAGCCGCCCGGTCGATCCGGCCTTCAGCCCGCGGGCTTGAGCACATCATCAGGATTGACGCCGAGCTCGCGGAGCTTCGCCTTCAGCAGTTCACGTGCTGCTTCGGCCTCGTCCGCCCGGTTCCGCTCCTCGATCGCCCGCTGGCGCTGTTCCTCGAACGCCTCCGCCGTCTTTCTCAGCTCTTCCTGGATCTCCTGAACCCGCTCCTCGCGCGTCCGGAACTCACGGCCGTCCGGGGCGTACAGTTTCAGTTCGCCGTTCTCCTCGAACCGAATCCCGAGCAGCGGGCTCCGGAATCCGTCGATCGGGTAGACGGTCTGGAGGTGATCGTCCCCACGGACCGACGCCAAGATGTGGTTCTTGTACGGGTCGATCAGGTAGTATTCCTGTACGCCGTACCGCTCGTACCAGGCCAGTTTCTCCCGCATTTCCTCCCGCGTGTTGTTCGGGGACAGCACCTCGAACACGACCTGCGGGGCAACGCCGTCCTCTTCCCACTGCTTGTACGACCCTCGGTAGCCGGGCGGGCGGCCGAACGCGACCAGGGCGTCCGGGGCGGTCCGGATTTTTGGGTCGCCTTCCACCGGGTACCAGAGCAAGTCGCCGGCCACGAACACCTGTTGCCCGGAGAACATCTCCCGGAGCTCGCCGACGATCTTCACCATCCAGTCCCACTGGAGCGTGTTGTCCGCCATCGGCTGTCCGTCGCTGTCGGGGTAGACCACCGCGTCCGTGGCGGTCGGAACGTCCGTGCTCATGGCGGAACCCTCCACAGGCTGGGGAACCTGCCGCTACCCTACCCGATACCGGGGGTTCGCTTCCAGGTAGGCCTTGACCCGGTCGGTCCGGGTGACGGCCTCGGCGAAGAACCGCACCGCCTGCACCAGCCGGTCGTCCGGCTCGGCACAGCTGAACCGCAAGAACCCCTGTCCGGCGGCCCCGAAACATTCGCCCCCGAGACAGGCCACCCCGGCCCGGTCGTCCGCGCCTTCCAACAGGTACATCGCCAGTCCGTGCGAGGTGATTCCCAGCTGCCGGCAGATCGGCTCGACCTTCGGGAACACGTAGAACGTGCCCGCCGGCATAAGCACCGTCACCCCGCCCACCTTCCGCAGCTCCCCGACCAGCAGCTCCACCTTGGCGCGGAACTTCCGCATCACCGCGTCCCGCTCGGCGGCGTCGTGTTCCAGCGCGGCCCGGCCGGCGAGCTGGACGAACGGCGGGGCACACGAGAGGGTGGTGTTGATCATCTTCCCGATCAGGTCCGCGAAGCGGGGGGACGCGACCGCGTACCCGCACCGCCACCCGCTCATGCTGTAGCTCTTCGAGAACGTGAACGCCGAAACGCAGTGGTCCATCATCCCCGGCTCGGCGAGGAGGCTGTGGTGCCGGCCCTCCCACACCATGTGGCAGTACGGCTCGTCGCTGAACACCGCGATGTCGGTCCCCCGGACCAGGTCCGCGATCGCGGTCAGGTCGGCCTTCGTCGCCACCCCGCCGGTCGGGTTGTGGGGGGAATTGAGGAAGATTGCCTTCGCCCGGGACTGGGACTTGATGAACCTCTCCACGTCGGCCAGGTCCGGGCGGAACCCGTTCTCCTGCCGGAGCGGGAAGTAAACGGGTTTTGCTCCCCTTCGGGTGATGTTCGGCTCGTAGGTCGGGAACGCCGGCTGGAACACCTGGACCGCGTCGCCCGGTTCGAGGAACAGCTCGCAGAAGAACTGCTCGAACGGCTTCGCCCCGGGGGCGACCACCACGTTCTCCGCCGCGGCCGGGATGCCGAACTCCGCCCGCACCGTTTTCGCGATCGTCTCCCGGAACTCGGGCAGGCCGAGCGATGGACAGTAACGCGTCTGCCCCGCGTCGATGGCCTCCTTCCCGGCCCGGATCGCCGACGCCGCGCTCGGGTACGGGCTATCCCCGATCTGGAGCTCGATCACGTCCTTCCCGGCGGCCTTGAGCCGCCGGGCGACCGCCAGCACGTCGAACGCGGTCTCGGCGGTCAACCCGCGGGCGAAAGACGACAGAAGTGGCATGGGAAACTCGTGTGGATGGGGCGAGAACACCGGAGATGAAACGAACTCGCCCCACGGGTGTCAAGCCGCAGGGCGGTCTGGACCAGCCCGGGACCGGCGGTCGGGAGTTACTCTTTCGCGGGGAACCGCATCAGCTCCTTGCCCGTCGTCGTGTCGAAAACGGTCACGCTGCCGTCCGCCCCGACCACCGCGGCCGTCTTTCCGTCGGCGGACATTCTCAGCCTCGACTGGCCCGTCTTGGCCGCCTCGCCCCGCTCGTTCAGGACGACCGTCCGGACCCGGACGCGCTCCGCGGCCGGGGGCTCGACCTTCAGCTCGGCCGGGGCACGCTGCTTGTGGCCCCAGGCCTCGACCTCGACCCGAAGGGGGGCCCCAGCTCCGTCGCCGGGAACGACCCGGGCAACGGCGGGAGGCGCCGCCGATTTGCCTAGCCGTTCGAGGAGCTCGGTCGCCAGGGAGACGACCTTCGGGTCCTGTGACTTGAGCAGACCCCGGAGGGCCGCGCCGGCGGGGTCCTGGACGGGCTGGGCCGGGGCCGTCAAGGCCGGCATCCGCCAACCGTACACCGGCGGGGTCGTCGGGGCAACCGCGCCCGGTTTCGCGGCTTCAGCCCGCTTCTTGGCTTCCAGCTCGTCCAGCTCCTTCGTCAGCCGTTCGAGTCGCTCTTCGATCTCTTTTTGCTCGGCACCCCGGGCCCGGGGCTGTTCCTTCGGGGCGGCCGGCTCCTCGGCAACGGCCGACGACAATCCGAAGAGGCCGGCGACCACGGCCGACAGAACCAGGCGGAGAGGTGTTCGCATCGTGAGGACCCGTGGGGAGAGGCCACCGCCCGGGGCGGTTGACCGGTCGGAGTAGGCCGGAGAATCGGTATTCATGAAATAGACGAACGAGGTGGTGGAAAATAACGGGTCCGGGAGGTGCCGCAAACGAGAAAGTCCCGGGCGAGGCCCGGGACTTTCCGGTCTCCGTCGGTGACCGGCTACTGCTTCGCCCCGATGGCCTTTTGCAACGGCGTGATGACGTTCGGGACGACGTAGCTGTTCACGAGTTCGTCGAGCACCCGCCGCTGGTTCTGGTACGACTCGGCGAACGACTTGAACGGCTGCTTGCCCCAGAACTGCCGGACCGTGAAGTACACGCTGATCGGCGACTCCGGGAAGGTCCCGGTCCGGACCTGGTAGGCACTCGTCCGGGTCTCGATGCTCAGCCGGGCCTGGAGCTGGCAGGCGTCGTCGAGGGCCATCATGATCGTCGGCTGGTAGTGCAGCACCCGCCCGCCGGGCACCTGCGCCAGCCCCTCCAGCGGGGTCCCGTTCGCCAGCGCCTCGGCCACCACCTCGTCGTGGTTCCCCTGGTAGATGAAGTCGAAGTAGTACAGCACGTCCATCGACTCGGTCTGCATCGCGTGGAGGTCGAGGTGGTACGGGGCCATCTCCAGGACGCGCTCGTTGTGGGCGTCGGCGTCCTCGAGGGCCGGCGGGTTCATGAACCCGGTACACAGCCGGCGGCCGTCGAGCGAGCACCACCGGTAGCTGCCCGCGTCGCGGTCCTCTTCCAGCATGTACTCCCCGTCGGCCCGCTTCTCGAACTCGGTCATTTTCGGGAACGCCTTCTGCACGGCCTCGAAGAAGTGCAGCACCGGCTCCCGGGCGGTCGGCATTTCGAGCTTGCTGTGCAGGTAGACGGATACCCCGAAATCGTCGCACAAGGAGGCGTATGAGTTCATGGACGGGTCCTCGCGTCGGTAAGCGGGTCCAAACCCTGGACGGCAGGCCGGGGAGGTGCGGCCCGGAAGAGGCGATGGGCAGCCGTCGGGACTGTACTATTGTTCGACCCCGACTGTCCGGATGCAAGCCCGGCAGTCTCGGGTCTCGGGTCTGTCGGGTCTTGGGTCTGTCGGGTCTCGGGTGAAAACGGGTCTATCGGGGACGGGTATGAGGTCGAACGGCGCCCGAGACCCGGCAGACCCAAGACCCGACAGACCCGAAATACCGAAAGCCCGGGGGCCAGACCCCACGGGCTTTCGAGGGAGAGAGCAAGCTTGGGGGTTCGGGCTCACGCGGCGAGCCGGGCCTTGACCGGAGTCGGCACCTTGAGGTTGGCCTTGTGGACCCAGCGGCCGGCATCCGGGGCGCCGCTCCACTGCTGGAGTTGGATTGTGGTAACGTGGTCGCGTTCTTCGTCGTCGAGCAACTCGAGATAGGCCTCGACGTACTCCTGGCGGACCTGCGTCGAGGACCGGCCGACGAAGATCAGGGCGTCCGCGCGGTCGTCGAACACCGCAACCGCCCGCCAACCCTGCGCCTTCGATTCCGTTTGGATGAGCATTGGAGTGACCCTCCCTGGCCACGCATTTGGATGGGAACCGTCTTCCGGACGACAGGGAATAGGGTGATCGAGACGGGTCGTTTCGTCAAGCAAAAAACTGATAGAACCGGCAAAATTAGCTCAAGTTACCGGCCCCGATAGACGATACGGCCGCGGGTCAGGTCGTAGGGAGAGATCTCCACCTTGACCCGGTCACCCGGAATGATCCGGATAAAGTTCTTCCGCATCTTCCCGGCGACGTGGGCGATCACCTCGCCCCCGATATCGAGTTCCACCCGGAATTGCGTGTTGGCGAGCGCTTCCTTGACCTTGCCTTCGACTTCGATCGCTTCTTCTTTCGCCATAATTAGGGCCTTCCTCCGGAATAGGATGAAGGGAACAAAGAACGGCCCGGAGGGGACCAATCCGACGACCGGGCACAAAAATTTTCTATTCCAGTCGGTGGGGGCGCGACGTGCGGTCCGGGGTCGCCCCGGCCGGGCCAGGGCCATTCTGTTCCGGGCATTGGCGAGATCGGGCTGGTACGGGCAGCTAGCTGGCCCGCCCGTGGTCTTTCCGACCAGGCAGATGGGTCGGCCGGCCGCCCGTGCCACCCCAGATTCCTACCCGGAACAGCCCTACCGACCGGAAGGGCAGAAATCAGTAGCGGTCGCCGCCGTACCCGCCGCTATACCCGCCGCTTCCCCCACCCCCGCCGCCGTACCCGCCGCGGCCGCCATACCCGCCGCCGCGGCGACCCCCGCCGCCGCCATACCCCCCACCGCCACCGCCGCCCTCGCGGGGTTTGGCGACGTTGACCGTCAGCGGGCGGCCGTCCATGTCCTGGTTGTTCAGGGCGGCGATGGCAGCCTGGGCCTCCGCCTCGTTCGGCATCTCGACGAATCCGAACCCGCGCGACCGCCCGGTCTCACGGTCGGTGATCACCTGGGCCCGGGTGACCGCGCCGTACTGCTGAAACATCGTGTACAGGTCGTCCGTCGTGGTGGACCAGGGCAGATTACCGACGTAGATGTTCGTACCCATACGAGACCCAGCTCGACCACCGTTCCCGTGTGCCGGCAAGACCTCGGGCCCCGTTCGACGGCCGAGCAGGTACTCACCCTACGGCGCCACCTAGCACCCCGCCCACACGCACGCGGACGCGAGTATGGTGCTTGCAATATAATCGTCTCAACCAACCCCGCAAGAGTTTTCCGCAGGAACAGCGCGGAAACCGGACGAGAACACCGCAGGGTGTCCGTTCGAGATAGGCGATCGGCAGACCGGCCCGACCGGTGAGAGGCACCGGCAGGCACCGGGGCGGGCGAACTAGCGGCAGGGCGGGCTTGAATTCCGCCGGGAGAACGGGTGGGCTCCCCCGGTGTCATCTTAGAACCGGGCGGGTCGGGTGTCCCCTCCGGGCCGGTCCCGGCCGGATGACGACGGGCCCCGGCGTCGTGACACCGGGGCCCGTCCTTTCGTACACTGTTGTCGGTCAGTCCACAACGGCGAGGAGGTCGTCCTCGGTCATGATGAGGTACTCCTTCCCGTCGACGGTCACTTCGTTCCCGGCGTAGGAGGAGAACAGCACCCGGTCACCGGCCTTCACCTGGAACGCCGCCCGCTTCCCGTCGTCGAGGAGCTTGCCGTCACCGAGGGAGATCACCTTCCCCTGCTTGGGCTTTTCCTTGGCGGTGTCCGGGAGGATGATCCCCCCGGCGGTCTTCTCGTCGGCCTCGAGCCGTTCCACCACGATCTTTTCGTTCAGCGGGACGATCTTCATCTGTCGCTCTCCTTGGTCAATCTCGGTCGTTGTCCCGGGGCGGCGGCCCGCCCGCGGCTGAGTCCGGCATCTGGGGCCCGCCCGGCTTCGGCAATTCCGGCCGGGCCGGGCTCGTCGGCTTCCCGTACACCTGGGTCAGGGCCTTCATCAGGGTATGCAGCACGATGTTCTTGTTCACGGGTTTCGGGATGACGCTGTACACCTGGGCCTGGAACGCCTGCCGCATCAGCTCGGTGGTCGCGTCCGCGGTCATGAGCACCGCGGGGAGGATCCGCCCGAGCGTCTGCCGCAACAGGTTCAGCGCCTCCAGCCCGGTGAGCCGGGGCATGTGCATGTCGAACAGGACGAGGTGGACCAGCTCCACCTGGACGAGCTCGACCGCCTCCCCGCCGTCAGCCGCGAGGACGGTGTTGAACCCCCGGCCCTGAAGGACTTCGCCGAGCGTCTCGCGGATACCGCGGTCGTCGTCGGCGATCAGGATCGAGAACCGCTGGCCGCCCCGGTCCTGTTCGGTTGTATCGCCCCCATCAGGGCGGAATTCGGTGACCATACCGCTCACCTCCCCCGGGGCCGTCAGAAACGTGCCCCACGGTGTGCCCGGCACGGGTCCGAGGTTCCTGGCGGAAGGAACATTTGCCCACCTCACAAGCAACCCGGGTGCCGAATTGCCGGTCCGACCGGCACACCGGTTATAAGCTCCGGATTCTGCATCGGATGCGCCCGCCACGCAATACCATTCTAGCCCACCCGCGGTCGGAAAGGGTAACGGGAACTGCCAAGCCGGGCGGCGGGGTCTGTCAGTGTGGCAGAGCCGAGGGACTTGGAAAGGGGCGTAACCTCGGCCGGGACGGCCGCCTGGAGGCGGGCCATGAAACGGAGGGAGCAAGTTGGAAGCTTGCCCGAGTCGAGTGACCAACGGGGCTGGGCAAGCTGGGAGGTTGCCCCCACACTGGGTCACTTCTTCCCGAGCCGGGCGGGGTCGAAGTCGGCGTCGGTGAGGTTGGCGGGCGTGCGGAGCTGCGAGAACCGGTAGTACTCTAGTTCACGGCCATTCGCGTCGAAGAGGATGACGAGGACCGGCAGCCCGTAGGACGGCGAGCCGGGGTTACCGTCGAAGAACCAGTGCCGCACCCCGCCGCCGGGCAAAACCGCGTCGCCGCGGTTGATCGTTTGCACCACCCCTTCGAGCGGGGACTCGCCGTACTCCTCCCGCCGGACCAGCCCGGCGTACTTCAGCGCGTCCGGCGGGAGCTTGCCCGCCTCGACCTTCGCGACCAGCCCGGCGAACCCGTTGACGGGTCTGCCGAACCCGCTCTCCCGGATGCTGTGCCGGCTCTTCGCCTTCACCGACGGGCTGTCCGGCGAAAGCGACGGCCCCTTGCTCCCGGCCTTGAGGAATCGGGTGTCGCCTTCCCCGACGATCACGTGGATCTTGTCCCCGAACTGCCCGGGATTGTACAGCACCTCGCGCCCCTTCCCGGCCTCACCGACGTTCCGCATGTAGACACTCATCGGCTCCTTGCGGAACTGGTAGATCACTTCCTCGGTCGGCCCCGCGGTTCCGTCGAGCGACTCCCGGCGGACGAGCCTGGATTCGTAGGTGTCGATCGACTTCCACTTCTCCGCCGCGAGCTGAGCGAGCTTCTTCAGTGCGGCGAGGTTGGTGTCCTGGGGCTGGCCGGCGGTCGGGTTCGGGGTCCCCGGACCCGGCCGGCGGCCGGCGGCCGGGGCGGCGCCACCGGCGGGCACCACCGAGGAGTCTTTCACGACGGGCGGGCGAGGGGCCTGGGGTACGGCGAAGGCCGTGCCGAGCGGGGCGGGCTCGGGCGGCCGCGGCGGAACGGGTAGAGCCTCGTCCGGCGGGGCTGGCGGGAGCACGACCGCCGGGGTGTTGAGGACGAGCGCGGACTTCCCGGCCGGCAGGGTGCCCTGAGCGAGCGTCGGGTTCGTGGGTATCGGCTGGCGGTTGAACGGTCCTTGCGCGCGGGAGTTGTACCGGGTGCAGCCCAGGACGAGGAGGGTCAGGGTGAGGAGCGCAAGACGGCGGGACATGGGCTCGCGTCCGTTCGGGCGGGGAATGCGGGCGGGGCCTGAGCCCCTCGGACACCGGGACCATAGCGAGACCGCGGGGGCGGGGCAACCCGGAGTGGCCGACCGGTCGGTGGTTTCCCTGGGACCACCGCCGTCTCGGCCGCCGGGGTGCCGAAGACCGGCCGAGCCGGCCGAGCTCCCGGAGACCTAGCCGACCTCCCGCAGCACCGTCATCGACTCGCGGAACTTCAGGTCGCCGATCAGGCACGGGTGCTTGTACTGCTCCGGCGACCCGCCGGTCATGGCCAGGCGGTCGCGGTCCCACCCCGCCCAGGTGCCGGCCGGGAGCACCGCAGCCCGCACCGGTCCCAGCCGGCCGCTCTCCCGCTTCGCCGCGTACTCGATGTTCTCCTCCCCGAGCGCCCGGTCCAGCTCCCCCAGGAACGCCCGCGTCCCCGTCTCGTTCGCCACGTCCTGTTCTTCGAGGAAGATCGCGTAGTACGGCCGCACGTCGTCCCACACCGGGGCCAGGCTGTACGCCGTCACCAGCTGCGCCACCCGCCGGGCGACCACGTCCATCGCCCGGGTGACGTGGTACTCGCTCAGCTTCTCCCCGGTCAGGTTCGCGAACCGGTGCCCCTTCCCCAGGAACTCCACCTGCGGCGTCTTGCCGAAGAACCCCGTCACCCGGACGAGGTCCGAGATGTGATACCGGTAGAGCCCGTACAGGGTCGTCGGGACGATGTAATAGCTCCCGCCCTCCGTCAGCTCGTGCGCGCCGAGGACCGTCGGCCGGGGCGAATCGATCTCCCCTTCCGGGACGAACTCGAAGTAGTGCGACCAGATGTCGAGCACCCCGCTCGGCGTCGAGTTCGCGAACGGGATAGTCATCCGCCCCTCGCTCGCCAGGAGCCCGAGGTCGCGGACCGGCGGGTCACCGAAATACTGGGGCAGCTGGCGGAGGTACGGCCCCATGCTCCCACCGGTCCAGGTGTTGATGATGATGGTGTCCGGCGGCCATACGTCCTTCGGGAACAGACGCCCGGTCTTTTCCGCGACGGCGGCCAGCGCCCGCGCCCGCGCGGCGTCTTTCCGCACCCGGGGGGCGAGCGCAGCGCGGATGTCGGCGGGGATGTCGAGGTCGGCCCGGAGGGTGCCGGCGGCGAGGTCGCGGAGCAGCCACTCCTTCTCGGCGTCGAGGGTCCGGGCGAGCTGGACGAGCGTGCTCGGGTTCGCGGCCATGAACTGTGACACGTTCCGGCCGAGGGCGAACCGCAAGGCGATGTAGTACCGGGCCTTCGGGTCCTTGAGCTTACCGGTGACGGGTGGGACCGCGTACATCCAGCGAATCAGCCGTCGCTGGATCATCGCCGTGTACCCGGACAGGTTCCCGCACGGGATGCCGGCCTCGGTCCGGAACTCTTCCGGGTCGCCGCCGAGCTGGACGATCGGCCGCATCGCGATCCGCCGCCCGCGGTGGTCCCGGTACATCTTCACCCCCCACATGTTCCACCCCCGGCGGTACGCCGCGAGGTAGTCGTCGGTGACGGGGATGAGCTTCCGGCTGGCGGTGGTCCCGCTCGTCAGGGCGAACATCAGGACCCGGCGGTCGGCGAGCAGGGCGCGGGTGTCGCCCTTCTGCACCCGCTCGATATACGGGGCGACGTACTCGTACGGCGCGACCGGGACAGTCCGCCGGTAGTCGGCGACCGTTCGGGCCGCCGCGAAGTGGTGGTCGCGGCCGAACCCGGTGTCAGCTTGTTTGCGGAGGATGTGGGCGAGCAGGGCGGCCTGGACCGCTTCCGGGTTCTGGCAGGCGACCTCGAACTGCCGGAGTTTCCGGCGGACGGGGTAGGTGAGCAGCCGGCCGAGACGGACGAGCAGATACCGCTTGAGCGACATGAGACACCCCGCGCGAACCAGCCGCGACCAGGTTTCAGCGTCCGGTTCGCCCGTCGAGGGCCGCGTGGGCCGCCCGAGTTCGGTTCGCCCGTCGAGGGCCGCCCAGGGCTCCCGCCCTGGGCTACAGACGGTCGCCGCTCCGCGGCTTCTGAACTCTTAGCCCCGGAGGGGCGGTCGCACGTAGCCCAGGGCGGGAGCCCTGGGCGGCCCACGCGGTCCCGGCGACCTAGTGGAACCTGGAACTACCCCGCCGCCGGTACGGCCGGCGCCTCGGCCGTGCCCCCGCCCAGGTGGCGGTCGAAGAATTCGAGCACCCGGCGGTGATACTCGTCCTCGGCGACGTGCAGGGCCTGGTTGTGCTTCGCCTTCGGGACGACCCACAGGTCCTTCGGCCCGCCCGCCCGCTCGAACAGGGCCTTCGCCATCTCGGCCTTGATGTAGGTATCGTTCTCGCCGTGGATCATGAGGAGCGGGCGGCGGAACTTCCCGACCGCCTTCTCGATGCTCGGGTACGTCACCCCGCGGTTCCGGGCCACCCGCTTCACCCCGGTCATCCCGACCAGTCCGTAGAACCACGTCGGCACCACCCGCTGGAGCCGGTAGTTGTCGCTGTAGATCTTGATCCACCGCTGCATGTACGGGACGACCGTGGTGTAGGTGGCGTACGCCCCGTCGGTCGCGATGCACCGGATCGCCGGCTCGGACCCGGCGGCCACGAACCCGGTGCTCCCGCCCTTGCTGATCCCGAACACCCCGACCCCCTTCGGGTCGGCGTCCGGGCGGGTACTCAGGTACTTGATCGCCACCTTCATGTCCGACACGTCCTTGTCGGTCACCCACTGGAGCGGCTCGTACACCGGGTCCTTGTCGCTGTCCCCCTGGTTGCGGGGCTCGTAGGCGAACACGTCGTACCCGGCGGCGACCAGCTTCTCGCAGTACTGCCGGCAGGCCCACCGGTTCGACCCGAACTCCAGCCCGAACAGGATGACCCCCTTGCGGGCCGCGACCGGGGTCCGGAAGTAACACCCGCGCAGGGTCAGCCCGTCGGCCGTCGGGAGGATGACGTGTTCGGCCTCGTCGGTCGGCTGACCGCGGGGGATGACGAACAACGGCTTCTCCTGGAAGATCCGGACCAGGAAGCCGAGATACCTCCAGCGGAGGTAGAGGTACAGCGCGGCCAACACCAGCCCGATAGCGATCGGGGGGACGACCAGCACCGCGAGCCCGAGCCAGAACCAAAAGACCACCGCCCGCCCTCCGGGGTGTTCATCTCAGATGGTGTTCAGCGTTTGGTGTCTAGTGTTTGGTGTCTAGTGTTTGGTATTTTGGCTTCCGTGCTCCGTATTTCGTAATCGCACGTCCGCCAGTATTGAATGAGAGACGAGCCGGCACACCGCCCGCAGTTCCCGAAAGCGAGATACGAAACACCAAACACAAAACACTAAATACTAATCCCGGAACCGGCTTACGGTCAGCGAGATGTTCTGCCCGCCGAACCCGAAGCTGTTGCTGAGCACGTGGTCGACCCGCTTCTCCCGGGCCTGGTTGGGGATGTAGTCCAGGTCGCACTCGGGGTCGGGTGTCTCGTAGTTGATGGTCGGCGGCAACACGCCTTTCCGCAGCGCCATGACGCAGATGACCAGCTCCGCAACCCCCGCCGCCGCGATCAGGTGGCCGAGCATGCTCTTGCTGCTCGACACCGGGACCTTGTACGCGTGCCCCCCGAACACCGCCTTGATCGCCGCCGTCTCGGCCGAGTCGTTCGCCTGGGTGCTCGTCCCGTGGGCGTTGATGTACCCGAGGTCGGTCGGCTTCA
>JAQGHQ010000251.1 GCA_028288765.1 Gemmataceae bacterium | reverse complement strand
TCTTCTTTGTGGTCTTTGTGCGCCCTTCGCGCCTTTGTGGTGAGCTTTCTGACTTCGCGCCTTTGTGGTGAGCTTTCTGACTTCGTGCCTTTGTGGTGAGCTTGCTTTATACCTCGAGCAGCATCCGTTCCGGGTTCTCGACGCACTCCTTGATCCGGACCAGGAACTGCACCGCCTCGCGGCCGTCGATGAGCCGGTGGTCGTAGCTGAGGGCGAGGTACATCATCGGCCGGATCACGACCTGGTCGTTCACCACCACCGCCCGCTTCTGGATGTTGTGCATCCCCAGGATCGCGGCCTGCGGCGGGTTGAGGATCGGGGTGCTCAGCATCGACCCGAAGATCCCGCCGTTCGTGATCGTGAAGGTCCCACCTTCCAGGTCGGTGACCGCGATCTTCCCCTCCCGGGCCCGCTTCGCCAGCTCCGCGATCTTTTTCTCGATGTCGGCGAACCCGAGCTGGTCCGCCCCGCGGAGCACGGGGACCATCAGCCCCTTCTCGGTGCTGACCGCGACCCCGACGTCGTAGAAGTGCTGGGAGACCACGTCGGCCCCGTCGATCCGGGCGTTCACCAGCGGGAACGCCTTCAGGGCCTCGACCGCCGCCTTCACGAACACCGACATGAACCCGAGCTTCACCCCGTGCTTCTTCTCGAACTTCTCGTTGTACTTCGCCCGGAGGTCCGTGATCGCCGACATGTCCGCCTCGTTGAACGTGGTCAGCGTGGCGGTCGTGTTCTGCGATTCGAGCAGGCGGTCGGCGATCCGCCGGCGGATCTGCGACATCGGCTGGCGGGTGGTCCGGCGGTCGGGGGCCGGGGGCCGGGGGCCGGGGGGAGAAGGTGGGCCGTTCGCGGGTTTGGCTCCCGTCTCCTGTTTGCTGACTCCCGACTCCTGGACGGCGATCACGTCGCCCTTCGTGATCCGCCCGCCGGGGCCGGTCCCGGACACGGCGGCCGGCTTCATCCCGGCCTCGGCGAGCAGCCGTGAGGCGGCCGGGCCGGGACTCGGTTCGGGCGGGCGGGCGGGCTCCGCTTTCTTCGCTTCGGCGGGGGCGGCGGCCGGTTTCGGGCTCGCGGCGGCCGGGGCCTTCGCGTCGGTGTCGATCTGCGCCACCACCGCGTCGACCGCGACGGTCGCCCCCTCCTTGGCGAGGATCTTCAGCACCCCGGCGACCGGGGCGGCCACCTCCTGCGTGGCCTTGTCGGTCCCCAGCTCGAACAGCGGGTCGTCGACCTTCACGTACGCCCCGTCCGGCTTCAGCCAGCGGTTGATCGTCGCCTCGGTAATCGACTCGCCCGCCCGCGGGACCTTCACCTGCTCGACCGCCATCGCCCGCCCCCCGTCAGAAGAAAACCCACGGACGCCGTTCGTGGGTCGCGCCGCGAACCGAACCTTGGTCCCCGAGGAATCGGCGTCCCGGGGATTTCAGCCTGAAAGGCTGAGAACCCCTAGCCCAGGGCAACGCCCCGGGCGAGGGGCTCCCCGAACCCAGGGCGTTGCCCTGGGCTAGGGGCTCTCACCCCGTTGGGGTGAAAACCACACCGCGGATCTCGACCGAGGCCGGGGGAGGTGTTCTCTACCCCGCGCCGGCGTCGGTCTTCCGGCCGACCTCGCGGGCGACGTGGGCCCCGTTCGCCCCGTTCGCCCCGTTCCGGGCGTTCGCCGCCGCCCGGCTGAGGGCAACGAGATGGGGGACCTCCGACTCGAACGCCGCCTCGACCAGCTCGTGCTGCTCGACCTCGTGGGCGTGGTGCGACCCGGTCGCCGGGCTGGCGCTCTCGTCCCGCCCGACGTACTCGAACGGGAAGCCCATCCCCCGCACCCGCGGCTCGATGAAGTGCCACCCGCCCATGTTCTGCGACTCCTCCTGCACCCACACCCACTCCCGGGCCCGCCGGTACCGCGACAGGACCGCCTTCAGCTGCCCCTCCGGCCAGGGGTAGAACTGCTCCAGCCGGATCACCGCCACGGCCTTCGTCCCGAGCTTCTCCCGCTTCGCGACCAGGTCGTAATACACTTTCCCCGAGCACACCAGCACCCGGGTGACCGCGTCCGGGTCGAGCCCGGTGTCGTCGATCACCTCGCGGAAGTGGCCGGCCGCGAACTCCTCCACCGGCGACGTGGCGGCGGGCAGCCGCAGCAGGCTCTTCGGGGTCATCACCACGAGCGGCTTGCGGAAGGCCCGCCGCATCTGCCGGCGGAGCAGGTGGAACATCTGGGCCGGGGTGGTCGGGTACACCACCTGGATGTTGTCCTCGGCACACATCTGGAGGAACCGCTCCAGCCGGGCCGACGAGTGTTCGGCCCCCTGCCCCTCGTACGCGTGCGGGAGCATGAGGACCAGCCCGCACGACCGGTTCCACTTCGACTCGGACGACGTGAGGAACTGGTCGATGACCACCTGCGCGCCGTTCGCGAAGTCGCCGAACTGGGCCTCCCAGATCACCAAGCTCGACGGGTCGTCGAGCGCGTACCCGAACTCGAACCCGAGCACCGCGGCCTCGGACAGGGAGCTGTCGTACACCTCGAACGGGGCCTGGTTCGGGTCGAGGTGGGCCACCGGATAGTACGGCTTCCCGGTGTTGAAATCGATCACCACCGCGTGCCGGTGGGTGAACGTCCCCCGCCGGCTGTCCTGCCCGCTCAGCCGGACCGGCGTCCCCTCCAGGACCAGCGAGCCGTAGGCGAGGGTCTCGCCCGTGCCCCAGTCGACCGGCTTCCGCCCGCGGACGTTGTCCCGCCGCTTCGCCAGGATCGGGGCCAGCTTCTCGTGCGGGGTAAACCCCGCGGGGAAGGTGCCGATCGCGTCCGCGATGAGGTCCAGCACCGCGTAGCCCACCCCCGTCTCGACCGGGTCGTGCGAGTACTCCTTCCGGAGCCCCTTCCAGTGGCCGGAGAAGCCTTCCATCCCCCGCTTCCGCGGCGGCCCGGCCTTCACCGCCTTGAGCGCCTGGTCCAGCCGCGCCCGGTACTCGGCGGCGGCCGCGTCCGCGTCCTGGATCGCCTCCTGGAGCTTTTCCTCGAACGCCGTCTCGATCGCCGCCGTGATCTCGGGGGTGAACGCCGACGGCCCCTCGGCCAGCCGCCGGCTGTACACCCGGCTGATCGGGTCCCGGCCGCGGATGTTCTTGTACTCCAGCGGCTGGGTGAACGCCGGCTCGTCGCCCTCGTTGTGCCCCCACTTCCGGTAGCAGACCAGGTCGATCACCACGTCCCGCTTGAACTGCTGGCGGAAGTCCAGGGCCAGCTCCGCGGCGTACACGCACGCCTCCGGGTCCTCGGCATTCACGTGGAAGATCGGGGCCTGCACGAACTTCGCGATGTCGGTGCAGTACTCGGTGCTGCGGGCGTCGCGGGGGTTGGTGGTGAACCCGATCTGGTTGTTCACGACGAGATGAATCGTCCCCCCGGTCCGGTACCCGGCGAGGTTGGACAGGTTCAGCGTCTCCATCACCACGCCCTGCCCGGCGAACGCCGCGTCCCCGTGGATCAGCACCGGGACCCCGGCCGTCCGCTCGACGTCGTTGTGCAGCCGCTGCTTCGCCCGGACCCGGCCCTCGACGACCGGGTTGACGATCTCGAGGTGGCTCGGGTTCGGGGTGACCGACAGGTGGACCGGCCCGCCGCCGGCGGTGGTCACGTCGGCGGAGAACCCGAGGTGGTACTTCACGTCCCCGTCGCCGCTGAACGAGTCGGGCAGGAAGTTGTCCTCGAACTCGTTGAAGATTTCCTCGAACGGCTTGCGGAGGACGTTCGCCAGGACGTTCAGCCGGCCGCGGTGGGCCATCCCGATGATCAGCTCCTTAGCCCCGACCGCGGGGGACTTTTCCACCAGCGCGTCGAGGACCGGGATGAGCGTCTCCCCGCCCTCGAGCGAGAACCGCTTCTGGCCGACGTACTTGGTGTGCAGGAACTTCTCGAACAGCTCGGCCTGGTGGAGGGTGAACAGGATGCGGTACTGGCGGCGGTGGCTGAATTGCGGGCGGTTGCAGGTCGGCTCCATCCGCTGGGCGAGCCACTTCCGGACGTCGAGGGAGTCGATGTGCATGTACTCGACGCCGATCGTCCGGCAGTACGTCTCGCGGAGGGCGGTGAGCAGGTCGGCGAGCCGGACCGGCCCGTCGATCCCGAAGTACATGGAGGCGTCGACGACGGTGTCGAGGTCGGCCTCGGAGAGGCCGAAGTTTTCGAGCGCGAGCAGCGGGTGCGGCGGGGGCGGGGAGTCCCGGAGGGGGTCGATGTCGGCCTGGAGGTGGCCGGCCTGCCGGTACCAGAAAACGAGCCTGACGACGCCGGTCTGCAGCCGCAGGTCGGCCGTCGCCGGGGGCGGGCCGGGGGGGCTGACCCCCGGGGGAGTGCCCCCGGCGAACTGCATGCCGGCGAAGAACGCCCGCCACGTCGGGTCGACCGACCCGGGGTCGTCCCGGTACTGCCGGTAAACCTCGTCGAGCAGGTCGCGGTTGTAGGCGCTGGCGAAGGTTTCGGTCATCAGCGGACGCTCCGGGACGGCCCGGGGAGAGGGGCGGGCACCGATACTGATAGGTGCGTCCGTGCGGGGGGCAAGGACCCCCCGGGCCGCCGCTCGTGGGCTCAACCATTATATCGCCCGAAACGCCGGACGCCGGGCGCTGCCCCCCGGCAACCCGCCCGGCGTCCTCGGCCGCGTGGCATGGGTGGCATGTCCACGGCTTTGGGACAAGTGTCAGTCAACGGTAGTCACGGTCTGTGTCGCGCGATGACCACGTGTCAGTCAACGGTAGTCACTCATAGAACCTCTTTTTCGGGGTCGTATACGGGACAGTCTTAATCAGCGGCTGTT
>JAQGHQ010000249.1 GCA_028288765.1 Gemmataceae bacterium | reverse complement strand
GACCGATCCCACCCAGCGCGTGGAAAATCCCAGCCGAGAGATGTAATTCCTTACCACACATCGGTCAAGGCGTGCAAGAGAGAGCGGACACTACCGACATACCCGGCGGCCGGATAATAGAACCCGGCCGCCGGGTAGACGGACCCGGCCGCGGGAAAGTAAGACCCGGCCGCCGGGTAATACCCGTAGCCCGAGTAGTACCCGTACCCCCAAGGCCATGCGCTGGGGGTCCCGACCCCGATGAAGATTTGTGCGTCCGCCCTGTTCGCCGGCCCGCAGACCCCGGCCACTGCCAGGGCGGCCGCGATTACGATTTTTTTCATTTTGCGCCCTCGTCAGTCGCGGGTAGGAAAGTCCGATTAGTGTTAGGCAACAATCGTGCCGGTGGCGGTGAGCCAAGTCGGCCGACGGCGATCGATTCGGCGGTTTGTTGTATCCCTGCACAGTGAGCTGGGTCCGGTGATGGTCGCCGGACCGACCCGACCACGGCGGGCGCGGAGAGTTCTGTCGGCTGGGCAAATCCCGGAGGAGCGACACCCCCGACACACCTTCCTGTTGGGTCGGGTCGGCCTGCTCGCGAATCGTATTCTTCCGCCCGTCACACGGTTCGGCACCATTACCCCAACGATCGCTTCTACGCCAAGCACCCGAAGTAGGCGGCGGATGCGGTAATCCGGCACGTCCGGATCTGTGCGGGGGCTGGGAGCAATCCCGGTCCCTACCGCGACCCACCGTCGGGCCACCTGATCATCCACACGCCCACCCACTCCCCGTCATCCGTCATGACACTGCCCGGTCGTCCGCCGCCGCATGCGCGAACCCCCGATCCGGCTCCGGTCGGTCGCGACCGACCGGCGAGTCCCGGCTCATCCTCTCGCGCCGGTGTCATGACGACCCGATGACCGACGACACATCCGAACCACTGACCGCCCCGCTGCTTGCCGCCGACACATCCGAACCACTGACCGCCCCGCTGCTTGCCGCCGACACCATTTTCGCACATGGCGGGCGGAGCGTTCAGCGGCCGCGGTTGCGCTGGTTGATCTCCCGGGCGATGCCTGAAATCCTCTCGACCGCCCGCGCGATCTGGTCCAGACTGGCGCGGTCGGTGCGATTCGTGTAAACGGTGGGATGTCGGAAGTGGCGGTTTCCCGAGGGAATCCGGGCTTATTTCGTTTGGGAGCGAGTTGTTCGGGACCAAGAGGGGGCTGGTTCAAATCTAGTCAGCCCGACTACTTACGGCTCGCAGTTGCACCACGTCTTGCACCAAAACAGCCCTTCGCGATCCTCGGCCTCGAATCGGGGGCGCTGCGGGAACTGCACTGGCACCCGAACGCCGACTAGTGGCAGTACGTCCTTGAGGGGAAGGTCAACGTGACGATATTCGGCTCACACGGCCGGTACCGGATCGAGACGCTGGAGAAGGGCGACGTCGGCTACGTCCCGCCGGCGTACGGACACTCGATCGAGAACGTCGCCGACGGGGCCGTGCCGCGTCCTCATCGGGTTCAACACCGGCGTCTACGAGGCGATCGACCTGTCGCAGTGGATCGCCGGCAACCCACTCGACGTGCTGACCACCAACTTCGGCAAGCCGGCCTCCCTCTTCGAGAAATTCCCGAAGAAGGACGTGTTCATCGCCCCCAAGGGGGGTCGAACGGGTAACACCCGCCGAATCCGCGGGCCGACGACGCGGTGACACAGACCTTCGTACTGGGGTCGTCGGTCACTACCGAAGAAATTGCTCGCCCCAGGGAAGCGGTCTGGCTCGGAACGGTTGAAGGGCGTGGGGCATTTGTGCCGATCCCATGAACGAGCCGCAGCACTCGCGGAGTTCCTACCGGTCCCGGCAGCCGGCCCGGTCTACCGCGGACAGGATTGGCCGATGTCCCCGACGCGCAATGGATGGACCCTGACCCGACAGGTCGCCAACGCGCTGGTCTGCACCTGTCCACTTGCTGGCTGTTCGCATGACCTTGCTCGGCCTTCGGGTGATCTGCCGCCGGCCAGGCCGTCACACCGGGTAGGCTCGGAAGCGACCTCCCGGCCCCCTTCCTGGGGTCCGCCACCGGTGGCTGTTCCGGGTGACCGTTCCGCCAGGGCCGCCGGCCCGTTGGCCGGTCCCTCCGTCGAGGAGGTGGTGCCCCCCGCCGGCGACGGCGGGGTGCGGCCAGCCTCGTTCGCCTCCGACACGATTCCCCCGCTTCCGCTGCCCGAGGCTATCCGCTTCGCCTTGCAGAACAACCCGCGCCTCCGCGCAGCGCGGGCGGCCATCGAGCGTGCCCGGGGCGAGGAGGCGGTGGCCTTCGCGCCGTTCCTGCCCCAGGTCGATATGCTCAACCGTGCCCTCGCCACCTCGCCAACGCTGAGCCCCGGCGCGCCGGGGCTCGTCGGCGCAATCCTCCCCGGCGGTCCCGGCCCCTTCTCCGCTTTGCAGAGCGAGATCCAGATCCAGTGGACCCTGTACGACTTTGGCCGCACCGCGGGGCGCTACGGCCAGGCCGGCATGCGCGAGCAGATCACCCGGCTCCAGGCGTTGCGCGCCAAGGAAACGGTGGCATATGACGTGGCCACTGCCTACCTGCAAGCTCTGGAGGCGGCGGCGTTCCGGCGGATCGCCGAGGAAACCGTCCGCCGGGCCGAGGCCGTCCTGGAAGACGTCCGCGCACGCCGGGAGGGCGGGGTGGCCTTGCGGGACGACGTCTTGCGCGGCGAGGTGCAACTGTCCGAGTCGCGGGATGCCCTGGTGCGAGCCGAGGACGCCGAGATCACCGCGCTGGCCCGCCTCAACAACGCCATGGGCCGCGACGCCAGCTTGCCGCTGCGGCCCGGCGAGGGGCTGTCTCGGGGCAAATTCGCCGCCTCGCTGGCCGAGTGCTTGCAACGGGCGGCCACGCAGCGGCCGGAGTTCGGCGTCGCCCGGGACCGCGTCGCGGTCGCGCAGTTCGGCCGGGTGGCCGCCAGGGGCGAGTTCCTGCCCCGCATCACCCTCCTGGGCGGTCTCGGTCGGATCGACGGCAAGGAGACGGTAAACGGCTGGCAGGAGGGGGTCGGCATCCACCTCAACGTGCCGCTCTACCACGGCGGCGCGAACCGCGGCAACCTGGCCGCGGCCGCGGCCGACATCCGCCAGGCGCTGGCGGACGCCCAGGGCATGCTCAACGACATTAGCCTGGAGGTCACCGTGGCGCACCGCGGCGTGGTGTCCGCCCAGGCGCGGGTCGAGTTGGCCCGCCCCGCCGTCGAGCAGTCCGCCGAGGCGCTGCGGGTCGTTCGCCAGCGTTACCGCGCCGGCACCGCCACGCCGACCGACGTCATCGACGCCGAGACCGCCAGCACCCGGGCCGAGCAGCGTTACGCCTCCGCGAGGATCGAGTACCTGTCGGCGCTGGCCCGGCTGGCCTATGTGATGGGCGATGACCCGGACGGCCTGTGCCTGCCGCTGACCGGCTCGGGCGAGGAGGGCCAGGCTCCTGCCGAGCCGCCAGTCCGGTTGCCGATGCCCCGGTCGATCCCTGCCCGCCCCACGCCGTGACCGCGGGGTCAGCCGGCGTCAAAGACGCTGAACTCCTTGCGCCGGTGGATGAACAACGAGACGACCAACCCCGCCGCGCTCAGGTAGGCGCAGCCGCGCAGGCCGGTTCGGTAGCCGATCACCTGGGCGTGCAGGTTGACCCAGCCGTCCAGGACCGCCTGGGCCTGCGTGGCGGCGGCCGGCGGCGCGCTGCCGTGCCGCGCGAGGTGGTCTCGGATGGCGGGCACGTCCGCCTGACCGGCCCCCTGCCCGTGCACGACGCTGTCGCGGACGAACTCCAGCCCCCACCAGGTGCCCTGGTCGATCAGGACGCCCGCCAGCAGGATGCCCACCGTCCCGTTGAAGGAGCGCATGAAGAACTTCATCGCGCTGGTGGGCCCGACCAACTCCGGAGGTATCCCCTCGAAGGTGAGCTGGGCGATCGGCGACAGGCACACCCCGGCGAAGACCGCCCACAGGCTGGTCACCCCCATCACCCACTGCCAGGGTGTGTAGATGTCGATCCGTGCCAGCCACAACTCCACGACGGTCATGCCGGCCAGGCCGACCCGGAAGAGCCACACCAAACGGCCGCGGGGCCGGACGAAGCCGCCGAGGAACATTACCGCCAGCACGATCAGCCCCATGGGCAGGATCACCAAGCCCGTCTTCCAGTGCTCGTAACCCAGCACCAGCAGGCAATTCGGCAACTGCACCGCGACCCCGTACAGCGCCGCGCACCAGAACGCCGACGCCAGCATCGACAGGGCGACGGTCCGGAAGGCGAACGCGCCGAGGTTGAGGAAGGGCTCGGCCGCAACCAGCTCGCGCCAGATGAACAGCGCCAGGGCCGCCAGGACGGCCGCGGCGGCGGTCCAGATCGGCGTGCTCACGCGCCAGCCCAGGTAGTTGCCGCGGTACAGCAGGAACAAGATCAGCCCCAGGGTGACCATGAACAGGCCCGCGCCCGTGAAGTCGAACCCGTGCTCCGGCCGGCGCTCGGGCCGGTCGTCGGGGAAGAGGCACAGCGCGATCAGGACCAGGCAGGCTCCGCACACGCCAAGTCCTCCGAACAGCGCTCGCCAGGACGGGTTGAACGCCAGCAGGGCGCCGATCGGCTCGACCACCACCTGACCGCCGTAAACCAGCGTCAGGTAGGTGCAGTAGGTGAACCGGGTCCGCCCCGGCAGCAACCGCTGCAGTATGGTCAGGCCGGGGAACGTATAGAACGCCGCGCAGGCGCGCACCACCCCCGTCCCGCCCAGCTCCCAGGGGGTCCGCGCCATGGCTTCGCCCAGGCCGCCGGCGGTGAGGAAGACGGCGCCGAGGAGGAACACCCGGCGAGTGCCGAAGAGTTTCATGAGGTAGACCGACGAGAACAGCGCGGTCAAGCTGGCCATCGCCTCGGCGCCGGTAATCCACTGGACCTTGTACCGGTCCAGCGCGAACGCCTCGACGATGACCGTGCTCTCCAAGACGGTGCCCCGGGAGTTGAGCGAGAAGACGAACGCGCCCACCAGGAGGGTGCCGATAATCGTCCGTCTCTGGGCCCCGGTTGGCAACGTCTGCTCGGCGGGTGACGCGGACATGTCAGCCTCTCTCCAGAGGTCAGAAATTCAGAGGTCAGAGATCAGGAAGCCCTGGGCCGCGTGCTTTCTGACGTCCGGATCTCTGACCTCTGACGTCTGCCCTCAGTCCCCGCTCGGCTTTACCGCCGCCTCCAGGGCCCGCATGGCGTCAGCGGCCTGTTTCGCCCATTCGGGGTCGCCCGACCCGTGCTCGATCGCCACCGTCACCGACAGCCCCGCGCGCAGGTACGGCCAGCGCTCGTCCTTCTCGACCAGGATGCGCACCGGCACGCGCTGCACCACCTTGGTGAACTCGCCGGACGAGATGTTCCGTGGGACCAGCGCGAAGTTGGCGCCGGTGGCCTTGTTAATCCAGACGACCCGGCCGCGGAACGGCTTGTCGAAGGCGTCGACGTCCAGGCGCACCCGGTTGCCCGGCGCGACCCCCTCCAGCTTCGTCTCCTCCAGGTTGGCCGTGACGTAGGTCAGCTCGGGGTTGTACAAGCTGAGGACCGGCGTGCCCGCGGGCACGTGATCCCCCAGGTGCCGGTACAGATGCACGACCACGCCAGGGAAAGGGGCGACGATTCGCGTGTAGCGCAGGCTGGTGTTCGCCACGTCCAGCGCCCGCCGCGCTTCGCCGACTTGCTGCTTCTTGACCTCGACCTGCCGCTCGGCCTGCGTGACCTCCAGCCGCCGGGTCTGGGCCAGCCCCAGAGCCTGCTCGGACTTCTGCGCCTGGTGGCCGGCCGCCACCGCCGCCTGGCGGACCGCATCCACCTTCTTCCGGGCCGCCAGCGCCCGCCCCACGCGGGCCTCCGCCGCCGCCACCTCCGCCTGGGTGAGCCGATACGTCCGGGTTGCCTCCTGGGACTGCCGCTGCGTGGCGGCCTCTTTCGTCAAGAGGAAGGAATACCGTTTGTGGTCCTCTTCCGCGAGCACGAGCCGGGCGCGGGCGGCCTCCAGGTCGGACTGTGCCTCGTGAATCCCCTTCTCCACGTCCTCGGTGTTGAATTGGACCGTCTTTTCATCCCGGGCCTGCTCGGCCCTGGCGGCGGCCAGCGCCTTCTGGGCGACCTCGATTTCCTGGGGCACTTGTGCTTGCAACACCTCCAACGACGACTGTGCCGCGGCCAGTTGCGCCTCGGCCACGACGAGCTTCGCCCGGAGCAGCGCCACCTGCTCGCGGTAGGGCACCGGGTCGATCTCGGCGAGCAGTTGGCCCGCGGCGACCACGTCGTGTTCCTGAACCAGGTACCGGACGAGGTGGCCGGATACCTCCTGGGGGGCGACGTTGACGACGTGCGTCTGGACGAAGGCGTCGTCGGTGATCGAATGCGTGAACCGATAGTCGATCCAGGACACGGCAACGGGTGCGACCGCTAGCAAGACCAGGGCGCCCACCGCCCCCAGGCGCAGCCAGCGGTTACTCCAGAGACGCCACAAGGGCCTGTGCGGACGCTCTGCCGGCTGTGGTGGCCGGGGCTCGGGCGGGGCCGCCGCATCGTGCTCGCTCATGTGGATACTGGCTCCCCGGTGCTACCTTGTCCGCTTCGCAGTGCGAGCGGGTGCGTCATATCCGCCGGCCGGACCCATGCGTCGAACTGCTCCGGGGTGAGGAAGCCCAGCCGCAGCGCGGCCTACGTACGGGGCTCGGGGTGGCGGACGAAAGCGGTGTGCCTCGAGTCGCCGGCGCGCAGGTGCCGGCCGATCCACACGGCCGCAACCCCGACGGCGACTCCGACCACGGTGTCGACCACCCGCAGAATGGGCTGTTGCCAGGCGTTGTCCGGGCTCATGGCGGCGACGACCATGACGACCGCGGTTCGTGATTCCCGTCGTGATAGTGTCGTCCGGCCGGCCGATCAGTGTCATGGCGACGGCACCGATGCCGATCAGCGCGGCCATGCCCCAGGGGTGGAACGGGAAGAGCAGCAGGTAGACCAGACAGAGGGCGAAGCTTACGGACGTAGCCGCCATACGCGATAAGGCGGCACCCAAGCTCTGTTCGTAGCCGGACCGATAGACAAAGACCGTGGCGACCACGGCCCACATGCGTCCGAGGTAGTCGTCGGTCGTGGAGACGGAGTACGTGTGGGCGAGGAGCTGCGTGATGAGCCAATAGCTGATCAGGCACGAGACCGCCAGCCCGACGCCCTGGACGACGGCCGCGCGAACCCTCTCGCGATTGGGCCGGTGCGTCGGTGCGGGTGCGGCAGTCGCCGTCCCGTCACCGTGCGGTTCTCTGACTCGTGCCATGACCTCTCTCCGGCCCAAGGTGGGACGCGGTGTCAGGTCGGCGGCGTGAGCGGGTGCGTCATGTCCGCCGGCCGGACCCATGCGTCGAACTGCTCCGGGGTGAGGAAGCCCAGCCGCAGCGCGGCCTCGCGCAGGGTGAGGTCCTCGCGGTACGCCTTGAGCGAGATCCGCGCCGCCTTCTCGTAGCCGATGTGCGGGTTGAGCGCCGTCACCAGCATGAGCGAATTGTCGAGGTGTTCCCGGATGCGATTCTGGTTCGGCTCGATGCCCGCGGCGCAGCGGTCGTTGAACGAGCGGGCGCCCTCGGCCAACAGCCCGATCGACTCCAGGACGTTGTGCAAGATGACCGGCTTGTAGACGTTGAGCTGGAAGTTCCCCTGCGAGCCGGCGAAGGCCACCGCGTGGTCGTTGCCGAACACCTGCACGGCCACCATCGTCAGCGCCTCGCACTGGGTCGGGTTGATCTTCCCGGGCATGATCGACGACCCCGGCTCGTTCTCCGGGATCTTCAGTTCCCCGAAGCCCGCCCGCGGGCCGCACGCGTACCACCGGACGTCGTTGGCGATCTTCATCAGGGCGCCGGCCAGGGTGCGCAGGGCGGCGCTAACGTTCACCATCGCGTCGTGGGCCGACAGGGCCGCGAACTTGTTCGGCGCCGAGACGAACGGCTTCCCCGTCTCCTCCGCGATCTTTCGCGCCGCCGCCTCGCCGAAGCGCGGGTCGGCGTTC
The DNA here is from genome assembly GCA_028288765.1 of Gemmataceae bacterium. Lineage (GTDB taxonomy): Bacteria > Planctomycetota > Planctomycetia > Gemmatales > Gemmataceae > Urbifossiella. The sequence goes on along the minus strand of JAQGHQ010000249.1, from coordinate 26,928 downwards.
AGCCCGGTGCCGACCGCCGTCCCGCCGATTGCCAGGGCGCACACCCCCGGCAGCGCCTGGCGCACTGATCCCAGCGCCTGGTCGAGCTGCGCCACCCAGCCCGAGATCACCTGGCCGAGGGTCACGGGGGTTGCGTCCTGGAGGTGCGTCCGGCCCACCATCACCACCCGCGAGAACGCCCCGGCCTTGGCGTCCAGGGTGTCCCGCAGCGTGCGGACCGCGGGCGCCAGCACGGCCTCCGCCTGCTCGACCGTGGCGATGTGCATCGCGGTGGGGAAGGTGTCGTTGGACGACTGGCTGTGGTTGACATCGTCGTTGGGGTGGATCGGGGTTTTCGACCCGACCACCCCGCCGGCGAGCTGGATGGCCCGGTTGGCGATCACCTCGTTGGCGTTCATGTTGGTCTGGGTGCCCGACCCGGTCTGGAACACGACCAGCGGGAACTCGCCGTCCAGCTTCCCGTCGATCACCTCCTGGGCGGCCCGGACGATCAGGTCCACCTTCTCGCGCGGCAACTGGCCCAACTCCCCGTTGGCCAGGGCCGCGCACTTCTTGAGGACGCCGAGGGCGCGGATCACGGGCCGGCCCCAGCGGTAGCGCCCCACCCCGATCGGGAAGTTGAGGTGTGACCGCTGGGTCTGGGCGCCCCACAGGTGCTCCGCCGGGACCTCGACGTTACCCAGGGCGTCCTCTTCGACACGGGACTCGCCTTCGGCGCGATGGTTGGCTGTCATTCGTCTCTCCGGTTTGAGTCTCGATGCGGGGCCGGGCCGACACGCCTCAGCTCGCCCAGCAAGACGGCGGACGCGGCCAGGACGACCGGCAGGGCCAGCGCCCAGAGCCCGAGACGGACTTCGAGGCCGGCTCCGGCCGCACAACCGGCCACGAACCCGACGACGCACGGGAAGGTCACGCGGGCCCGGTGCCGGATTCGGGCGAGGTCGTCGGGCCCACCCCGGCTCCGGACGAGCGCCGCCAGATCGACGATGAGCTGGGTTATGTTCGTGGTCATCACCGCGGTCGAGGGCGTGCCCGGGAGGGCGAGCTTCACCAGGGCATTCTGGGTGGCCATTGCCGCGACCCCGAGCATGCCGACGACCACCGCCGTCGGGCTGTCGGGGTCGGCGAACGGGCCGAACGTGACCGCGAGCACCAGGGAACCCGCCAGGAGGCCCGCCTGGAGGACCAGGAGGGCCCGCCGGGTGCCTCGGCCCGCCTTCGCGCCGGCCCCGGCCGCCAGTGTGACCACCCCCAGCACGGCGACGAACACCGGGACCGACAGGAGCGGCCCGATCTGGCCGAACCCGCCCGTGAGGTAGTGCGCGGCCACGATCACCAGGTTGCCGGTGATGTGGGCGGTGAAGAGCCCGCCCAGGGCGAGGAAGCTGACGACATCGGCCGCGCCGGCCGTTGTGCTCAGGACGGCCGGCAGGAGCCGGCCGGTGCCAGGGGGATCGCCCGCCGCCTCCTTACCCACGGCTCTGGTACTCCGGCTTGTAGAGGTGGCCCTCGACGAATCCCCGCACGTCACCCGGGCGATCGACGCCCGCCAGGTTGCGGGCGAAGATGACTTCGGCCACCTTCGCCGCGACCGCGACCTCCGTCTCCAGGATGTCGGACTGCGGCGGATACAGAAGGCCGGCGTCCAGCTCGGCCTGGGTCACCCGGTCGGCCACCGCCCGGGCGGCGACCACGAACATCTCGTCGGTCACCCGCCGCGCCTTCGTGGCGACGATCGCCAGCCCAACGCCCGGGAAGACGTACAGGTTGTTGCCCTGCCCCGGCACGAGCGTCTTGCCGTCGTAGCGGACCGGCGGGAAGGGCACCCCGGCCGCATACAGGGCCCGCCCGTCGGACCAGCGGTAGGCCTCTTCGGCCGTGCATTCCGCGTGTTCGGTCGGGTTCGACAGGGCGAAGACGATCGGCCGGCGGTTAATCCGGGCCATCGCCTCGATCACCCCCTGGTCGAAGGCATTCCCTTTGGTGCTGACCCCGATGATCGCGGTCGGCTTGAGCGACTCGACCACCGCGGCGAAGTCCCGCGCCGGCGCGTGGGGGTGCGCGTACGGCTTCTGGAAGTCGAACAGGTCGGTGCGGCTCGATTCCAGCAATCCGTTGACGTCGAACAGGGAGATACGGGCGCGGGCCTCCTGCTCGGTCAACCCCTCCAGCGTCATGGCCGAGGCGATCAGGTCGGCGATGCCGATCCCGGCGGAGCCGGCTCCGAGGAACAGCACCCGCTGGTCGCGCAGGCTTCCACCGGTCACGCGGAGAGCGCTCAGGATTCCCGCCAGCGCCACGCCCGCCGTGCCCTGGATGTCGTCGTTGTAACAGCACACGCGGTCCCGGTAGCGGGCCAGGAGGCGCATCGCGTCCACCCCCGCCCAGTCCTCGAAGTGGAGGCAGCAGCCCGGGAAGACCTCTTCGATCGCCTGCACGAACTCCTCGACGAACTCGTCCCGCTCGGCGGTCGAGACCCGCGGCCGGCGGAGGCCCAGGTAGAGCGGGTCGTTGAGCAGTTCGTGGTTGTTCGTGCCGAAGTCGATGTGCACCGGCAACAGGTATTGCGGCGGGACGGCGGCGCAGGCGGTGTAGAGCTGGAGCTTGCCGATCGGGATGCCCATCCCGTTGGCCCCCAGGTCGCCCAGGCCGAGGATGCGCTCCCCCGAGGTGGCGCAGATGACCCGGACGTCCTTTTCCGGCCAGTTCCGCAGCACCTCCTCGACCCGCCCCCGGTGTTCGAGGGAGACGTACAGGCCGCGCGGCCGGCGGAAGATGTGCCCGAACTTCAGGCACGCCTCGCCGACCGTCGGGTCGTAGACGATCGGCAGGAACCGGGCCGGGTCGGACATCAGCACCTTGTAGAAGAGCGTCTCGTCGGTGTCGAGCAACTGGATCAGGAAGATGTACCGCTCCAGGTCGGTGGGCTTCTGGCCGAGTTGCTGCAACGCGCGGCGCACCTGGGTTTCTTCGGTGTCCACCGCGGCGGGTAAGAGCCCGGTCAGGCCCAGCGCCTCCCGCTCCGCCGCGGTGAAGGCGGTGGACTTGTTGAGCTGCGGGTCGCGCAGGAGGTCGATCCCGTGCTTCATGACACTCGTGTCGGCAGTCATGTGCAAGATCTCCTTAGAAAGGTTCCTCAGTTGAGTACGTTGGGGTGAACGATCTCCATGAGCCGGTGGTTGTCCCGGTAGTCCACCGGGATACCGACCACGACCGGGCCGTCCAGCGCGAGGGCCCGTTTCAGCGTGGTCGCGATCTCGTCGGGCGTTCTGATCATCAGCCCTTTGGCGCCGAACGACTCGGCGAAGGCGACGACGTCGACGGGGCCGAACTCGACCCCCGACGCGCGGCCGTACTTGGCCACCTCCTGGAAGCGGACCATGTCGTACGCGCCGTCGATCCACACCAGGTGGACGAGGTCGCACCCGAGCCGCACCGCGGTCTCGAGTTCGCCCGCCGAGAACAGGAAGCCCCCGTCCCCGGAGATCGAAATCACTTTCTCGCCGGGCCGGACCAGGCACGCGGCGATGGCCCAGGGCAGCCCCACCCCCAGGGTCTGCTGCCCGTTGGTGATCAGCACCTGCCGGGCGCGGAAGCTGTAGAGGTGGCGGGCCAGCCAAATGTGGAACGACCCCATGTCCAGGCACAGTGTCGTGTCGTCGCTCAACACCTGCTGGAGCTCGTGGACCAGGCGCATCGGGTGGACGGGGACGCCGGTCATCGCGGCCGCCCGGGCCGCGAAGTCCGCCCGGTCGCGGGCGATCTCGCCGAGCAACTCCGCGTCCGCCGGGGGCGGCTTCCGGTCCACCTGGGCGGCCAGCGCGCGGAGGGTGGCCGCGACGTCGCCGGTCAACTCGACCTGCGGCCGGTAGTCCTTGTCGATGTCCGCAGAGACGGCATCGATGTGAACGAGGTGACGCTTGCGGTCTCTGTTCCAGAGACCGGGTTCGTATTCGACCGGGTCGTACCCGACGGTGACGACCACGTCGGCCGCGTCCAGGAGCCTGTCGGCGGGCTGGTTGTGGAACAGGCCGACCCGACCGCCGAAGCAGTCGAAGAGGTCTCGCGGCACGACCCCGGCTCCCTGGTAGGTGCACACGACCGGCAGCTTCGTTCCGGCCAGGAGCGCGCGGACGGCTTCCGCGGCGCGGGGCTGACTGGCGAGCAGGCCGAGAAGCAGGACCGGCCGCGCCGCGCCGTTGATCAGGGTGGCGGCGGCCGCGGTCGCCTCGGCGTCCGCGGGGCCGAACCGGTTCGGTGCAACCGGGGTCAGCACGGCGCCGTCCGCCGCCCCGGTCATGACGTCCTGCGGGGCGCTGATGAACGCCGCCCCCGGCCGCCCCGACTCGGCGGCGCGGAAGGCGTTCGCGACGACTTCCGACACCGCCTCCGGGGAATCGATCTCGGCGCTAAACTTGGTGACGGGCCGGAGCAGGTTCACGGTATCCATGCTCTGGTGGATCTGTTTCAGGCGGTTGGAAACGGGCACGGAACCGCCGATCGCGACGACGGGATCGCCTTCCGTGTTCGCGGTGGCCAGGCCGGTCACCAGGTTGGAGCACCCGGGGCCGGACGTGACCAGGGTCACCCCCGCCTTGCCCGTCATGCGGCCGACGCCGCCCGCGATGAACGCGGCGTTCTGCTCGTGCCGGCAGACCACCGTCTTGATCCGGGAGTCCAGCAGCGTGTCGAACACCTTGTCGATCTTCGCGCCCGGGATGCCGAAGACGTACCCGACGCCTTGCGCCTCCAGGCTCTTCACCAGCAGCGCCGCACCCGTCTGCGGGCCGGGCTTGGTCTCGGCCGTGCTCACTTCTTCGCCCCCTCCGCCCTGCCGAGGTCCGCGGTCGGATCGCGGCGCAGGTCGGCCTTCAAGAAGTCCTCGGTTTCGGGCAGCGCGAGGGCGACGACCGCCTCGCGCTGGATCTGGAGACACAGATTCGCCCCGCGGCACTGGAGCAGGTGACCGCCGCTCGTGCGGTCGGCCGACACGAAGTGCAAGTGGTAGCCGGGCACGTTGAGCGTCTTCGCGTACTCCGGGGTCCAGAACCCGACGAGCGTCCCCGCCACGTCCCGGACCTCGAACTCGGGTTGAACCGCGGCCGCCCGGACGAGCGGCACCCCTTCCTCGGTCCGGCACATCGCCCGCGTACGCACGTACTCGAAGTGCCCGTCCACGCGGAGGGCGAAGAACACGTTGTCGGAGTGCCGGAGCCCGTCGAACCGGGCGGTCAGGTGGCTCAGATCCGGGCACCGATCCAGGGTGACCGCCGCGTCGGGTGTGAACCGCGTGACGACCGCGAACGGGCTCGGCACGTCGTCGCCGCATTCCCGCACGGACCCGTCGGACCGCACCTGAAAGAACCGCCCGTCGACGACGACCATCTCGCCGTCGAGGTTCTCGAACGTGCCCAGCCCGAGGTCGCCGTGCTCGCGCAACGTCCCGACACGGACCGCGCCCTGGTACACCCCCTCGACGAGCGCGGTGGCGGTCGAGACCTGGTACAGCGTGTGGTGCGCGACCCGGAGGTACTCCGCGAGGGCCGTGCGGACGATATGCGCGGGGGGCTCGTGCACCCGCTGGGAATGGTTCAGCAGCGCAGCCCAAAGGCCCGGGGAGAGCGTGGTATCGAGTCGTGGCATCAGACGGCTCCTTCCGGCGCTTGATGTGCCAGGAGCAGGACGGTCAGACTCCGGGCGCCCTGGGCCCCGTGGATGATCACCCCCTCGATGTCCCCGGTGGCCGACGGCCCCGCCAGGAAGACCCCGTACGGGCTGGCGGCGAGGTCGATCCGCCCGTAGGCGTCGTGCATGGTCTCGACGACCGCCGCGGGGTCGAGCAGTAGGGTGAGGTGCTACGCCTACGATCGCCTACGTCCTGAAGAACGCGAGAAGGTCCGCGTTGACCTGGTCCTTCAGTGTCGAGCACATGCCGTGCGGTGCGCCCGGGTAAATCTTCAGCGTCGCGCCCCTGACGAGCTTCGCGGAGAGCAGCGCCGAAGCACCGATCGGGACGATCTGGTCGTCGTCGCCATGAAGGATGAGCGTGGGCACGTCCATCTTCTTGAGGTCTTCCGTGAAGTCCGTCTCGGAGAATGCCTTGATGCATTCGTAGACGGCATTGAAGCCGGCCAGCATTCCCTGGAGCCAGAACGAGTCGCGTAAGCCTTGGGACACCTTTGCGCCGGACCGGTTATAGCCGTAGAACGGCATGGTCAGGTCCTTGAAGAACTGCGAGCGGTCGGCCAGGACGGCGCTGCGGATGCCGTCGAAGGCGTCCAGCGGCGTGCCGCCCGGGTTGGCGGGCGTCTTGAGCATCAGCGGCGGCACCGCGCCGATCAGCACGGCCTTGGCAACCCGCTTTGTGCCGTGCCGGCCGATGTAGCGGGCGACTTCCCCGCCGCCGGTGGAATGGCCGACGTGGGTCGCGTCCTTCAGGTCGAGTGCTCCGACCAGCGCCGCCAGATCGTCGGCGTAGGTGTCCATGTCGTTGCCGCCCCCGGGCTGGCTCGACCGGCCATGCCCGCGGCGGTCGTGGGCGATGCAGCGGTAACCACGCGACGCGAGAAAGAGCATCTGGTCTTCCCACGCGTCCGCGCTGAGCGGCCAACCGTGGCTGAACACCACGGGCTGTCCGCTACCCCAGTCCTTGAAGTAGATCTGCGTGCCGTCTTTGGTCGTGATCGTGCTCATGGGATTGTCTCCTCGTTCGGGGGTGGAGGAAGGTGAAGTCGAAGCCTTGCCTTCGCCTCCCTCTATCGCCGACAGCACGGCGGCGGCTACCACATAACGAACGATGTACATTTATCTACTTGTCTGATCGATGAGCAGGACGGTCAGACTCCGGGCGCCCTGGGCCCCGTGGATGATCACCCCCTCGATGTCCCCGGTGGCCGACGGCCCCGCCAGGAAGACCCCGTAGGGGCTGGCGGCGAGGTCGATCCGCCCGTAGGCGTCGTGCATGGTCTCGACGACCGCCGCGGGGTCGAGCAGCACAACGAGGTGTTGCGACAGGACACCCAGGGCGTTCACGACCAGGTCTGCCTGGGTGAGCCAGACGGCCCCCGCCTCCGCCACCCCGAGCGGGCTGCGGACCACCCCGACGTCGACGTCGTTCAGTTCGTGCGGGTCCCGGACGGTCTCGATCGTTCGCGTCCCTGGTACTTCGGGCACGGCCGAGCAGACCACCTTGGCATCCGGGAACAGGTCCGCCACCTTCGCCCCGGCGGCCGCGGCGTCGGCCGCCTCGAAGGACCTCCCCCCCATCGCCTCCAACTGCCGCCGGAAGTAGGGGAGCAGAGGCTCGTTCACGTCCGGGGCGCCCGGGACCTCGGGTAGCCGGGTGAGGTGTTCCTTGTAGCCCAGCCCGTGCTTGACCCCCTTCCGCTCGGGCCCGGGGTTTTCGGGCAGCGGCACGGCGGGTCGGGGCAAGTTCTTTCGGACCGCCGCCAGGATCGCGTCCCGCGCGCTCATGACGTCCTCCGGTTCTCGAGGTACCACTGGCGGAACGTCTGTTTGGGGACGGCCGGCAGCTCGCGGCGCTTGCCCCACGGGTTGAGCGGGTTGTAGAGCAGGAACCGCGGCAGGTGTGCCAGCGCCCATTCCCCGGTGGCCTCTGCGGCGTGGAAGAGCGACGGGTGGGCCAGGGTCGCCCCGAGCGCACTCATGCCGACCCGCTTGGCAAGCGGGAGCATCCCCTTCGCGGCCACCACGCGCCGCCACTTGTAGATCTGGTCGGAGATGTCGATCTTGACCGGGCACACCTCGGTGCACGACCCGCACAGCGACGAGTGGAAGGGAAGCTCGCGATACTTCGACAGGTCAAAGCCGGGGCCGAGGATCACGCCGATCGGCCCGGAGTAGGTCGCCCCGTAGCTTAACCCGCCGCCGCGGCGGTAGACCGGGCAGGTGTTCATGCACGCCCCACAGCGGATGCACTTGAGGACGTGCCAGAAGTCCGGCGAGCCGAGCCGGTCGCTCCGGGTGTTGTCCACGAGCACCACGTGCAGCTCCCCGCCCCGCCGCGGCCCGTGGAAGTGCGAGGTGTATTGCGTGATCGGCGAGCCGAGGGCGCTCCGCGAGAGCATGCGGATGAAGATTCCGAGGTCGCGGGCGCGGGGAATCAACTTCTCGATGCCGATGCTCGCGACGTGGAGCGGCGGGACGGCGGCCCCGATGTCGGCGTTGCCCTCGTTGGTACAGACGACGAACCCGCCCGTCTCGGCCACGGCGAAGTTGGCGCCGGTCATGCCCGCGTCGGCCGCCATGAACTTCGGCCGGGCGTTCTGGCGCATCGCCTCGGCCAGGTCGTGCGGATCGGAGTCCTTCGGGTCCGTGCCGATTTTTTCGGCGAACAGGGCGGCCACGTCGGTCCGGAGTTTGTGGATGGCCGGCACCACGATGTGGCTGGGGGGCTCGTCGGCGAGCTGCTGAATGCGCTCGCCGAGGTCCGACTCGGTCACCTCGATGCCGCGCTTCTGGAGGTAGGGCGTCATGCCGCATTCCTCCTGGAGCATCGACTTGCTCTTGATCAGCGACTTCACCCGGTGCGCGGCGAGGACGTCGTAGACGACCGCGTTATGCTCCTCGGCGTCGCGGGCCCAGTGGACGTGGGTGCCGAGCCTGATCGCATTGGCCTCGAACTCTTCGAGGTAGTGGTCCAGGTGGGTGAGCGTGTGGTCCTTGATCCGCGACGCCAGCTCGCGGAGGTCCTCCCACTCCGGCACACCAGCGACCGCCTTGTCGCGGTTGTGCCGCATCCCCCACACGAGGCGGTCGTGGGTGGACTCGTGCATCTCCAGGGCGATGAACCGTGCGGCCCGCCCTTCCGGATCGACGGGACGGGTCATACCGGTCCCCCGTTCAGGAGCTGGACGATGTGGACGACTTTCATCGGCAGGTTCAGGTGGTCGATCACGCCCTTCATGTGCATCAGGCAGGACATGTCGGCCGAGGCGATGTACTCGGCCCCGTGGCGGTGGAAGTCGTGGACGCGGTCGTAGCCCATCTTGGCCGAGACCGCCTCGTCGGTGACACAGAAGCTGCCGCCGAACCCGCAGCACTCGTCGGGCCGGTCGATCTCGACCAGCTCGAGTCCCAGGACCTTGCCGAGTAAGTCCCGGGTCTTCGAGAAGTAGGGCTCGTTGACCCGTTCCGACGGCCGGGCGTGGCCGAGACCCCGGACGGCGGTGCAACTGTCGTGCAGCCCCACCTTGTGCGGGAACGCCGGCGCCCAGGGAAAGTCCGCGACCTTCAAGTCGTCGTGCAGGAATTCGACCAGTTCACGTGTCCCGGCCCGAACCTTCCTTGTTTGCGGCGTCTGCTCGGTCGCGTCGAGGTGAAAGCGGATATGGTGGACACAGCTGCCGGACGGCCCGACGACCGTGTCAAACTCCTTGAAGCAGTGGACGAAGAGGGCTTCGGTGGCCGCGGAATCTTCCTGGCAGCCGCTGTTGGCCATCGGCTGGCCGCAACAGGTTTGCTCGAGCGGGTACTCCACCGAGCAGCCTAGCCGCTCGAGCAGCTCCAGCGTCGCGATGCCGACCTCCGGGAAGAAGGCGTCGATGTAGCAGGGGATGAATAGCCCGACCTTCATCGGCACGGCCCTCCGATGTACGTCTCCCGTCCTATTCAGAATCACGACACTATTCGGGCGGCCACCAGGATCTTGCCGCCCTTGACGACTTCCTCGTATTTCAGGATGTGCTGGTTCGAGATCCCCCAGGCCGCTGAGGGCGGACCCCCGCCAGCGCACCCTCCACACCACCCAGGAGTACCGCGACCGGGGAGCCGGCCCCGATCACTGCGCTGACCCCCGGAAGCCTCAGGAAGGCAGCGCCGACCAGGAGGCCGAAAACCTCTGCTGTCTGATCGGGATGTGGACGACGCCGGAGTGAAGCCCGTCGGCGACGCGCTTCGCACGTGCGAGAACATCTCTTCTCAACATATATACGATCACTCTTTCGTTAATGCAGGCGCCGACGTCCTGATTACTTGAGGACTTCAAGCAACGCCGGGTGACAACGTCGGCGGGCGTCCGAGTGGTGCAGTGTGGTCCATCCTTCACCACCACGATGTGAGCATCTTGACCAGTTTGGCGGTCCGCAATCCCGACTCGCCGATCGGGAGGATCCGGTCCGCATCGCGTTGGATGTGAGAAGGCATTGCCTATGCCAAAGAAAGGGAGCACGAAGTTTTCTACGATCAGAATGGAACGAACGGGAGCCAGAAGATGCTCCTCGTCTTGTGGTTCAAGTCGTCAAGGGAGCATCTCCGCGGGCCGGCAAGTCTTTCGGAGCCGGGGACACGTGAGTGGGCAACTCGTTGCGTGGCAACTTTTGTTTCAAACTGGCGGGTGAGGTAGAGCCCCAGCTCCTGCAGCCGGCGGCGCAGAGTCTGCCGCGAAATCCCCAACCTGGGGGCGGCCGCCTGTAGATTCCCGCCCGTTGCTTCTAGGACGCGATGCTCTGTTGAAACCTTCTATTTATGAGCCGCCAGGAGCATCAGGTTGTGGGTCAGCACGCGGAGGCGACACTCCCGCCCGCGGGAGGCGTCCGAGCGAACTTCCAAGCCGCCGCTTGTGCCGGGAGAAGGCAGATTCGATGGCTCAGCCATACTGCCTCCAAAGACGCAGATCGGGTGACCCGGTCGGCCACGGTTTCGGCGTCGTCAATTCCGCTAACCGGGATTTATTGGCCCCCCGTCCGCGGGAGTTGGTGGAGTTCCTGCAACCGCGACAACTCACCCTCGTCGACCCCGATTACATGGTGCCGGTCCGCGTCCCGGCGGACCCACCCGACCCGGACCGTGTCCCGGTTGATCCCCAGCCGCCGGGCCAGCCCGGCCGGCCGGTACTCATCCGGCCCAAGTCCGACCGGGCTGCCGTGTGGCGGACGGGACCCCAGCCCGAGCTGGACGAGCAGCCGGGACACGATACTCCGGGTGAACCGAGGCGTTCACTTCGGTGGGCAGAACCCCGCGGCATTGAGTTGGTCGGCGATCCCGGCCGCGGTCCGTCGGTCCCGACAGAGGTCCCGCAACCGCGCGGTCACCCGCCGCTTCACGCGAGGAGACCAACTCGCGTCGGTTTGATGACGACCCGATGAACGACCGCCCCGGCGCTTGTCGTGGACAATATTTTCGCACAGGACGGCATGGACACTCCGCGCGACAGGCCGGAGACGAAGGTCGGCGTCGACCCCTACGGCGGATTACCCGCGGCCGAACGGGGGCCAGTTGCCGGCCAGCCCCTCCTCCTCGATTTCACACACCCGCTCGACGTCGACCCCGAACTTGCGGGCCACGGCCGCCCGGGAGTCCCGGACCCCCAACCCCTCGTCCTGCGCCTCGACCAGGGCGACGAACACCGACCGCCGCTGGTCAAGGGTCAACTCTTCGGACTCGTCGGCCATCATCCTCTCCTCCACTACCCCGGTCGACCCGGGCAACAACCCCGGCCGCGCTGCCGCCTACACCCAGGCCCACCGACTCCGGGGGACCAGGACGAACCCCCGCCCGCCCGGGAGGACGAACTTGTCGAACGCCCCGTGCCGCACCGGCCGACCCGCCACATCCAATTCGTCTCTCCGCCGCACGACCGTGCCGGGAGGCAACTCGGCCACGTCCCCCCGGTAGACCCGGCAGGCGAAGGTGGTCGTGAACCGGATGCGGGTCCGGGTGATGAGCCGGACGTGCCGGCCGCACACCCGTTCGTCAGACCGGTGGTAAAGGGACTGCGCCCACTCCCGACACCGAGAACACTGACCTTCCGCCCCCTCCACGCGCGTGTAAATGCCCCCATCGCTCCCCTGGTAACGCCCCCGGATGTGCGTCTCGGTCAGCCTGACGGTCGGCATGTTCAACCTCTACTCCTCGTCCGGCCGGCGGGACAATCCCCCGGACGATCGAACGGACTGTGAAGGGTGCAGTGTAGGAAGACGGCAGGGGGGTGGCAGGAGAAATCGGTCGTGCCGGCCCAAGCCATCGGCTCTGCTCCGGTTGCGTCTTCGGCCACCCGCCCGTCCGCTATGGCGTTGCCGGCCCACTCCCGGGCGATACCAGCCGGCGGATCGGCCCCGCCGTGCCCCCCTGTTCGGGGAAAAAACTCCCCGCCGATGGCGTGGTCGAAAAGGCCCCCGAGACCCGGAATAGCATACCAAAGGAGGGCGGGATGGGCTGATGACATTGTCGAGAGTATTTCCGGCCGCGGCCGGGTGCCCGCGTCCTGCCCCGTTGCCGGACCCAAACGGGTTCTCGACGGTTTCAACTCCACCGGCCGGGTGACTACCCCGCCTTCACGAACTTGTTCGGGGTGCCGTCCAGCGGGCCGCCGGCCGGCGGACGCCACAACACCACCTCCTCGATCTTCTTCGCCAGTTCGAAGTCCTTGTCGGTGATGCCGCCGGCCGAGTGGGTCTTGAGCTTGACCCACACCTTCCCCCAGGTCACGCTCAGGTCCGGGTGGTGCCACGCCGCCTCGGCCACAAAGCCGATCGCGTTGACCAGCATCAGGGTCGTCGGCCACCCGTCGGTGGTGTATTTCCGCCGCAGCCACCCGTCCTCCAAATACCAGTCCTTCAACCCGTGCTCGGCAATCTTCGCCCCGACTTCGTCGTCGGAGTAGACCATCGCTTTTGACATGGTAGCGACCTCGAAGTGGGCACGAAGGTGTCCGACCGATAAGGCTATGGTACTCTCCCGACCGCAAGGTTGTCCATGCTCTGGACACACTGCGGGCGGTCGAGATCCCGACCGGCCGGTCCGGGGTCCCCGCCCCCCGCCGCCGCCGTGGCGCCGGCGGCGGGGCGATCCTTCTCGGGCCGGGCGTGACTCACCCCGCGCGGCGGGTCGACCGCCGCCGGACCGTGGCCGATCGGGATTTGCCCGCGGGGCCGGGCGGGGCTACACCAGTAGCACAGGAGTATCTCCGCCCCGACGGCCCCACACCCGGCCCCGACCCACCGGCGATCGGCGAACCCATGACCCCCGACGCGACAAAAGCCCGGCTGAAAGACTTGTTCCTCCACCGGGCCGTCCAGTTCGGCGACTTCACCCTGGCGTCGGGAAAGAAAAGCACCTACTACGTAAACTCGAAGAAGGTGCTCTTCCACGCCGAGGCGATCACCCTGCTGGGCGAGTTGCTGTACGAGGCGACGAAGGACCTGGACTTCCAGGCGGTCGGCGGGCTGGAGGTCGGGGCCATCCCGATGGCCGCCGCCGCCCTGACTGCGTTCCACCGGCACGGCCGGCCGCTGGAGGGGTTCTTCGTCCGCAAGCAGGCCAAGGGGCACGGGAGCAAGGAGCGGCTCGAAGGGCAGGTGGGCCCCGGCGACAAGGTGGTGGTGGTCGACGACGTGCTCACGACCGGCGGGTCGGTGGTCCAGGCGATCGAGGCGGCGGAGGCGGTCGGGGCCGTCGTGGTGCGGGTGGTGTGCATCTGCGACCGGCTCCAGGGCGCCCGGGAGGCGCTGGCGAAGTACGACTTCCGCCCCCTGTTCACCATCCGGGATTTCGGGATCGACCCGCCGAAAGACTGACCCGCTCGCCCGCCGCAGTCAAAGCAGATGATCGATAATAAGAGTCATAAATATTGAGACGATTTCCCTGTGGACCCAGGCCCCCGGCCGCCCGGGGCGGGCCTTGGTTCGGATTTCGTGCCCCGAATTTCGGGTTTCCCGACGAAGGAGGATGTGGTGGGTAAGCAACACGCCCCGGGGTTCCTGGCGATCGTCCGGGACGCCAAGACCCGGGTGACGGAGTGTGCCGTCGCCGACGTCAAGAAGCGGCTCGACGCCGGGGAGGCGTTCACCCTCGTGGACGTGCGGGAGGAGAGCGAGTACGCGGCCGGGCATCTCCCGGGCGCGGTCCACATCGGCAAGGGCGTGATCGAGCGGGACATCGAGAAGAAGGTCCCGGACCCGGCGACCCCACTGGTGCTGTACTGCGGCGGCGGGTTCAGGTCGGCGCTGGCCGCCGATAACATTCAGAAGATGGGCTATACGAACGTCGTCAGCATGGACGGCGGCTGGGGGGGGTGGACCGCGAAAGACTACCCGACGGAGAAGTAAGCTCTACACCCCCGCATTCTCTTCGAGCTTCCCGAGCCGCCACGCCCGCCGCTCGCTCCACCGCCAGACCAGCTGCGCGGCCGCCACCAGCCCGGCGGTCGTCACCGCCAGGGCCGCCGCCAACTCCCCGTTCGACCAGTCCGCCAGCGGCCCCCGGAGCATCGGGGCGTCCGCCGGGATCGGCCCCATCAGCGCCCGCCGCATCCCCTCCAGCCAGTACGTCGTCGGCAGCGCCCGGCTCACCCCCTGGACCCACTCCGGCAACACCGCTAGTGGGAATACCACCCCGCTCAACAGGTACACCAGCCCGCTGATCCCCTCGCTCAGAAACATCCCGTTCCGCGACATGTTCAGGCACGCGCCGGCGAGGATCATCCCGCACGCCCACAACATCGCCGACCCGATCGCGAGGAACACCGCCAGCCAGGTCCAGGAGATCCCGTCCCCGCCGACCGCCGCCCGCATGTCCGAGAACAGGACCAGCCCGGCCGCGACGTTCAGGATCCCGCCGACCGTCCCCTCGGTCGCCCGGGCCAGCCCGCGGCCGAGGAAGTACGTCTGGAAGTGCGCCGGGCTGATGTAGATGTACTTCAACATCCGGTAGTGCTCGCGGTCCCGCACGACCGCGTAGCTCAGCCCGAACATCACCGTCCCGACCAGCCCGAAGCAGGCGTTCGAGATGTACAGATAGGGGAGGAACTCGGCCGGCACCCGCCCGCCGGTCGCGTACCGGGCGGCGTAGAACATGCACACCAGCATTAGCGATCCGCACACCGGCTTGACGAACATATACAGGGCGAACAGCCACGGGCTGGCCCAGTTCGTTTCCAGCTGCCACCCGAGCCAGGTGGCCAGGCGGAGGGTGCGGAGGTGGTCGGTCATAAGCCCGTTGCCCTCAGCGGTCGGCCAAACGGTGGTCGAGAGCCGGCAGCGGCGGGTGGCCGGCGGCCGACCGTTTCACTGCCACCGCACCGTCAATTTCCCCTGCTCCTTCGCGCGGCGTTCAAGATACCGCAGGAGGTGCCGGGCGGCGACCAGGAACACCACCGACAACCCGGCCAGAAGCGCCATCTCCTCGTACACCCCGAAAATGCCCGGCGTGTGGAACAGGATCTGCCGCATCGCGTCCATCCCGGCGGTCAGCGGGATGAGACACGCCGCCGCCGCCACCGCCTTCGGAAAAATCGCCGACACCGGGAAGTTCGTCCCGGTCAGGAGGTACACCGGTTCCTGGAACAGGTTGACAAGGTGCCACGCCTCCCGCCCCCAGAGGAGGAACACCGACGCGAACACCATCCCGAGTCCATACAGGGCGGTCAGGGTGAGCCCGAACACGACCCCGAGCTCCCACCAGCTGCTCGGGCGCAGCGGGACGTCGAACATCAGGACCCCGGTGGTCGTGATCGCCGCCGCCCGGACCACCGTGGTCGTCATCCCGCCGAGGGCCATCCCGGTCAGGATGCCCATCATCGGGGCCGGCGACATGACGTACAGCTCCAGGTTGCCGGAATCCCGCTCCCAGTACAGCTGCGCGCCCATCCCCCACAACACGTTCATCCAGAACGTGGTCATCGCCGCCCCGAGGACGACCAGCCCGGTGTACTCGGCCGGGGCGTCCATCGCCCGGTACGAATACGCGAACGCGGCCACCCCCAGCACCGGGAGGACCGTCTCCTGGATCACCCAGGTCCGGCTCCGGAACAGCCACGCGACCCGCGGGTAGGTGCGGGCCAGGGCGGCGTCGAGGAACAGACGGAAGGAGGTGGGCATGGCAGGCGATGTCTCGCGGGGTCAACCCGGCGGGTAGAGATTGCCGGCATCCCGGGGCGGTTCGGTCCAGGAAAAGCGGCCGTCCGGGTCGCGGACAAGCCGGCCCCGGTGGCGCATCAGCCGGGCCAGATGATCAGTCTCACCATAGCCGGCCGTCGCGCCGGGGAACAGCCTTCCGGTTCGGCAAGCGGCGGCATGAATGGTATCCGCCCCGCGGACCCCACCCCGACCCTCCCCGCAACCGGGGAGGAGCCGGACACTCCGGTGCCTGGGTCGGTCTCCCCCCGGTTGCGGAGGGAGTAAGGGGGGTGGAGTTCGACCCCTCGGCCACGTTTCTTACGAACGGTTGGGCGGTTTTTCCCGGCCCCGCGCCTGTCTGCCTCCACGCCTATTGGCGCGGGCATCCGGCGGAACTGCGTCGTTGAAAGACTCGCGTGGTAGGGGCCGTCACGGAGAACGGCCCCTACCACGCCCTGGCCCGGTAGGGGGCCGCCCTCTCTGGTGGCCCCCTGGTCCGGTAGCCGTCACCCGTGGCGGCCCGCTGGTCCGGCAGGGGCCGCCCTCCGTGGGGGCCCGCCAGCGACCGGGGGTTTCAACCGGGCACTACCCGCCCGCCGGGTCGGTGCCCGCCTCATTCTCCGCCAACCCGTGGCCCACCAACTCGATGAACACGTCTTCCAGCGTCGGCTCGACCTTCTTCAGCGTCAGGATGCGCCCCCCGGAGGTCACCAGTTTCTGAACGACCGCGCCGATGACCGGCTCCTCCTCCAGCGACACCTTCAGCTCGACCGTCGTCGGCGTTTCGGTCGTCGAACTCTTGTGTACTCCCGGCAGCTTACCCAGGTCCGCCAGCCCGTTCGTCCCCGGGGCCAGGCTCAGTTCGAACAACGGGTATTGCTGCACCCGCTTCTTCAAGTTGCCCGGTGTGTCGCAGGCGAGCACTTTTCCGCGGTCGATTATGGCCAGCCGGTCGCACAGTTCGTCCGCCTCGGCCATGTAGTGCGTCGTCAGAAGTATTGTCCGGGCCGGGCGTTCCCGCATCCACTCCCGGATGAAGGCGCGGATCGCCCGCGCGCTGGTCACGTCCAGCCCGAGCGTCGGTTCGTCTAGGAAAAGGATCTTCGGGTCGGTAATAAAGCCGCGACAAAAGTTCATCTTTTGTCGCTGCCCGGTCGATAGGTGGCTTATTCGTGTACCGGCCTTTTCGGTCAACCCGACCACGCGCAGCATCTCGTCGATTCGCGCGTGGGCGGTGGGTGTCGAAACGCCGTAGATCCGGGCGAACAGCCAAAGGTTTTCCCGGACGTTCAAGATCCCGTACCCGCTGGACTCGCCCCCGGACACCATGTTGATCCGCGGGCGGATCCGGTCCGCCTCGGCGACCACGTCGAGACCGTCCACCCGGGCGGTCCCGGCGGTCGGGGCGAGCAGGGTCGTCAGGATCTTGATCAGAGTGGTCTTCCCGGCCCCGTTGGGGCCGAGCAGACCGAACAGTTCACCCGGTCGGACTTCGAGCGTCACCCCGTCCAGGGCGGTGAACTCGGCCGGGCCGTCGGTTTGGGGGGACTTGCCCCACCGCCTTTTGGGGAGGCGGTAGGTGCGGGTCAGGTGGTCGGTTTGGATCGCCGGTGAGTCCATCACCGGGAATTCTACGCAGGGCTGCCGGGACGGGCAGCCGGGGGAAGATCGGCGGCTCCGTCCGCCCCGATCGGTCGCGCCGATGTGCGCGCCGACCGGGGCCCGGCTGCCGGTTCGTGTTCGAGGAGTGTGACCCGCCTTCGTGTGGGGACGAAGGGTATTTTCCACGACCCCGGAGGGAAACGCTTGACCACGCCCACTCCGCTCGCTAAATGCGGGGCACTCGTCGGCCCGGCCCTGCCTGCCCCCCGTCAGGTGTCAAGGATGACCCGACCCCACTCCCGCCCTCCCGGGCTGTGCGTCGAGCAGCTGGAAGACCGGCTCACCCCCGCCGGGACCATGATCCCCGCCGGGGAGTTCAACTGGATGCAGTACGGCCCCACCGGGGAGCTCGGCGAGCTCGTCTGGCAGGGGCAGACGCTCGTCTACCGGGAACGGGTCGCGGGCGGTTGGACCGACCAGCCGGTCGTCACCGCCGGGACGTACTCCCTGGCCCAGTACGACTCCCGCGACCAGGTCGAGCGGGCGACCGCGTCGGCCCAGCTCGTGTTCACGAGCGACGGCACCCCCCACGTCCTGTACCTCGACCCGACCTGGAATGGGTCGGCGAACGCCTACCAGACCGTCATCCGCGACTACGCGCGGGTCGGCGGCCGGTGGCAGCTGGTCGAATCCGTCACGGCCCCGTGGCTGAGCCCCTGGGGGCCGCGGGACCTCGTGGCCGAGGCCGGCCCGAACAACTCCCTCCACCTCCTGTTCACCGAGACGTATACCGCGGCCACCGGGGTCGGGAACGAGGGGTCCGGCATCCTCTGGTACGCGACGAACAAGAGCGGGGCGTGGACGTTCGACAAGGTCTCGGGAATCGCCGACCCGCGGCAGGACGTGTGGTTCACCGGCGGGCGGTGGGCGCCGCGGTTCCTGTCCCTGGCGGTCGACGCCCAGAACCACGCCTACGTCACGTACACCCCGGAGTTCTACGTCTCCGGGGCGTTCGGCACGGTAAACAGCAAGCTCGCGTTCGCCACCAACCGGAGCGGAACGTGGCAGTCCAGTGAGGTCTACGCCCCGCCGGGCGGGACCGGGGACGCCGGGCTCGGGGCGTCGGTCGCGGTCAGCCCGACCGGCCAGGTGGCGATCGCCAGCTACTACGTCAACCGGTTCTCCACCGGGTCCCCGCAGTGGTCCCAGTTGATGTACCACACCCAGAAAGCCGACGGCACCTGGACACACTCCGTGGTCGTCGGCACCCCGGACGGGTACGTCGCCGGGGACGGGGCCAAGTTCACCGGCTTCTCCCCCCAGCTGTTCTTCGACGCCTCCGGCCGGCCGAACATCCTCTTCACCGACGAGGCCGCGCAGCACAACCCGGTGTCGTACGCGAACCAGGCGGCCGGGCAGATCCGGCTGGCCACCCTGGCGAACGGGAGCTGGTCCGTCCAGACCCTGGTCCACCAGAACGACCCGCTGGTGAACCAGCTGTTCTACCCGGTCGCGGCGACCTACCACGGACAGTTGACGGTCGGCGGGCTGGTCGCCGTCAGCAGCCTGGACGGGAACCAGAACCCGACCGACACCAATTTCAACCTGATGGACCTCGGGGCCCCGGCCGGGCAGCCGACCCCGACCCCGGTCTCGCCCCCCCCGCCCCCGGCGGCGCCGATCGTGTCGCTGCCGGTCACCAACTCCCCGCCCTCCGCACCCGCCGCGTCCGCCGCTTCCACCCCGGCCGCGATGGCGGTCGCGAACGACGCCCAGCCCGGGGTGACGACCACCGTCACGGTGTTCCGCTCGGACGGGTCGGCGGACTTCACCATCACCCCGTTCGGGACCGACTACTCGGGCGGGGCCCGGGTCGTCCGGGCGGATGTGACCGGGGACGGCGTCCCGGACATCATCGTCGGGAGCGGGGGCGGAATTCAGGCGCGGGTCCGGATCTGGGACGGGGCGACCCACAACCTGATCTTCGACACCACCCCGTTCGAGGGCTTCACCGGGGGGGTGGTGGTCGCGGCCGGGAACCTCACCGGCGGCAAGACCCAGGACGTGATCCTCGCGCCCGACGCCGGCGGCGGGCCGCGGATTCAGGTCTGGACCGGGGGCACCTTCACCAAGCTGATCCCGGACTTCTTCGGCCTCCCGTACCCGGACTTCCGGGGCGGGCTGCGGATCGCCGCCGGGGACCTCAACCGGGACGGGGTCGCGGACCTGATCGTCGCCCCGGGCTCGGGCGGCGGGCCGCGGATCACCGTCTACGACGGCCGGTCGCTCGACTCCGCCCAGGGCCCGAAGCCCCTGGTGAACGACTTCTTCGCCTTCGACCCGTCCCTGCGAACCGGACTGTTCCTGGCCGCCGGGGACGTCAACGGGGACGGGTACGCCGACATCGTGGTCGGGTCCGGCGTGGGCGGCAGCCCGCGGGTAGTGGTGATCAGCGGGGCGGACCTCATGGGCGGCCGGGTCCGGTCGCTCGCCGACTTCTACGCCGCGAACGCGGCGGAGCGGAACGGCGTTCGGGTCGGGGTGACCGCGGCCGGCCCGGACGGCCGGACGGACATTCTGACCGGGACCGGCGGGGCCGAGCTGTCGGTCTACGCCGTCTCCACCGTAACCTCGTCGGCGACCCCGACCCCGCTCGAAGCGTTTCCCGTCTTCGGCGGGGTCTCCGGCGGGGTCTACGTGGGCTGACCCGGCTGCGGCTGCAGGGCGGTTCGGGTTGACCGGGCGGGACCCGGGGGCGTATAACCGCGCCCGATTTCCCG
This sequence comes from Gemmataceae bacterium, assembly GCA_028288765.1. Classification (GTDB taxonomy): domain Bacteria; phylum Planctomycetota; class Planctomycetia; order Gemmatales; family Gemmataceae; genus Urbifossiella. The sequence continues at coordinate 6,692 of JAQGHQ010000249.1, read as the reverse complement.
GCCCGGTCCGCCACGGAAGGCCCTGCCCATGAACCTGCTCCGGACTCTCGTCCCGGCCCCACTCCGCCCAGCTGCCCGGCGGGCCCGGTCGTTCGTGCGCGGCCTCCGCCCCGTCATTCACCCCGCCCCCCTCCCGGCCGCCGACTGCCGGGCCGCGGTCCGGGTCGCCCGGGCCGTCCCGCCGGCCGAGGCCGGGCGGCCGTTTGAGGCCGCCCTGTCGGTCACCAACCACACTCCGGCGGTGATCGCCCCGGGCGGGCGGCACCCGGTCGGGGTGACGGTCTCGTGGCGGTCCTACCTCGGCGAACTCTGCGGCGTCCCGGACGCCTTCGTCCCGCTCCCCCGCCCGGCCTGGCCGGGCGAGGAAATCGCCCACCCCTTCCGGTTCACCGCCCCCGAGTCCCTGGGGGATTACGTCGCCGAGTTCGCCGTGGTCCAGCGCGGCGGGCCGGCGTTCGAACGGGTGGGCGGGCGGGCAAAGCTCGACGTGGCCGTGACCCACCCGCTCGACGGGGAGTTCAACTACCACGACATCTACGCCCGGGCCGACCTGGGGCAGGACTTCTGGTCCGTTTCCGGCCCGGGGAGCCGGGCGGAGTTCGACCGGCTCACCCCGATCAAGCTCAAGCTGCTCACCGACCTCGGCCTGACCCCGGACAGCCGCCTGCTCGACGTCGGGTGCGGGACCGGGCTGCTGGCGACCGCGGCCGAGGGGTTCCTGTCCGACCGCGGGCTGTACTACGGGACCGACCTGGCCCCGGAGGCGGTCGAGTTCTGCAAGGGCCGGTACCGCAGGCCGAACTTCCACTTCGTGACGAGCGGGATGACCACGGTGCCGGTCGCCGGGGTCGAGTTCGACGTGGTCGCCTTCTACAGCGTCTTCACCCACACGTACCCGGACGAGACGGCCCTGCTCCTGGCGGAGGCGAACCGGCTCCTGGCCCCGGGCGGGGTGATCTTCGCGGACCTGTTCACGTCCCCGCTCGTGGCCCGCCACGCCGGCAGCCGGTACGCGGTCGAGACGAACCGGGACCACGTCCTCCGGCTGATCGCCCTGGCCGGGCTCGACGCCGAGCTGGTCATGACTTCCCCGTGGAATGGGCAGGCCCGGCGGGAGTTCTTCAAGTTCACCCGCCGCGGCTGAGCCGGCCGGGTCAACTTGCCCCACCTTCGTGTCCCGCGCACTCCCCACGGCCGGCTCCTTCCCCGAATCCGTTCGGTCCCACGGGTGAAACGCCGGGGGCTTTTTCGCTTGCGCGGTGGCGGGCCGGTTTCCGCTCTGATAGGCTGTCCGGGACAGCCCACCCGCGGCACTCATCTGCCGCCTCCCGGAGTCCCCCATGTCTCCCCGCTTCCGCGGCGGCTTCGGTGCCGCCGTTATCGGTGTACTCGCCTTCGCCGGTCCCTCTTTCACGGAAGACGCGGCGAAAGCCGGCTTCGTCAAGAAGGCGTTCAAGAACGCCGACGGGTCGACCTCGCCCTACGTCGTGTTCGTCCCGCACGATTACGACGGGAAGAAGGACTACCCGGTGATCCTGTTCCTGCACGGGGCGGGGGAGACGAAGGGCGGGTCGAAGGAGCCGGTCGAGGTCGGGATCGGCCCGGCGATCAAGAAACACGAAAAGACATTCCCGTTCATTGTCGTCATCCCGCAGTCTGAGAAACGAACCTGGAAGGCCGACTCGGACGACGGGAAGCGGGCCCTGGGCGAACTCGACGAGACCCTGAAGGCGTACAAGACCGACCCGACCCGCGTGTACCTGACCGGGCTGAGCATGGGCGGGTACGGGACCTGGAGCCTGGCCGCCGCCCACCCGGACCGGTGGGCCGCGATCGTCCCGGTCTGCGGCGGCGGGAACCCGAAGACCGCCGAGACGATCAAGGCCATCCCGACCTGGGTGTTCCACGGCGACAAGGACGCCGCGGTCCCGGTGAAGCAGTCGCAGGTGATGGTCGAGGCGCTCAAGGCGGCCGGCGGGAAGCCGAAGTACACGGAATACCCGGGCGTCGGGCACAACAGCTGGGACGCAGCGTACGGCGAGAAGAAATTGTTCCCGTGGCTGCTCGAGCAGAAGAAGAAATGACGGCCGTAAGGTCGAGAGTCATAAATTCATAAAGTCGTAATGTCATGAAGTCAAAGATTGCATATCTAGATACTTTACGACTTGAGACTTTATGACTCTCGACCTTACGGCTTTTCCCTGACCCACACTTTTCCTTTCGGAGGTCCTCACATGTCGAAGAAGTCGGTCCACCGCCGGTCGTTCCTGGCGGCCAGCGCGGCGGCCGGGGCGGCCCTGACCCTGCCGGCGAAGAGCTACGCGAAGATCGCCGGGGCGAACGGCAAGCTCGGCATCGCCTTCCTGGGCGTCGGCGGCCGGTGCCAGCAGCACATCGACGTGATCCTGGAGATGAAGGAGAAGGGGCTCGGGGTCAACCCGGTCGCCGTCTGCGACGTCTGGGACGGGGACCAGGAGCTGGGCAGCAAGAAGGGCCGCGGGCTGTACCCGTCGGCCAAGCGGTGCGGGCTGGACGTGACCGACAAGGACCACGTCTCGAAGGACTACCGGAAGATCCTGGACCAGAAGGACGTGGACGTGGCGTGCATCGCCACCCCGGACCACTGGCACGCCCGGATGGCCCTGGACGCGATCGACGCCGGCAAGGACGTGTACATGGAGAAGCCGATGACCCGGACGATCGCCGAGGCGATCGCGGTGGTCGACGCGGCCCAGAAGAAGAACAAGGTGGTCACGGTCGGGGTGCAGTCGATGGCCGACCCGACCTGGCGGGCGGCCCACGAGTACATCGCGGCCGGGAACATCGGCCACGTGATGCAGGGGCAGACCAGCTACTTCCGCAACAGCAGCGTCGGCCAGTGGCGGTACTACCCGCTGAAGAAGGACATGACCCCGAAGACGATCGACTGGGACATGTGGCTCGGCCATAAGTTCCAGAGCGTCGACGGGCAGCCGCTCGGCCCGACCCCCAAGGAAGAGCCGTTCGACCGGGCGGTGTGGGCCCAGTGGCGGTGCTACTGGCCGTTCGGCGGGGGCATGTTCACCGACCTGTTCGTCCACCAGACGACCCACCTGATCGCCGCGATGGGGGTCCGGTTCCCGGCCCGGGTGGTCGGGGCCGGCGGGCTGTACCTGGAGTACGACGGCCGGGACGTGCCGGACACTGCCACGGTGGTGGCCGACTACGAGGAGGGGTGCCAGTTCATCGTCTCCGCGACGATGTGTAACGACACCCAGCTCGGCGAGGTCATCCGCGGGCACCTGGCGACGATCAAGTTCGGACCGAGCAAGGGCAAAGACGGTGGGGACTACGTTACCGGGTTCGACGTGTTCGGACAGAACATCACCGGCGGCCCGGCCAAGCCGAAGGGGGCGGACGGGCAGGAGAAGCCGGTCCATTCGTACGTGAACGAGAAGGTCGGGAACGCGACCTACTTCCTCTGGGAGAACTTCCTCGGCTGCGTGGCCGCGCGGAAGCGGGAGACGTTCAGCACCCCGGAGCTGGGGGCGGCCGCGTTCGGCACAGTGAACATGGGCGTCCAGAGCTACCGGTTCGGGAAGGCGCTGTTCTGGGACAAGGAGAAGCGGGCCCCGAAGGAGGCCGACGCCTCCTGGGCCGCCCAGCTGGAGACCCGGAGCAAGAAGCGGGGCAAGCCGAACCAGGTCATGGACTGGGCGGGCGGGGACAAGGGCAGCACCCTGACCCCGCCGGACTACCAGAAGCTCGAAGGCCCGTGGGTCGACGGCAAGGACCCGGCCGGGTCTTAACCCCTCGCCGGTCGCGGGCCGGGCGACGCCACGTCGCCCGGCCGGTCGTCTACCAACCGCCCCGGGACTTCAGTCCCCGGGGCGGTTCTCATTTGGGCGTACCCGGTCGGGCTCGCGAGGCCGGCCCGGATCTCTCCGTTTCAACGTCCAGCTCGTCTTCGGACCGGCGTGTCGTCGAGGTACACTGGAGGCAATGCGGCGGATGTGGTTCCCGACTCTGGACTCCGGCGTGGCGGTCGGCCACGTCCGGGGCCGTGCGCACCCCGGATTGGAGAGTCGGACCGGAGGTCGGAGCGTCGGGTTGGGGGGTCGATTTTGCCAAACGAACCCAACCTACACGTTTCCTTCACAATTCGGCCGATCCGACCCCCCTCGGGCAGGGTCGGTTTTGCAGAACGAACCCAACCCGCATCGGTCCGCCCCGGTTCGGGTCGACCACCGGAGCGGTCGGGAGGTCGTTTTTGCGGAACGAACCCAATCCGGGGACCGGTCCCCACCCCGGTGGGGAGTCCATTGTGCCGAACGAACCCGATGGTCATCACCCGCTCGTACTCCTGGCGGATTGCCCGCCAGGTCCCGACTCGGAGGTCACGAGATCGGTCGCTCGTGTCCTGGGTCTGCCAAATCCTGCCATTCCCTGCCACCACCTGGGTCCCCGGCGGTCCGCAGCCCGATTCTGCCGACCGAACCCAATTCCCGGGGACGTTCGACCTCGCGTCAGTGCGATCGACCAACGCCCGCCGGCCCGGGGTGGGGGTCGAATCTACCGAACGAAGCCAATTCGGGCGGGCAGAACCAATCCGGGACGGGAGTGCCGGCACCAATCTGGCGCCAGTGCCACCAGGGAAGAACCCGGTCGCTCGCCAGCCCGACCGGGTACGCCCGGCCTCCGGAAGTCGTCCTGCAAGGCGGTCTGCTCCCACGGCCTCCGATGGTCGCAGAAGGTCGTTTCACCGGTGCGTCACTCCCCGGCCCCGAGTACAATCGCCATTCATTCCGTCTGGCCCGGGGATCGTCCATGAAGCTCCTCGTCTGCATCCTGCTTGGGGTCGCCATCGGCTTTCCCGCAAGCCTCCCCGCCACAGGCGCCCCGCCCGACCCGGCGACCCCCGCCGCCCCGGTCCCGGCCGAGGCGGACATCGAGCAGGCCGAAAAAACGATCCGGGATGTGCACAAGGCCGACTACGCGAAGAAGAAGCCGGCCGAGCAGGTCGACCTCGCCCGGAAGATGCTGAAGGAGGCGGACGAGACGACCGACAACCCCGCGGCCAGGTTCGTCCTGTACCGGGAGGCCCGGGACCTGGCCGCCCGGGGCGGGGATGTGCCCCTCGCCCTGGAGGCCGTAGACGCGACCGCCCGGGCGTTCGCGGTCAAGCCGCCCGACCTGGCCTACACGGCTCTGGACGCGGCCGAGAAGGCCCGGGTCGCCCCCGGCCGGGTAGTAGCCGAGGCTGCCCTGGACGCAACCGAGACCGCCATCCGGGCCGACGATTACCCGACGGCCGATCGGCTTCTCAAGCTGGCGATCGGGGCGGGGGGCCGTGCGGCCAGCGCCCCCGGGCTGACCGCGACCGTCGCCGCCCGGGCGAAGGAGGTGGAGGCGATCCGGAAGGCGTTCGAGGCGACCGAGGCCGACCGGAAGACGCTCCAGGCGAACCCGGCCGACCCGGGCCCGAACGCCCGGGTCGGCCGGTTCCTGTGCCTGCTGAAGGGGGACTGGGCGGCCGGTCTCCCGCTCCTGCTCAAGGGGGACGACGAGAAGCTCAAGGTGGCGGCCGAGCTGGAGCAGGGTAAGCCGGTAAAGGGCGAGGACATGGCGGCCCTGGCCGACCGGTGGTGGGACCTGAGCGGCGGGTTGGCGGCGGGCGAGCGGGGGGAGGCCCGGGTCCGGGCGTAACACTGGTACCGAGAGGCCGCAGTTGACCTGACCGGACTGGCCAAGACCCGCGTCGAGAAGCGCCTGGCCGAGATCGAGAAGGCCGAGCCGAAGGCCACCCGGGCCGGCGGCGGGTGGATCGTCATTTTCCGGTCGGCCGACCCGGCGATCTGGAACACGGCCGCGACCGGCAAGGATCATTTCGCGGTCCCGCTTGAGAAGGTCCCGGGCGGGATCAAGTACCTGAAACTGACCGAGATGGCGAAGCGGAAATACGTCATCATCGAGATGACCAAGGACCGGCTGGCGGGACGAACCGAACAGGAGAGGTACGGCTGGAACGGGACGAACGCCAACGAGTCCAACGCGCGCCACCTGGGCATCTACGATACAGCCCTGGCGTCGACCAAAAACGGGCTGATCGCGATCTACACATTGCGGGCCGTTGCGGACTACGGCGGGTGGGGGTTCGGGCACCGGATGATCCTGGACGATGCCCAGGGATATGCGTGGAACGGCGAGCCGGTCGAAAAGATGGTGTTCGAGATCGCGGTCAAATCCACCCCACTGACGGCCGAGGAATCAAAGCGGCTGCTCAAGAAGAAGAAGTGACCAGCACCTTCCCCGGCCAGGACTCAAGATCAGGGTCGGGCGCCGTGGATGAGGCCGCCATACGCCAGGGGAGCAGCGGCCCGGCGATGTGAATCGTTGGTGGGCGCATTCGCCCGATGTGCTGCCGCGCACATGTCCACACAAGGCTGTGGACATGTCACCCGATTGGTCTCGCACGTGTCCGTGCTCGGTTGAACCCCTCGGTTGCTGGCGGGCCGCCACGGGGGCCGCCCTCCGTGGCGGCCCGAGCCACGCGAGCCTTTCAACACAGCAACATGTCCACCCAAAGGGGACAAGTGTCAGTCAACGGTAGTCACGGTCTGTGTCGCGCGATGACCACGTGTCAGTCAACGGTAGTCACTCATAGAACCTCTTTTTCGGGGTCGTATACGGGACAGTCTTAATCAGCGGCTGTT
>JAQGHQ010000349.1 GCA_028288765.1 Gemmataceae bacterium | reverse complement strand
TCGCGAAACCCGCCCCGACGCCCCCGCCCCCGCCCCCGCCGGCCCCACCTCCACCACCCCCCCGCCCGCTCACGCCGGCCCCGCCGCCGCACGACCCGCGGCCCGACGCCCCGTACCGGTTGCCCGTCGCCAGGTTCTTCCAGGACTACCGCGACGACCCGGCCGCGGTGGAACGGGGGTTCGCGGGCAAGGTGATCGAGGTGCATGGGGTGTGTCAGTCTCGCACCGCCGAGTTGCTCACCGTCGGCGAAGGTCAAGAAGCGGGGGACGAGCTCCGGCTCGGGTGCGCGTTCCACCCGACTTCCGGCGGCCCGCCGCCGACCCTCAGAGCGGGTGACCCCGTGACCGTCCGGGGCAAATACGCGGGGGGCCACAAGCTGACCGGCTGTTGGGTCGTGTCCGCCGCGACCGCGGCGGACGAGCTGTACAGGGGCCGCCAGGTCCAGCTGACGGGGATCGTCCGGGCGGCGAACGCGGCGGTGGTGTCACCCTTTTCGACGACCGGGCCCGGGGCCCCGCCGACGCAGCCGACCCTCCTTCTCGGACAGCCCGGGACGGACTCCCGGGTCGCAATCCGGTGCCTGTTCCCGTCGGCGCAGCACGACCAGGTGGCGAAGCTCCGGCCCGGGAACAAGGTGATCCTCCGGGGCGAGTGCGCCGGGCGGGCGTTCCGGACCGTCCGGCTGGACGACTGTACCCTGCTCACCCCGGCCGAGGCGGACGAGCTCCCCCCGGGCGTCATCCAGGTCACGGCCGACCGGCTGACCGCGGACTACGAAACCGACCTGCTCCCGGCGGACCGCCCCGACCTGACGGCCGACCCGGTCGTACTCACCCCCGAGGAGCTCGCGGCGGTCTTCCAGACGAACCCTCAGGGCGCGACCGCGGCGTACCGGAACAAGTGGGTTCAACTCCGCGGCCGGGTTTACGGCCGTAACCCGACGTCGCAGACCGTGACGCTCGAGACCGGGACGAGTCAGAAGTACCGGGTGGTCGTGGCGTTCCTCCCCGACCGGTTCGCGGACCTGCCCCCGACCGCGGTGTTCACCCTGCGGGGGGTGTGTTCGGGGGTGTGGGGCCAGAACCTCATCCGGATCGACAACGCGGAGTACGTCGACCCCGACCCCACGGGCGGGCGGACCGAGTCCGACCACTTCCCGTTCCGGCCGGGGAAGGAACTCCTGTACGACTACCTCAAGCCGACCAAGCCGAAGGACAACCAGATCCGGCGGGTGAGCGTCCGGTTCACCGGCACCGATCAGATCCGGAGTGTGGCGGTGAAGCAGGGGACGTACCCGGGCCTCACCCTGCTCACCGACCCGCCCGGCCAGCCCCGCTGGACGTATGACTGGTCGAAGGCCAAACTCCCCGACACGGTCTACCTGTACCGCGTTCGGGGGGAGTTCGTGGAGATGTTCCACCCGGGAGCCCAGGGCCCCGCGGCACCCCAGGGGCCTCCGGGAGCCCAGTCTCTTCCAGGCCCCCCGGGCCCCCCGGGGCCGGCGGGCACCCAACCGCCCGGTAGTGGGGTCCAGCCGTTCTGGGACCCGGTCCTCAAGATCGGTCTCAAGAAAGGGCGGTCGTGGTCGGCCGAAGCCCCGGACGGGAGCCGGGTCACGTACACCGTCGTGTCGTTCGGGCAGCTGGCCAACCGGTCGGTCGTGGAGATCCTCCGCGTCGCCGAGCACCCGAAGTTCCCCGACTACCGCGAGGAGACCACGATCGTCTACGCGCGCGGCGTCGGCGAGGCCCGCCGGACCATGAAGCAGAAATCCCCGGCGGGGACCATGACCGTCGTGAGCGAGGAACGGCTGGTCGAGGGGGCGGAGCTCAAGGCCGACCCGGCATCCGCCGGCGACGCGCCCGCACGGCCCTGATACCGGACCGGGCCGCAACACCCGGACGAAAGGAGCGGGCGGTGGGCCAGGCCCCGACGTGCGAGACCTGTCGCTTCTGGGACGAGGCGCGGGAAGAGTGCCGCCGGCACTCCCCGGTCCTGCTCGTCCTCATCCCGCCGCGGGGCGAGCTGCGAGCCGAGGGCAACGGGAAACCCGCCGGCCACGTCCCGGTGGGGCAATGGCCTCACACCGTCGCGACGGACTGGTGCGGGGAGTGGCAGCCGGCCGGGGCCGCCGCCCCCGCCCCACCGGCCCCGGCCCCCGTCCTCGCGATCGGCGACCTCGCGGCCCGGCGGTTCGTCCGGCGGCTGGCCCCGGCCCTCCGGACCACCGACCCCGCGGGCGTCCTCACCCCCCTACTCGGCCAGCTCCCCCCCGACATCCGGCAGGTGGTCGTCCGCCTGCACGGGCTCGACGGGAAGGTCGCGGACGACGTGAAGCGGGTGGCGGCCGAAACCGGGCTGACGCCGCAGCGGGTCCGGGGGTTGCGGTCGGCGGGCGAGTACCTGCTGCGGGACGCATTTGCCCTGCTGACCGACCGCCAGCTCGCCGCCGACACGAACGGGGCGGGTCCGCACGGGTGAGCCCCGGACCCCGATCGCGATACCGCCTGTCCTGCCGCCGACCCCAACATACCTACTTTTGAGTCGTGCCTTGCCCCGGAAGCTGCCCCGGGACCGGCACACCCGTGAGCGGCGGGAGGCCGGGCAGACCGCCCGACGCCTCCCGGTTGTACGTTGAGGGGTCGAACTCATCCACCGCGTCGCCGGTATTCGCCGGGTTCGGGGGCATGGAGACGGGAAGCGGCGCCGCATCCTGCCCGAACTTCATCTCCGCGGCGCGCGGGATCGGGGGCGGGACGGGAAGCGGGTACGGGGCGACCGGCACCGGCCTCACCGGCTTCACCCCATCCGTCGCCGGCGGGATCGGCGGTGGGGCCGGAGGAAGGACCGGCGGGACCATCGGCCGCACGTCCGGCGGCGGCACCGGAGGCAGGACCGGCTTCGCGTCCGGTCCGGGCACCGGCGGGAGCGCCAGCCGCACATCGGGCGGGGGAAGGTCCCCGGTCGATGGAGTCGGCGGGAGGGTGGGCGGCACAGCCATCGGGGCGACCGCGGGGACCCCGGTCGGCGGCGGCGGGACCGGCGGGACCGGCGCCGGTGTGGCCGACGAGCCGACCGCGACGAACGCCCACGCTTCCAGCACCCGGAACGCCGGCGCGTGGCGGCCGACGAACGCCGGCTGCTTCATCCCGCCGTGGGCGCAGAGGGCCCTCGTCAGGAGCGGGCTGGCGGCCGGGTCGTCCTTCCGGAGCTGGGCGGCGGCCGCCCGCAGGTTCTGCCGCGTGACGTGCGGGTCGGCGTCGAAGCCGGTGTCGCGCGCGAGTTTGAACGCCCCGGTGTAGCCCGGCCTGGCGTGGCAATCGGCGCACAGGTTCGTCAACACCGGCTGGACGCGTGGGGCGAAGGCGACGGCCGCCTCCGGGGTGATCGTCTGCTCCGGCTCGACGACCACGGGCGGGGGCTGGGACGGCCCGGGGAGACCGGGCGGCGCGACCCCCCCGAAAGGCGGCGGGGTCGCGGGCGGGCCCCCCAGCCCGACGGGCGGGGGGACGACGGGGAGCCCCGGGGCCGCGGGGGTCGCCGGCGTCACCGGTTTGGGGGCGCTGCCGTCCGCCGGAAAGAGCCGGAGCGATTCGTCGAGCGCCCGGGCCATGTCGGCGGCGGCGGTGTTGGTCGGCTGGAGCCGGACCACCTCGCGGGCCTCGCCCAGCGCTTGTTCCCGGAGCCCGTTGAACATGCACCACCGGGCGACCCTCAGCCGCCCGGCCGCGTCGTCAGGCTTCACCTTCCCGAGCATGAACCGGTACACGTCGTCCTTCGAGGTCCCGATGTACTGCACCTTGTCCGCCGCGAACGGCTGGTCGACCGCCCCCTTCCGGACGATCACCTTGTCGCCGCTCTTCGTGACGGTGCCTTCGACCAGCTTCCCGTCTTGAAGGACGACGATCGTCCCGACGGACGGGAGCACCGGGGCCGGAACCGGGGTCGGAGCCGGGAGTAGCTCCGGGGGCGGAACGGCGGGCAGGCCCGGCTTCACCCGGTCGGGCGAACCGGGGGGCACCGGACCGGGTGTACCCGGCGAGCTGGGGGGCGTGAATCCCCCGAACGGCCCCGGTGCGGGCGTCGCCGGGGCCGGCCCCGGCGGTGGGACGGCCGGCAGCACAAGGTTCCTCGGGGCGGGCGTCGCCGGGGTCGGCCCCGGTGGCGGGACGGCCGGCAGCACGGGGGGGGGACCAACCAGGGCGGAGACCGGGGTCACCGGCGGCGGAACCAAAGGCGCGAGCGACGGGGGCGGGACCGCGAGCAACGCGGCCGGTGGCAGCGTCACCGGACCCGGCGGCGGAGGGACCGCAGGTAGGAGCGGGACCGCGGGAAGCGGGGCCGGTATCTGGGGCGAACTGGGGGGCGGGAGCAGACCCGCGGCGGGGGGCAAGGGCGGGGGCGTGGGGCCCCTCACATACCCGGCCGGGACGACCGGCGGCGGGGCCTTCGGCGGCTCGGAGAACGCGACCGGCGGGGTCTCGTTCGGGCCGAGGACGATCGGCGGCAGTGCCGGCATGTCGGCCGGGGCAAGCGGCACGGTCGGGGGAAGCGGGGTGGCGGCGGCCGGCAAGCCGGTGTACACCGCCCCCGCGGCAGCGGCGAGCACCGCCGCGGTGGCTAGGTAATAGGATGTCTTCATAGTGCCGCGGGGCATACAACGGTCTGGCCGCCGAATCAAGACGTCTTCCCAAGCCTGAAACAGGGCCCCGGAGCTCAGCCCCCGGGGTTCTCACTCATGAAAGCCGAAATCCTGTCCATCGGGAGCGAGCTCACCAGCGGGCAGAACCTCGACACGAACGCCCAGTGGCTCAGCCGCCAGCTCGCCGAGATCGGCATCCCGGTCGGGTTCCACACGACCGTGGCCGACGACCTCGCCGACAACATCGCCTGCTTCCGGGCCGCGTGCGCCCGGGCCGACCTCGTGCTCGCGACCGGCGGCCTGGGCCCGACCCAGGACGACCTCACCCGCGAGGCGGTCGCCGCCGCCGCCGGGGTCGGACTGGTCGAAGACCGGGCGTCGCTCGACCACATCCGCGACCTGTTCGCCGCCCGCGGGCGGGTGATGCCGGACCGGAATCGGGTGCAGGCGCTCTTCCCGGAGGGGGCCGAGCCGGTGTTCAACGTGGCCGGGACCGCCCCGGGCATCTGGCTGCGGGTCGGGCGGGCGCTGGTGGTGGCGATGCCGGGGGTGCCGAGCGAGATGTTCCGGATGTTCGCCGAACAGGTCCGGCCCCGGTTCCTGGCGGCGGGGCTCGGCGGCGGGGTGCTCGTCGAGCGGAAGATCAACACGTTCGGGGCCGGCGAGTCGCTCGTCGAGGAGCGGCTGCTCGACCTCACCCGCCGGGGGCACGTCCCGGAGGTCGGGATCACCGTGAGCGACGCGGTGATCTCGCTCCGCGTCCTCGCCCGGGCGGCGACCCGGGCCGCCGCCGAGGCGCGGATCGCCCCGGTGGAACAGATCATCCGCGACCGGCTCGGCGACCTCGTGTTCGGCGCCGGGGCCGAGGAGCTTCAGGACGTGGTGGTCCGGCTGATGCACGAGAAGGGGCGGACGCTGGCGGCGGCCGAGAGCGTCACCGGCGGGCTGGTCGCGTACCGGGTGTGCCAGGTACCGGGGGCGAGCGACTACTTCCACGGCGGGGTGGTGAGCTACACCGACGAGGTGAAGCGGCGGGAGCTCGGGGTGCCGCGGGACCTGCTCGCCCGGTACGGGGCGGTGAGCGACCCGGTGGCCCGGGCGATGGCCGAGGGGGCGCGGGAGCGGTTCGGGACCGACCTGGCGGTGGCGACGACCGGGTTCGCCGGGCCGGGCGGGGGGACGGACGAGAACCCGGTCGGGACGGCGTACGTGGCGCTCGCCCACGCCGACGGGACCGAGGTGACCCGGTTCGGCTGGCTCGGCACCCGGCTGGAAGTCATGAGCCGGACCGCCAAACTCGCCCTCAACATGGTCCGGCTGCGGCTGCTGAAAAACTGACCCGGACGGCCCGCCCACCAGTGCGACCTGCCTGGTTATTGAAAAGGGGAAAGAAGACCGAAGCCTTCGGGCGAGCGGAATAGCCTTTCCGGACCGGCACAGGCTCACCCGTCGCCCGAAATACACAGGTCGCGACTGGTCTTTGGGATAGCGCGGCCGACAACCCCCGCCGCCGACTGTGTGTAGGCCGGGTCAAGATCCGTTGAACAACTGTTGAAATCGCTCCTGCTCACGGAAACCCGCTCTTGGCATTTGGCCGGACATGAACTAGAGTTCCTTCGCCTTCGTGGTGTTCCCAATTCCGACCGGCTGATGCCGGGGTTGACGACCAGTTAACCGCATCGGGGTGAACCCCGCGCAGAGGTGAGGTGTAGGTGCCGCGGATGGAGTGGGTCGCCGGTTCCCGGCGCCTGCCGTTCCCTCCCGGCAGCACCGGCAGGCGAGGTTCCGATTTCGCCTCACCCACGCCTTTGGTAGGCTAACGGGCCCGGGTAGTATCCCCGGGCCCGGTTCGTTTACACCGCCCTCCGGGGCGCGGCCCGCGCGGGTCCGGTCTCGCCCGCCGCCCCGCACGGGATCCGCCTCCGGTCGGCGGCCGCGACGACTACGAGGTGCCCAGCTTCGCCTTCGCGTCGTCGAGGATGGCCTTGGTGGCGGTCGCCCCGACGCGGGTGACCCCGACGGCCCGGACGGCCATGAGCGTCTCGAACGACCGCACCCCGCCGGCCGCCTTCACCTGCACGTGCGGCGGACTGAACGCCCGCATCAGCTTCAGGTCGTCGAGCGTCGCCCCGCTCTCCCCGTAGCCCGTCGAGGTCTTCACCCAGTCGGCCCCCGCGTCGCCGCAGACCCGGCACAGCTCCTTCTTGTGCTCGTCCGTCAGGACGCAGTTCTCGAAAATCACCTTCACCTTCGCCCCGCGGCGGTGGGCGGCGTCTACCACCTGCTTGACGTCGTCGGCCACGTACCCCCAGTCGCCGCTCAGTACCTTCCCGATGTTCACCACCATGTCCAGCTCGACCGCCCCGTCGTCGATCGCGGCACCGGCTTCGTACACCTTCACTTTTGTCAGGTGGCCGCCGTGCGGGAACCCGATGGTGGTACTCGTCAGCACGCCGGACCCGGCGAGGAGCTTCGCCGCGAGGTTGACCGCGTACGGCTTGATACACACCGACGCGACGGCGTACTCCGCCGCCAGCCGACACCCGCGCTCCAGGTCGGCGTCGGTCAGCACCGGCTGGAGCAGCGAGTGGTCGAACATCTTGGCCAGGTCGGCGAGCGTCGGGGTGGGCATGAGTTCTCCAGGGATCAGGGGTCGTGGGTCAGGGGTCAGAATAGGACGGACCGCCGGCCCGCATCTTGGCTTTCTAATCTGGGCGTATCCGGTCAGGGCCGGGCAGGTGGTTTCGCCGCACCGGCGGGGCGAAAACCGCCGCGCGCCCGATTGGGAGCCGCGGAGCGGCGCCGGCCGGTAGCCCGGGGTGAAACCCCGGGCGGACGAGGCCGGTACTCCGGGGCCGGGCCGACGGATGCGGCTCCCGGCGAATCGCCGAGGGGCCGGGTGGGCGTCCGCCCGCCCGGGATTTTATCCCGGGCTACCGGCACCCGCCCCGCCGGGGCGAAAACCGCCGCCCGGCGCGGGCGCCCAGTTCCGCCCTTCTTATTTCCGCTCTCCGTCCTCTGAATACTGACTCCTGGGCTGCCCCGAACCGATCCCGTCTTGCCGCACGCCCGGGCTTCCGGCTACCATCTCGTGATTTGTGTTCCCGGAGGGGCTACCACTCATGGACGAGATGCCGACCGACGGGTTCCGTCACCGCCCGCTTTGGCTGCTCGGGGTGGCCGGGCTGGTCCTCGCCCAGGCGGGGCTCGCCCTGTCGCTGTTCGGCCCGGCCCGGTCGCCGGCCGGCCTCCTCGACGCCCGCCCGGTCCTGTCCGGCCGCCACCCGCTGCACCTCTACCACGGCGCCCTCGGGGCCCACACCTTCTGCCACCGCGGGGCCACCACCTGCTACGACCCCGGGTTTCAGGCCGGATACCCCAAGACGCCCGTGTTCGACGGCGGGTGCCGGCCGGCGGAGCTGTTCCTCGCGATCGGCGGCGGGGGGTACAGCCCGGCCGCGTACAAGGTCGGGCTGTTCGCCTGCCTGGTGCTGATTCCTCTGGCGTTCGTGCTGGCCGCCCGCGGGGCGGGGCTGCCGGCCGGGGCGGCGGTCCTGGCCGGGGCGTGCGGTACGGTCCTCGGCTGGACCTGGCCGGTCCGGCGGTTGATCGAGGAAGGGGAGATCGACTTCCTGGCGGCCGGGCTCGGGGTGATCGTGTCCACCGCCTGGCTCGGCCGGTACGCCCGGTGGTTCGGGGTGGACAGCTGGCTGATCCTGGCGGCGGTCGCGACGGCCGGGTGGTACGCCCACCCGGTCGTATGGGTCGGGCTCACCCCGGTGGTCGTCGCGTACTACCTCGTCCTCGCCCCGCGGAAAGAGCTCGCGTGGCACCTCGGGCTGGTCGGGATCACCGCCGCCGGGCTGGTCCCGAACCTGTGGTGGCTGACCGACTGGGGGCGGTACTGGTGGCTCCGCCTGCCGTCGCCGGCCGACCACGTCCCGCCGCCCGCCTGGGACGCAGTCCTCGGCACCCCCGGGGATTACGTCACCCTGGCCGGGTACGTCCCGTTCGGCGGGCTGCTCGTGCTCACCGGGGCGGCCGGGCTGGTCGCCCTGTGGCGGGGCGGGTACCGGGAGTCGGCGGTCCTGCTCCTCTCCTCGACCCTCCTCACGGTGACGGTCGCGCGGGTTCTGGCCGCGTGGCCGCGGGTCCCGCCGGACGCCCCCGAACGGCTCGCCCCGCTGGCGGCCGGGTTCCTCGCGCTGCCGGCCGCGTTCGGGCTGTGGAAGGTGCTCGAGCGGGGCCGGTTCGCCGCGGTCACCGCCGCCGGCGCGGTGACCGCGTTGCTCGTGGTCGGGTGGGCGGACGGCCCGGACCGCCCGCTCGCCGGGGCCGCCCGGCTCCGCACCGACCCGCTCGTGATCGGGCTCTCGGCCGACCAGGAACAGGTGGTCGTCGCCCTGCGGGACCACACGACCCCGGACGCCCGGGTGCTGTGGGACGAGACGACCGACCACCGCCCGGGGTGGAACTGGACCGCCCTCCTCCCGGTCCTCACCGGGCGGGCGTACCTGGGCGGGCTCGACCACGACGCGGGGATGGAGTACTCGTTCTGCGGGATGTGGGAGGGCCGGCTGAACGGTCGCGGGCTCGGCGAGTGGACCGACCCGGAGCTGGGGAAGTTCTGCGAGTGGTACAACGTCGGGTGGGTGGTGTGCCGGAGCCCGGCCGCGGCAGACCGGTGGGGCCGGCTGCCGATGGCGAAGCCGGTGGCCCGGCTGAAGGAAGGCGGCCAGCCGGTAGTGGTCTACGCCCTGGACCGGCCGCGGTCGTTCGTGCTGGCCGGATCGGCCCGGTGGGAGAGCGCGACCCCGAACCGGATCACCCTGACGGACGTAATCCCGGACGCGGACGGGAAGGTGACACTCAGTCTGCACTACCTGGAGGGGCTGCGGGTGTACCCGAGTTACGTCAAGCTCGACCCGGCCAAGGACGGGCAGGACCCGATTACCCACGTCCGCCTCCGCCCGTACGGCCCGGTCCCGCGGGTCACGCTGGTGTGGGAGAACCCGTGAGCAGAAATGCGGAATGCGGAGTTCGGAATGCGGAATGGAAGCCGGAGCCGCATCGTACGGCGGGCTACACATTCATACAAAACCGCCCAGGGGCACCCACCTGATACACGAACCCGTTGAGTCAGTCACCTTGGTCTAGGTGGCATGTCCACAGCTTTGGGTGGACATGCTTGAGTTCGGATCCGGCATCCGGGGCGCTCCCATGTCCACGCCGAGCCGTGGACATGCCACCCGGGCCATTCCCCTCATCCCTCTCCACTCAAGGGGAAAGGGGGACCCGAAACGGACACCGTCACCGGGTGGAATGGCACTTCCGTGAGTTTTGGGTTGGCTCGGCGCAGCCCGGTACGGGGGCACCTACGAGTACCCGAATTCGTCCGTCTTTGGCGGCTCGGCCG
>JAQGHQ010000324.1 GCA_028288765.1 Gemmataceae bacterium | reverse complement strand
GGGCGGAGTCACTTTCGCCACCGGCCGGTCCAAGCACGGGTGTGGAACAACTCCCCGAGCCAGTGCGCGGGCTCCTGCTAACTACGCTCGCACCCGCCGCATAATGCACATGAGATTCGGCATCAGTAGAGCTTAGACGTATTCAGGTTAACGGCATCGTTCTGGAGGCTCAATGCCCGAATCAGTTGAGTAGCGGGTGACGACTCTTACCTCGGGCGGAACGGCGGAACGTGTTCGTCTTGACGCCAAGCCCGGGGATAGGGGAATGTGGGCGAGCCGGGTGAAGGTTGGAGTGTCGAAATGCGACCGGGTCACCGGTCCTGGGAGAAAGTGCATGGCGAGAGGAAGTACGTCCCGGCTCCGGTGGGTGGCGGCGTTGATAACCGGGTTACTAGTACAGCAGGGCGCGTCGGGGTTCTACTTCCGCGGCTGGCCCGCCGGCCCGAAGGACCCGCCGACCCTCGTCCTGGCAGGTGGTGCAACCACCAAGGGCCCGACCTCCCAGGTCCATGACCCGTCGGGCGGGGGCACCGGTCCGCCGTCGTCCACACACGACCCCGTCCCGGGCGATGGGAACCAACACGGAGACCCAGGCCCCACTCTGCCCGAGCCGGGAACCGCCGCTCTGGTGGCAATTGGGCTCGGTATGGCCGCGATCGCCCGGCGGGGGCGTCGGAAGTTCTCCTGAGCCGCTGACCAGTCCCTGACGACCGTGCCCGATACGCGACCCCGGCGAGGTCAGGCCCGTTGATCGGGCGTCGTCACGTCGGGCACGTCTTTGCCAAGGGCTGTGGCCAGGTCGATCTGGTGCTCCTGCTCCTGGACCAGAATCTGGCGGATGTGCTCGGCGAGTGCGTACTCGCCCAAAGCCTCGCACTGCCGGACCCGCTCCCGGTAGCTCTTGATCGTCTCGTTCTCGTTGTCCAGGTCGAACCGGAGCATGTCCTCGGCCTTCTCGGACGTTTTGACCGGTTTCGGGGTGACGGTCGGCATGCCCCCCAGGTAGTCGATCTGCTTGGCGATCAGGAGGGCGTGTTCGAGTTCTTCGCCGGCGTGCTTTTCCAATTCCTTGGCAATGCTCATGTACTGCGCGCCCTTGAGGACCTGGGAATAGTTCACGTAGGCGATGATCGACTGGTATTCGCGGGACAGGTCCTCGTTCAGCAACTTCACGAGTTGCTCACGGGTGATGGTCGAGTCCGCCACTGTTGTCTCCGTCCAGGGTGGTGGGAAATGGGAGGGAGGGCAGCCGCCCAGCTCAGCCGGAAGCGTTTTAGGAGCAAATACCCGACCAGTTTCCCAAACTTCATTCCATTCATCCGCCCCTTATCCCGGGCCGAATGTCCGCTTCACACCCTCCGAGTGCCCTCCCGAACGGCGGCAAAAGTACCCTGTCTGAGACCAGCTGCGCACTTCCCAAAAAAGCGTCCGGAACCCTTTAACCACACGTGTCTTTCGGAAAGGGAACCAAATCGGTTAGTTAAGATTGGTTAAGATTTGGCGGGTTGTCGAACCGCGTACGCGACTCTGGCGACTCAATCCGGCGCTGATTAACTTTCGTTAACTCGTTAACTATACATTTGTATAGTTAACGAGCTTTACGCCATGGGCCGTTCAAGGTCGCGCCGTTGAGGCGGCCACACCCGGAGGAAGAGGTGACAATTCAGCCTGATCAGGTCGAAGGCAGGTGGTTAGCGGACAATTTCGACCAGTGTGACGACCACCTTGTGGCCGTCCGAGATCATCTGCTGCCGGAGGGGCCGACCCGTGGCGTCGAACCACCACTCGGAGTCCACGCCCTTCCCCGTGAGCCGGTATCGCTGACCGGCCACGACCTGCCCGTTGACGATCACCTGACACGCCCCGACGGCCTCCAGACGTGCGGTCGTCTCGGTCCCGTCCTCGGCGTCGAACAGAACGACCTCCCGCGCCTTCGGGTCGGGGAGCCGCCACCCGGTGGTGGTGATCGCGTCGGCCTGCACTTTCCGCCCGGCCCCGTTCACCACCGCCGTCAGACCACCCTCCCCGGCCGTGACCCTCACCGTCTTCTTCTTCCCGTCGTCGTCGCAGGATGCGTCGACCGCCGCGAGCCGGTCGCCCTTCCACACCTCGCGGCCGCGAAACGAATATGTGTACTTGAAGACGGCGGCCCGGATCTTGATGTCGACGGCGGTCGTGACCGTCTGGGTCCCGTCGTCCTCCGCCTTCAGAGACATCCGACAGGTTCCCGCTGGTTTCCCGTCCACGGCAACGGCGAACGTGCGGGTCTCGGCGTCCGCCGCCGTTACGGCCGGCGTCGCGACGAACACGGACACAATTACTACCCACACCGGCCGTATGTTCGCGACGTGCATCTCCCCGTCCTCGCCCCGACAACGTGAGCAGTACCACCTCCGGGGGTAATCGGCCGAACCGAAATCGACGTTGACTACACCTTTCAGGACCCCGGCTCGGGGCGGCGGCCGGGGCGATATTGTCGACAGGACTGGAGTATTCGACCCGGCACGTCGGACCTACCGGACCTGCGAAACGAGCGAACCGTCCGTCCATCCCGCCGGACGGGCCGTGAGCAACTCCTCCGTTCCGGTGAGTGGCTCCCACGGTAGCGGCTCGCCCCGCGGGACCGTGCGGGTCTGCTTGTGGAGAAGCTCCACGAGCCCACCCTGCCGCGCGCCGAGCTTGACCGGGGTCTTCACCGACTTCCCACCCTCCACGCGGACCGCATAAGGCTGTTCGTCGGTCGTGACGACCACCCCGGCCGGCACCAACCACGCCCCGGGCCGGTCGATGATCAGCCTGGCGGTCGCGAACATGCCCGGCCGCAACAGCCCGTCCGGGTTCGGCAGGTCGATCTGGACCCGCAGGGTTCGCGTGTTCTGATCGAGGGCCCAGCTGAACCGGGTCACGGTACCGGCGATCTCCCGATCCCCCTGGGCCTGGATGCGGACGGTGGCGGGCATCTTCTCGGCCACCAGAGCGGCCTCGGTCTCGGGCACGTCCACGAACACCCGGACCGGGTCGGTCCGGACGACCACGAACAGCGGCAGCGCCGGGGTCCCTCCGGCCCCGGGCGGGGTGACGTACTGGCCGGTGTCCACGTTGCGCTGGCTGACGACCCCGGCGAACGGCGCCCGGACGATCGCGTACTTCAGCCACTCGGCCTGCCGGCGGGCGTCGGCCGCGGCCACGTCCCGCTTCGCCTTCGCGACCGTCACCCCGGCATCCGCCTTCAGCCGGGCCGCGACGGCCGACACCTTGGCGGCCGTCGCGGAGTCGATCATGGCCTCGGCCTCTTTCACCCCGGCCTCGGCGGTCCGGAGCTGGTCCTGGGTGATGTCGAAATCGCTCTGGCTCGTCGCCCCGCTGCCGCGGGCCTCGGTCTGCCGGCGGAACTCGGCCTTCCAGCGGATCACGTTCGCGTCGACCCGGCTCTTGGTCGCCTCCGCCTGACGGATCATTGCCTCGGCCTTGACCTCGTCCGCCTTCGCCGCATCCAGGGTCTTCTCGGCCGCGGTCACTTCGGCCGCCGACAGGGCGACCGTCGCTTCCCGCCGCTTGAGCTCCTCCTGCTCCTCGGGGACCGACAGCTCGGCGAGGACATCTCCGGCAGCGACCCGTTGGCCGATGTCCGCGGTCCATTTCGCGACAAAGCCCGGGATCTTCACCTGGATCGGGGTCTGCTCGTACCCCTCCACCCGGCCGGGCTGTTCGATCGTCTTGCGGACCGTCTGGCGGACCGGGCGGACGGTCTTCACCTCGGGCGCGGCAGAGCCGGACTCGCCCGGAGAGACGGCCGATGGTGTGGGGGGGTGGCCACGCAGCCGGTCGAACCCGACGCCCGCCGCAGCTACCAGAACGCCTCCTGCGGCCACCCACCTCCACCAACGACGCGGCCGGGGAGGGGCGGCCGGGAGGGCCGGGCTGCCGTCGAAATGAGGCGGGTGGAAGTCGCTGAGTCTCATCATTAGGGCACCTGCGGGTTGGATCATGGTGTGGTCCGCCCGCCGGCGGGCGGACCACGTCGCGGTTAGTGGGATGGGCTCGTCATTTCCTGCGGGCGGTAATGGGAGCTGGCCGGGTCGGCCGGGTCGAGCGAGGCGGACGTGGTATCGGTTCCGGCCCGGACGAAGGCGAACACGGCGGGGAGTACCAGGAGAGTCGTCGCCGTCGAGGCGAGGAGCCCGCCGATCACCGCCCGGCCGAGGGGGGCCGTCTGGTCGCCGCCGTCGCCCAGCCCGAGGGCCATCGGGATCATCCCGGCGAGCATCGCCAGGGAGGTCATCAGGATCGGCCGCAACCGCCGCACCCCACCCTCGACCGCGGCGGCCGCGGCCCGGGTCGGGGACTCCGGCAGTTCCTTCCGCCGCTGTTCGGCGAAGGTGACGAGCAGGATCGCGTTCGCGACGGCGACCCCGACCGCCATGACCGCCCCCATGAACGACTGGATGTTGAGCGTCGTCCCGGTGGCGAGCAGGGCGAGGACCACCCCGGCCAGCACCGCCGGGACCGCGAACACCGCCACCCCGGCGAGCTTCGGCGACTGGAAGTACGCGGTCAGGAGGATCAGGATCGAGACCACCGACAGGCCCAGCCCGGACGCCAGCCCGCCGAACATCTCCCGCATCGGCTCGACTTGCCCGCGGACCTCGACCCGCACGCCCCGCGGCGGGGCCCCGGCCCGGGCGACCGCCGCGTCGATTTCGGCCGCGACCCGGCCGAGGTCGGTCCCCTCCACGTTCCCGGTGAGGCTGATCATCCGCCGGAGGTTCAGCCGGTCGTACTGGGCCGGTGCCGTGCCCTCCTTCACCGTCGCCACGTCCTGGAGGAGCAGCTGGCCCCGGTCCGTCTGTTTCAGCCCGATCAGGCCGACCTCCCGGGCCGAGTCCATCCGCCGGGGCGGGATCTGGGCCTGCACCAGGTACCCGAACCCGGTCGCCGTCTCGGTCCAGTACATCGGGACGACGAACCGGCTGGACGAGGTCGCCTCGACGAACGATTTGCCGACGTCCGCGACCGTCAGCCCGCTCTGGCCGACCTTCGCCCGGTCCAGCACGACGTCGACCGTCGGGGCGTCCTGGGCCTGCCCGTACTGGAGGTCCTTGATCCCCGGGATCGTCTCCAGTTCGGCCCGGACCTTCGCCGCGTGGGCCTTGTTGTCCGCGATGTTCGGCCCGTAGACCACGACTTCGACCGGGGTCGGCGACCCGAAGCTCATCACCTCGTTCACGATGTCCGCCGGCTCGAACGACAGCCGGATCAGACCGGCCCGGCGGTCGGCCTCCGCGGCGTCCACCCCGTCAGCGATCGTCCGGCTCTTGAGCCACTCCCCCAGTTGCCCGGGGAGTTCGCGGCGGAGCCGGGCCTTCAACTCCTCGACCCGCACGCCGCTGCCCTCTTTCAGCGCGATCCGCAACACGGCCTCTTCGGGGCCGCCGGTCCAGAGGTATACCGCGTTAATCGGGTAACTCGACGGGGCGACTCCGACGTACCCGACCGAGGTCTCCAGGTTCCCGGGACCGACCGCCGCCTCGATCCGCCGGACGGCTTCCTTGGCCATCTCCTCGGTCCGCTCGATCCGCGTCCCGGTCGGGGCCTTGATCCGGAGCTGGAACTGCCCGGAATCGACGATCGGGAAGATCTCCCGGCCGAGCTGCGGGGCCGCCCCGACCAGGATCCCGGCCGACGCCACAAGATAGCCGGCGATCACCGCCCGGCGGCGTGCGACGACCGTTTCGACCAGCCGGCCGTATACGCGGGTGATCCGGTCGAAGAACCCGCCGTGGTGCCCGTGCCCGTCACCGGCCTGGGCCGGGTTGTGGCGGAGCAGCCACACCGAGACCACCGGGACGAACGTGCTGGAAAGGACGTAGCTGGTGATCATCGCGAAGCCGACCGCGAGCGCCAGCGGGGCGAACAGGTTCCGGGCCGACCCCTGCATGAAGAACACCGGGACGAACACGGCCAGGATGCAGAGCATCGCCAGGAACCGGGGGATGGCGGTCTCGCTGTTCCCCCGCCGGACCGCGACCGCGACGGAAACCGTTCGTTCGAGCTGGGTGTGGATGTTCTCGACCTCGACGGTGGCCTCGTCGACCAGGATGCCGACCGCCAGGGCGAGCCCGCCGAGGGTCATCAGGTTGACCGTCTGCCCGGTCGCCCAGAGGGCGACCACCGCCCCCATGAGGGCCAGGGGGATGTTCAGCACGACGACGATGACGGACCGCCAGTCGCGGAGGAAGACGAGCACCATCAGCCCCGTGAGGACGGCCCCGAGCGCCCCCTCGGACACCACTCCCGTCATCGCGTTCGTCACGTACGGGGACTGGTCGAACTCGAACCGCAGCTTCACTCCCTCGGGCAGGGCTTCCTGCATCCGGGGGAGGTTCGCCTTGAGCAGGTTGATCACGTCCAGGGTGCTCGCCTCGGCGCGCTTGGTGACGGTCAGATAAACCGTCCGCTTGCCGTTCACCGTCGCGTACCCGGTGGCGATGTCCGACCCGTCCTCGACCTGGGCCACGTCCCGGACGTACAAGTTCATCCCCGGCCGCAGCGGGATGTCGCCGATCTCCTGCCACTTGGTGACCGTCCCGTCGACCGGCACCATCGGGGTCTGGTCCCCGATCCGCACGTTGCCCGACGGGACGATGATGTTCCCGGTGTTCAGAGCCGCGGTCAGGTCGTCGAGCGTGAGCTTGTAGGCCTTCAGCCGGTCGGGGTCGACGTTCACGTTGATCGTCCGGAGGTTCCCGCCGACCGGGGGTGGGGACGAGACGCCCTTCAGGCTGCCGAAGATTGGCCGGACGCGGAGGAGGGCGAGGTCCTGAAGCTCGCCCGGGCTCCGCTCGACATCGCTCTCCATGACCAGGTACCCGACCGGGGCGCTCCCCCCGTCGAGCCGGACGATGAACGGGGGCACGGTCCCCTGGGGCATGAACGCCCGCGCCCGGGTGACATACCCGACCGTTTCGGCCATCGCCTGGCCCATGTCGGTTTCGGGGTGGAAGAACAGCTTGAGGATCGACATCCCCTGGATGGTCTTGCTCTCGACGTGGTGGATGCCGCCGATGTAGAGCGAGTGTCCTTCGTAGTAGCTGGTGAGCTGGCTTTCCATCTGGGCCGGGTCCATCCCGCCGTACGGCTGGGCGATGTAGATCACCGGCAGGTTGAGCTTCGGGAAGACGTCGATCGACATCCTCTGGACGGCGAGCACGCTGGTGACGGCCAGCGCGGCGACCGCGGCCATGACCGTGATCGGGTGGCGGAGGGCGAAGACGATCGGGTTGAGTGACGAGTTCATACCAGTTTCCGCGATTAACAAAAAGTTAAGCGACTGGAAGAAAAGCGAACCCGATGCCGCGACTCGGAGAAGTAAATTTTGGCTTGCAAGCGGTTCAAAGAATTGGCTTTATGACCACTAGCTGGAGAGGGTTGGGGACAAGGTGCCGAAGAGGGGGTGCCGGTGGGTCGGCAGGTGCCGTTGGGCCGGCAGTGAAGCCGGTCGAGGATTTCGCCGGGCCTAGCTTTCAGTCACCTTGTAGGGCACGCATTGCGTGTCCTATGCTCAGTCGACACCCTTGGCGGCGCGTCGGGTTTTCACCCCAACGGGGTGGGAGCGCATAGCCCAGGGCAACGCCCTGGGCGGGGAACGCGGCGGCAATCGACGCACGACCTGTTCGAGTGGCGTCCCCCCGCCCAGGGCGTTGCCCTGGGCTATGCGCTCCCAGCCTTTCAGGCTGAAATCCCCGTGTCATCGATCCCTTGGAAATGTCTACCGAGCGCACACGGCGCCAAATCTGGCCCGCTATCCCAAACGGATGCGCTACTCTCGATCCACGTCCTGAGTCCGGATCCCGAGCTTTTTCATCTTCGACTGGAGGGTGGTCCGCTTCATCCCGAGCCTGGCGGCGGCCCCGTCCGGTCCGCCAACCTTGCCGCCGGCCGCCTTCAACACCGCGATGATGTGCTCCCGCTCGGCCTCGACCATCGTCCGCGACGGCGGGTGCCCGTTCGCGCCCGTTGGTAACGCTACCGCGGACGCGGCCAGCTCGTTCAGAGGCACGCGCAGCTCCGCCCCCGGCGACAGCAACACGCACCGCTCGATCAGGTTTTCCAGCTCCCGGACGTTCCCCGGCCACGGGTAGCGCGTCAGGGCGGCGAGCGCGGGGCCAGGGATGGTCGTTACCCGCTTGTTCAGCTTCCGCGCGTACTCGGCCGTGAAGTACCGGGCCAGCGCGGGGATGTCGTCGGCCCGCTCTCGGAGCGGCGGCAGGCGGATCGGAAAGACGTTCAGCCGGTAGAACAAGTCGGCCCGGAACCGGCCGTCGGCCACCATCTTCGCGAGGTCGTGATTGGTCGCCGCCACGAGCCTGACGTCGACCCGGATCGTCTTCGTCCCGCCCAGGCGCTCGAACTCCTCTTCCTGGATCACCCGCAGCAACTTCGCCTGCAGGTCCAGCGGGATGTCCCCGACCTCGTCGAGGAACAGGGTACCGCCGTCGGCCAGCTCGAACCGGCCGTCCTTCCGGGCCACCGCCCCCGTGAACGCCCCCTTCTCGTGCCCGAACAGCTCGCTCTCCAGAAGCCCGGTCGGGATCGCGGCACAGTTCAGCTTCACGAACGTCCGGGCGGACCGCTTGCTCAGGCGGTGGATGGCCCGGGCGATGAGTTCCTTCCCGGTCCCGGTCTCGCCCAGGATCAGCACCGTCGTATCGGCGGGGGCGACGATCTCGACCTGATCGAGAACGGCCCGCAGCCCGGAGTTGTTCCCGATGATTTCGGCGAACCCGTGCTCGGTCCGGATCTCGTCCTCGAGGTATGTTTTTTCCGCCGCGAGCTTGTTCTTCAACTCCTCGATCTCGGCGAACGCGAAGGCGTTCTCGACGGCCAGCCCGACCGACCCGGCGATCCGCTCCAGCCATTCGACCTCGGCGGGGCCGAACACGACATCGGCCTCCCGCCCGATGTTCACCGTGCCGAGCACCCGGTCCCGGCCGAGCATCGGGACACAGCACCAGTGGGAGATGCCCTCGTCGACCAGGGCCCGGGCGACGGGCGAGGTTGGGGCGATCTGTTCGAGCCCGGCCCGGTCGAGGGTGGCCGTCTTGCGCGCGGTGAACGCGATGCTCGCCGGGGCGGCGGCGAACGGGATCCGGATACTCTCCCGCAGGTAGCCCTTGCTCGACGGGAAGTCGAGCACGTGTAGGTCCCAGGCCTGACGGGCCGGGTCGTAGAGGGCGAGGCTGATGTACTCGGCCGGGACGACCCGCCGCAGCCCGGCCGCGATCGCGCGGAACAGGCCCCGCAGGTCGAGGTGCGAGACCACCGCGGTGGTCACGTCGAGGAGCAGTTTCAGCCGGTCGCGCTCGTCCCGGAGCTCGTCCCGTAGCCGGGTCACGTCGGCGGCGGCGAGGGCGGTGTCGATGGCGACCGCGGCCTGCCGGGCGGCGAACCGGAAGAGTTCGAGTTCGTCCGGGGCGTGCGCCCGCGGCTCGCAGCTCGCGAAGAAGATGGTCCCGAGTTTCCGCCGGGCGGTGGTGAGCGGGACGAAGTACGCCGACCGCATCTTGAACCGGTCCCAGACCGGGCGGACGGCCGGGTAGTCGTCGGCGAGTGCCAGCAAATCGGGGACGACGAGCGGCTCCTGGGTCAGCCACACCCGGCCGGAGGGGGATTGCTCCGGGGTGCAGTGCGGGCCGGGGTGGAGGCGGTCCGGGTCGTCGGCCGCGATCACCGTCAGCTTCATCACCCCGGCAGCGGGGTCGTGGAGGGCCACCCCGAGGAGATCGAACCGGACGGCTTCCCGGAGCCTGGCCGCGACCTGGCGCAGGAGGGAGTGGGTATCGGGGAGAGTCGCGACCGACTCGGCAACCCCGAGAAGAGCCTGGAGGGAGCTGTGCGTGGAAGTGTCGACGGACGGGGACATGCAGGTGTTATAGTCGACCCCGCCGGTCGGCCCACCAGTCGGAGGGGGCGGTCTGACAGAGTAGTGCTTTGTCGAAGAGATCGGTTTCTCCCGGCGAGCGGGGGGCGTGAGCCCCC
>JAQGHQ010000313.1 GCA_028288765.1 Gemmataceae bacterium | reverse complement strand
GGCCTGGGCGATCGCCCGGCAGGCCGCCGCGGGGCTGGCCCACGCCGCCGCGCACGGGGTGGTCCACCGGGACGTCAAGCCGGCCAACCTGTTCCTGGTCCCGACCTCGGCCGGCCTCGGGCTGCCCCGGGACGTCCCCCTGGTCAAAGTGATGGACTTCGGACTGGCCCTGACCAGGTGGGCCGGCGACGGGCCGGATGGCCACCTGACCGCCCCGGGGGTGGTCCTCGGCACCCCCGTGTACATGGCCCCGGAGCAGTACCGCCAGGCCACCGAGGTGGACCACCGGGCCGACATCTACGCGCTCGGGGCGACGATGTTCCACGCCCTTGCCGGCCGCCCGCCGTTCGCCGGCCGGACCGTCTGGGGGGTCATGGAGCAGAAGATGAAACACACCCCCCGGCTCGGCCCCCCGGTTTCCCGGGAATCGGCCGAGCTGGTCGGGGCGATGATGGCGGCGGACCCGGCCGACCGGGTCGGGACGTACGAAGACCTGATCGACCGGATCGACCAGCTCCCCGTCATGCTGCGTCCGGACTCGGTGCTGACGGCCGCGGGCCGGGCGGCCCGGCGCCGGTGGAGACTGCGGCGGTGGGCCCTGGCGGGTGCGGCGACCGGGGCGGTGGCCGTCGTCGCGACCGGGGTCTGCCTGGGTCGCGGGCTTTGGCCCGGCCGGCAGTCGACCGGGCCGGGGTCGGAATCGCTCCCCCCGCCCCCGGGCCCTGCGCGGTATGTGCCCGGCGGGGACCCCGATCTCCTGTTCGACGGGAAGTCGCTCGGCCAGTGGCTTCCCCGGGCCCGCGGGGTCTGGCAGATCGACACCGACGACGACGGGAGCAAGGCGCTTTCCGGCGCCGGGTTCACCCGGCGGGCGTTCAGCCCGTTCGAAGACTACCAGGTCACCCTCGGGTTGGACATCCACAAGGCGGACGCGGCCGAGGTCCACTTCGCCGTCGCCCCCGCCGGGCCCCGGCTCGTTCTCAGGATCTCGAAAGGCGGGGCGGTGTTCGGCACCCGGGAAGGCCACGAGGAGCCATTCCGTCCGAGGGAGGAGGGGCAGCTGGTCCCATTCCCGTCCGCCGCTTGGTTGGCGGATCACGGGCGGTATCTCGAGGTGAAATTCGGGCGGGCGGGCGGGCGGTGGACGGTCTGGTTCAACGGGAAGAAGGCCGGACAGGTGGACGACGACCGGCCGAAGGGCGCGGAGTTCTGGCTGTTCGCCGAGGGCGGGCCGGTCCGGGTGACCGACGTCTGGCTGACCCGCCTCGAGAAGAAGTAGCGGGCGGCCGCCCTACCGCACCTCGCCCCACGCCGTCTTCATCAGCTCGAACCCGACCGGGTCGTGCTTCCTCAACTCGTCGCGGGTGAACGGGTAGAAGTCGTTCTTGCCGAAATACGCCTCGGTCAGCTCGGCGAAGTATTCGGCCGGATCGGTCATGGCGTAGGCCCGCTGTTTCTTTCCCCCGACCCGCTCCACCTCGTCGTACAGTTTCCGCTCCTTCGCCTGCTTGTACGCCGCCTGCAACAGCTCGCATTTGTCGCCGAGCACGGTGAAGTGGTACGCATGAGCCAGCTCGTGCATCACCATCCACGGCTGGTCCTTGCGGGACCAGGTCACGAAGTTGCGGGCGTTATTGATCTCGACCGCGTCGAGCTTGTCCGGGTTGTACCCGTTGTCCTTGAGCCACCCGGCGGAGTGGTGGAACTCCGCAGCTCCGTTCTTCTTCGCCTCCCACTCGACCCAGATGCGGACCTTCCTCAGCCCGGCGAGCGGCTTCTCGGGGACGACGGCGGCGAGGTTCCTCAGCTGGGCGTCGAGCTCGGCGAACGTCTCCTTCGCCTCGTCCGGGTGTTTCAGGACTTCCGGGTTCACGAGCACGGCGAACCCGCGGACCTCCCGCTTCTCGTACTTCTCGGTCGGGTCGAAGGCGGCGGCGGGCGCGGGCGGGCCCAGTAGAACCGCGAGGAAGATGAGGGGAAACTGGCGCACGAGACCACCCTGGGTTGAAGACCCGGCCGGCCGGGGGGGGAGGGCGCGGGTCATCAGTTCAGGGAAACCAGCTTCCGACCGGTCTGCCACTGGCGGCCGTGCGGCTGGTCCCGGACCACCTCGTTGTAGAGCGTGTCCCGCTCGACCGGCACCCGCCCGGCCTCCTCGATCAGCCGGCGGAGCTCGGCCACGCCTAGCTCCTGCGGCGAGTCGCTCCCGGCCGCGTGGTAGATCGTCTCGTGGACCACCGTGCCATCAATGTCGTCGGCGCCGTAGCTCTGGGCCACCTGGGCGATCTTCACCCCGAGCATCTGCCAGTACGCTTTCACGTGCGGGAAGTTGTCGAGCATCAGCCGGGAGACCGCCATCGTCTTGAGGTCGGTGAGCCCCGACGGCTTCGGGATGCCCTGCCCGAGGGTGTTGTTCTCCGGGTGGAAGGCGAGCGGGATGAACGTCTGGAACCCGCCCGTCACGTCCTGGAGCTCCCGCAGGCGGACGAGATGGTCGATGCGGTGTTCGGGCCGCTCGATGTGGCCGTAGAGCATCGTCGCGTTCGATTTCCCGCCGAGCTCGTGCCACTCCCGGTGGACCCGCAGCCACTGGTCGGCGTCCGCCTTGTAGTCGCAGATCTTGGACCGGATCTCGGGGTGGAAGATCTCGGCCCCGCCGCCCGGCAGGCTGCCGAGCCCGGCCGCCTTCATCTCGGCGAGCAGGTCCTTGGTCGGCCGGTTCGTCAGCCGTTCGAACCAGTCCCACTCGACCGCTGTCCATGCCTTCAGGTGCAGGTCCGGGAATTCGCGGTGGATGGTCCGGATGATCCCGAGGTACCAGTCGTAGGGGAGCTGGTGGTGGAGGCCGCCGACGATGTGGAGCTCCGTGCAGCCCTTCTCCGTCGCCTCCCGGGCGCGGGCGAGGATCTGCTCGTCCGTCATCACGTAGCCTTTGGGCGATTTCAGGTCGGCCCGGAACGAGCAGAACGTACACCGGTAGACGCACACGTTCGTCGGGTTCAGGTGCGTGTTGACGTTGTAATAGGTGCGGTCCCCGTTCTTCCGCTCGCGGACCAGGTTGGCCAGCTCCCCGAGGGTGAACAGGTCGGCGTGGCGGTCGAGGTACAGTCCGTCGTCGAACGACAGCCGGGTGCCGGCGAATACCTTTTCGCGGATGTCGGCGAGCTGGGGGTCGGTGGGGGTGGTCATCTCGGTCGTCCCTCGGTTTCGGCCTGCTCCAGTGTGGGGGCGAGTTACCAGCTTGCCCGCGGCGCTACCCCAACAGGGGGGCGGTAAGAAACCAGCCCCATACCCACATCAATACGGGCAAGTTGGAAACTTGCCCCCACACCAGCCATGAATTGGTAACCGCAACCGGCATGGGGCGGGCAACCCGCACGGCCGGCGCGGGTCAAGCCGGGGGAGATGGTGAAGACGGGTTGAATACGTCAAGTCAAGGGTTACAGTCGAGAAGTGGGGCCGCGCGCCCCGACTCACTCCGGGGAGAAACACCATGCGTAAGTGGCTGGTCCTGTCCGCCTTGGCGGTGGCGGGGTTGTTCGCATCGCCCGACCGGGCGTCGGCTTTCGGGTACGGGCTGGTCGTCCGGCCGTACTACACGTCGGCCACGTTCCCGTGCCTGAACCCGTCCGGGTATTACACGAACTCGTACTACTATGCGTGGTACTACCCGTGGTTCGCGAATTACAACTACAGCCACGGGCCGTACGCGAACTGGTGGCAGTGGGGCGGGTACGCCACCTACGGCGGGTGCTGCGGGCCGAAGGGGTACGCGGCGGCCGGGGTGGTGGCCCCAGTCCCTGTCGCGGGCACCGTGACGGTCACTCTTCCGGCGGAGGCCAGGCTGCTGTTCAACGGGACGGCGGCCGGGGGGACCGGCGGGGTGCGGACGTTCGCCACGCCGCCGCTGTTGGTGGACCAGGAGTACGCCTACGAGCTGACGGCCGAGGTGACCCTCGGCGGGGTGACGCAGAAGGTGACCGAGCGGGTGATCATCCGGGCCGGTCAGGAGACGAAGGTCTTACTGGCCCCCGGCGGGAAGTAGGACGGGCGACCGTCCTGACGAGGGGGGGCGTGAGCCCCCCCTGTGTTCTGTTTTTTTGCGGGGCGAACGGCCGCACTCTACTTCCCGGCCTTCGGTGTCTTCCCGAACTCGTCCGGGGCCATTTCCTTCACCGTCCCGTTCTGGAGCAGGACCCAGCCGCCCTCGGCCGGGACGGTCTTGTAGTACGCGAGGACGGCGTCCGACCCGGCGGCCGGAGACGCCCCCCACAGGACAACGATCTGGCCGGTTCGGACGGCGTCGAACCCGGTCGGGAACGCATTCTCGAACGGGCGGAGGTCCCGGTCAGCGGCCGGCGGCCGTTTTCTCTGCTCGGTGTAGGCGGTCACGAGGTCGAACACCTCCTGGAGCCGCCCCTGCTTTTCGGCCGTTTCGGGGTCGGCCGCCGCTTCGCGGCGGGAGCACCCGGCCGACAGGCCGATGACGAGGGCGACCGCGATCAACCCGGTCCGGCTGGTCATTGAGAGTCCTCCGTGAATGGCCGGATCGGGTCAGTTGTCGCCCTGGATCACTTCCCCGTTGCCCTTCGTCCCCATCGCGTACCACGTTGCGGGGTCGACGGAGTCCCGGGCGAACCGGACGCTCCCGTCCCCCATGCACACGTTCACCCCGCCGGTGTGGTAGCTCCGGGCGGCAATGTGCCCGGCCCAGAGGGCTGAGCCCGCGAGCTCGTTCGGCCGCACGGTGAGGTCCAGGCAATCACCGCCCTTGAAGTTCGGCGGGACGGTGTGGGTGTAGAACGTGGTCGGGATGAAATCCCGGTGGTACATCAGCCCGCCGTACCGGATCGCCCCCCCGCTGGTCGCGTTACACGACGCCATCTGGTCGGTCCCGCTGACCACGCGGAGCCCGTCGGTCCCCCACGACGAGATCAGCCGGGCGTCCTGCGGGGCGTACGGGGCGGCCGAGTTGAAGTTCCCGCGCTTGATCTCGGAGAACATCGCGGTGTTGCTCAGCCCGTCGGTGACCGCGGTCAGCTTGACGGCCGACGGCCGGCCGCCGTTCGCCAGGACGACTGTCTTGATCTCGATGAAGAAGAGCCCGCCAGTCCCGTCGGTGGTGCGGCAGTAGGCATTCCCGCCCAAGCTCCCGAAATAGTTCGACCGGCCCACCGGCAGCCCGCTGTTGGTGTACACCGCCGAGGACGCGTCGGACGGGCACATGTAGACCGGAACGTCCTGGCTGCGGGCGACCGCGTTCGCCCCGGCCGCGTTCACGTCCTGGGTGAAGTCGAACTGGTTGTATTTGTTCGCCTGTTCGAGGTACGGGAGGATGACCGCCTGGAGGGACGGTCGCTGGTTCGAACTCCCCCAGGTAGCCTGGTTGGGCAGCTGACCGGCACCGGGCGGGAGCGTCCCGATCGCGCTCTCGTAGTTGTAGGCCGCCAGTCCGAGTTGTTTCAGGTTGTTCTGGCACTTGGCCCGGGCGGCGGCCTCGCGGACTTTTTGGACGGCGGGCAGGAGCAGGCCGATCAGGATCGCGATGATCGCGATCACCACCAATAGCTCGATCAGCGTAAAGCCGGAGCGGAAAAGCCGGACACGAATCGGCATCAGGACAGACCTCTTGGGAACGGGTCGAGCACGACCCCGGGAACGGGGTAAAGAGTATGCACGCGCCGTACCCGCCACCCGAGATCCGGGGCGTGGTCGCCGAATTCGCGCTTTCACCGCGCTTTCATCACGTCACTTCCACGGGGGATGAGTTCCGCGAGAGGAAACAAAGAAGACAGGTGTCGACCGTTCGACGACGTGTCAATGGCGCGTCAACTATTCGACAGGCCGTTCCCGGGCCGTGACAGTCCGAGCTTCTTCATCCGCGCGAGGAGGGTCGTCCGTTTCATCCCGAGCCGGGCCGCCGCCCCCTTCGCCCCGCCGACCGTCCACCGGCACTCTTCCAGGGCCCGGCGGATCATCTCGCGTTCGGCGTCCTTGAGCGGGGTGGTGGTCGGCAGCCGGTACCCCGGCGACGCCCCGGTGAGCGGTACCGGGTCGACCCGCGGGACCCGCAGGTCCGGCCCGGGCGAGAGGATAACGGCCCGCTCGATGAGGTGTTCCAGTTCCCGGACGTTTCCCGGCCAGTCGTACCGCTGAAGGCCGGCCATCGTCTCGGCCGAGATGGTCGTGATCTCCCTGCCGGTCCGGCGGGCGAACAGCCGGGCGAAGTGCCAGACCAGGGCCGGGATGTCGTCGCGGCGGTCGCGGAGGGGCGGCACCGCGATCGGGAAAACGTGGAGCCGGTAGAAGAGGTCTGCCCGGAACTGGCCGGCGGCCACCATTTTCCCGAGGTCGCGGTGGGTCGCGGCGACCAGCCTGACGTTCACCTTGATCGTCTTCCCGCTCCCGATCCGCTCGAACTCCTGCTCCTGGAGCACGCGGAGCAGTTTCGGCTGGAGTTCCGGCGGGATGTCGCCCACCTCGTCGAGGAAGAGCGTCCCGCCGTCGGCCAGCTGGAACCGCCCGAGCCGCCGCTCGACGGCCCCGGTGAACGCGCCCTTCTCGTGGCCGAACAGTTCGCTCTCCAGCAGGCCGGTCGGGATGGCCGCGCAGTTCAGCTTCACGAAGGTCCGGTCCCGCCGGTCGCTCAGCCGGTGGACGGCCCGGGCGACCAGCTCCTTCCCGGTCCCGGTCTCCCCGGTGACGAGCACCGCCGACCCGGTTCGGGCGACGACCTCGACCTGCCGGAACACCTCCTTCAGGTGCGGGCTCTCGCCGACGATCTCGTCGAACCGGCCGGCCGTCCGGATTTCCTCTTCGAGGTACCGCTTTTCCTGGGCCAGCCGGGCGGTGAGTTTCGCCAGTCGGTCGTTCGCCTGCTGCAGTTCCTGGCGGGTCAGGGCGGCCTCGACGGCCAGGGCGACCAGCCGGCCGACCTCGGCGAGGAAGTCGGTATCCTCGGCCGTCGGGGTGAGCCCCTGGTAGCTGGTGAACGCCATCCCCCCGAGCCGCCGGCGGGAGGTGGTCAGGGGGACGAAACAGACGGTCCGGACGCCCTGCTTGCGGAGGGCGGCGGTGAGGGTCGGGAAGCGGGTGTCGGAGCCGCCCACGGTCAGCCAGAACGGCTGCTGGGTTTCGCACACGACGGCGGTGGGGGACTCGCCGGCCGGGAGTTCGGCCGGGGTGTCGGCCGGGTCCGGGGCGCGGGCCGCGTCGACCGGCTGGAGGAACTGGAGCCGGGCCGACCGGACGGACGGGTCGAGGAGGGCGAAGCTGAGGTAATCGATCCGGAGATGGCCCCGGAGGGTGGCGGCGAGGTCCCGGAGCAAGGTCTCCGGGTCCGGGTGGACGACGACCGCGTGCGCGACGGCAAGCAGGACGGCCGGCCGGTCCGGGGCGATCACCATCCCCGGCGCGGCAGGTGGGTCGGGGCTTGGTCCCATGCGGTCGGCCCGGCGGATTGGGAACTCGGACGATGACGATAGTGTATCACGCAAACCCTCCATTCCTCCCCTGAGAGAAAGACCGACCGTCCACCCCCGGGGCAGACGACCCGCCGACCCGAGAAGGGTGCCTTTTTCGCGGGCCTCGCGGGTCAACCTCTTCAGAGCGGGCGGGTGAGAGAGGGGGCAAAGCGGACGCGATGCACGCCGGCCCGATCGGTCGACCGACCACCGCCCCCGGCTACCGGAGCGGGCCGGGGGCTACCCTTTCACCCGCCCTGTGGCGGGTGTGGTACGGGCAGGCGGAACAACTCGGCGACGGGTACGGCGAACCCGGGGAGGACCGGGTCACCGGTCAGGGTGTCGGTCTCGCGAAGCAGGGTCACCGAGCCGTCCGCCCGGTACGCGTGGATCGTCTTCTCCTTCGGGTCGATCACCCACACCACGCGCACCCCAGCTCTCAGCCACTCCTGCCGCTTCTCGTTCACGTCGTAGCTCAGGTCGTTCGGCGAGGTCACCTCGACCACCACGTCCGGGCAGACGGAGATGTGCCCCTCCGTGTCGTACTGCTCGGGGGTGAACCGGTCGAGTGCGATGAATGCGGCGTCCGGCTTGCGGTACCTCGTCTTGTCGTCCGGGAAGCACCGGAACGACGTTTCCGCCGGGAACGCCCAGCCGGAGTGGGTATCGCAGTACTCGTCGAGCCGCCGATAGAGCCGGCCACCGATGCGGCTGGACTTCGCACTCACATTCAACTCCCTGAGCTGCCCGTTCACGAACTCGAAGCCCTTACGGGGTTCCGGCTCCCGGGCGGTCTCGTCCGGGGGGCTCTCGACCTCCGGGGCCAGCGTCGCGGTACTCATCACAGCCTCCGGTTCATACCTTTCGCAGTGCGATCGTGAGCGGTTGCCCGTCTACCTTCACGGTGGCCGTGTGGGCGTCGCCGTTGAGCGGGGTGTCGCTCCACTGGACGGCCTGCGTCTCGTTCGCGATGGTCGTCTTGTGGGCGGCGATCGCCTGCTTCAGCGCGTCCGACTCGGTGCCGAGGAACAGGGCGATCTTGTCGGCCACGTCGAGGCCGGCGTCCTTCCGAGAATCCTGAACGAACCGGACGACGTCGCGGGCCATCCCCTCGGCCTTGAGTTCCGGGGTGAGCCGTCCGTCGATCATCACCTGCGTGCCCTTGTCCACGATCCCGAACCAGCCCTCGGGAGCCAGGTACCCGATGGTCACGTCGGTGGAATCGAGGGTAACCCCGACCAGGGTGAACGTCCCTGCCTTTAACTCTGCCGCGACCTTCGCCCCGTCCGTCCGGTCGAGGGCCGCCTCGGCCTCCTTCAGCCTCGCCCCGAGCTTGGCCGCGGCGGTTTTCTTGTTCAACTTCGCCGAAGCCTTGAGCATGGGGTTGGTCGCGTCATGCAGGGTCACCCGTTTCACATTCAGTTCATCGGTGATGAGGTCCGGGAATCTCTGGACGGCCCGGCGGTCGGCGTCCGAGCCGGGTTGTACCCGCAGCTCGGCGAGCGGCTGGCGGACCTTCTGCTTGGCCGCGTTCCGGGCCGCCCCGCCGAGGGACACGATCCGCAGAACGGCGTCCATGTCTTCCGACAACGGGGTGATAACCAGCGATTCATCCGGCGTCGGGTAGTCGGTGAGATGGACCGATTCCGCACCGGCCCCGGCCCGGAGGTTCATCCACATCACCTCAGTGAGGAATGGGACCACCGGCGCGCACAGCCGGCACAGGTCGAGCAGAACCGTGTGCAGCGTCTGATAGGCGGCGAGTTTGTCCCGCTTTCCGGCCGCGTCGAGGTCCGCGTTCTTGCTCCAGAACCGGTCGCGGTTCCGGCGGATGTACCAGTTGCTCAGCTTCGCGTCGACGAACTCCTCGACCGCAAGGCAGAAACTCATTACGTCGTACCGCTCGAACGCCTCGCGCGCCTTCGTGATGAGCAGCTGGAGGTCGGACAGGATCCAGCGGTCGATGTCGGCGCGGTCCGTCACCGGCACCTGCGGCAGGCCGGGGTCGAACCCGTCGAGCCGGGCGTAATTGGCGAAGAAGCCGTAGCAATTCCACAGTTTGATGTGGAACTTGGCCCGCACCTCGTTCGCCGGTCCCGGGCCGAATAGCAGGTTCGCCGCCGGATTCTGCCGGCAGTACAGCCACCGCATCACGTCCGCCCCGATGGCGGCGAACGGCAACGGTTTCCCCTTCGCGTCGTGGATCAACCCACCCTCGTCCGCGGCCGAGACGAACTCGATCGAGTTCCCCATGCTCTTGCTCATCGCGCTGCCATACTGGTCCAGCACCGTGGCGTGCCCGAGCAGCGTTTTGAACGGCGGTTCGCCGTCGCTCATCATCGTGCTCAGCGCCAGGAGCGCGTAGAACCAGTTCCGGAACTGGCCGGGGAAGCTCTCGGTGATGAAGTCGGCCGGGTACCACTTCCGCCAGTACGCGCGGTCGGTGTTGTACTTCATCGTGCTGAACGCCACGATCCCGGCGTCGAGCCACGGGTTGCCCACGTCCGGGATGCGGGACATCAGGTTCCCGGTCCGCGGGTTCCGGATCTTGATCCGGTCCACCCACGGCCGGTGCGGGGTGTGGCCGTCGAACTCCGTCCACCCCTCGACGGCGCGCTCCTTCAGCTCCTCCCGGCTGCCGATCACCTCGAAGTCCGTCGGGTCCTTCTCGTCCACCCAGATCGGGAGGGCGAGGCCCCAGTACCGCTTCTTCGAGATCATCCAGTCGCCCATGTTCCCGAGCCAGTCGAGCTCCCGGGCCTGGCCGTTGATCGACTCCGGCAGGAACTTGACCTGGCGCACCACGGCCGCGATGTCGCCGCGGAACGACCCCTTCTCGTTCCGGGGGAAGGTCCACTCACCGGCCGCCCGCTCGCCCTTCGGCCCCATGTTGATGAACCACTCGTCCACGAGCCGGTAGAGCAGCTCCGTCTTGCAGCGCCAGCAGTGCGGGTAGCGGTGGACGTACCGTTCCGTGACGAACAGCCGGTCCTTCCTTTTCAGCTCCTCGAACACCGCGTCGGCCGTGGCCGGGTCGACGGCGTTCTTGCCCGTGAGCGGGCCGAACCCGGCGTGGAAGTTCCCCGAGTCGTCGATGGGGGCGACCGGCGGGAGCCCGTTCTCCTTCCCCCACTGGTAGTCGATCTGGCCGCACCCCGGGGCGGTGTGAACGATGCCCGTCCCCTCGGTCTCGGTCACGTCACCGCCGCCGGAGATGATCCGGTGGGAGGCGGCGGCCGTCCGGGCCGGCCACTTCCCACTCTGCCGCGTCACCTGCGCCACTTCCTCCGGGTACCCGTACTCGTGCTGCTGGGCGGGCAGGTCGTCGAACGGGCCGAGGTACTCCCACCCGAGCATCTCCGCGCCCTTCACCTCGCCGACCACCTCGTACCCCTCCTTCCCGGCCTTCGACTTGAAGTGCTGCTCGATGCTCGACAGGTGCGGGACGCCCTCCAGCCAGTCGCGGGTCTTTTTCTTCCCGACCGTCACGACCGGCCCGCCGTCCTCGTCCTCGCCCCCGCTTGCTTCCATCCGGTTCAGCTTGAACGCGCCCTTGGCGACGTAGTACACCTCGCCCTTGAGCCTGACCTTCAGGTACGTCAACTCGGGGTTCACAGCTGCCCCGACGTTGCTGGTGAGCGTCCACGGGGTCGTGGTCCAGACGAGCAGGTTCTCGCCCGGGCGGTCCTTGAGCGGGAACTTCACGAACACCGACTTGTGCTCGACGTCCCGATACCCTTCCTTCATCTCCATTTCGGAGATCCCGACCCCGCACCGCCCGCACCACGGCATCACGTCGTACCCGCGGTAGACGAGCCCCTTGTGCCGGCACTTCTTGAGGAAGCTCCAGATCGTGTAGTTGTTCTCTTCCGACATGGTGAAGTACGACTTCCGCTCGTCCGGCGGCTTCGCCCAGTCGGCGTCGGTGCGGTCCCAGTTCATCCAGTACCCGAGCCGGACCGACTGCTCGGTCTGGACCCGGGCGAACCGGTTCACCCGTTCCTTGCACCGCTCGACGAAGTAGTCGATGCTGGCCTGCACGTCGCCCGGGACGAGGACCTCGATGTCCCGCTTCGAGTCGAGCTTCTTTCCTTCCTGTTTCAGTTCCTTCTCGACCTCGACCTCGACCCACAGCCCCTGGCAGTCGAACCCCTGCTGGTAGCGGAGATCGTGCCCGGTCATGGCGAAGTAGCGGTTGTACGCGTCCTTGTAGGTGCGGCCCCAGGCGTGGTGAACACCCATCGGGTTGTTCGCAGTGATCGGGCCGTCCAGGAACGACCACCGGGGCTTGCCCGCGTTGAGCGCCTTCCGCTTCTCGAAGATCCCGTGCTCCTGCCAGAACCCGAGGATCGCCCGCTCCAGGGCGGGGAAGTCGACGTTCTGGGTCTCGACCTTGGCGAACGGGCTTTCGGTCGGGGGGTGCGAGACGACTTCGGCCACAGCGACGGCTCCTCGAACGGTCTGGCCCCGGCGGACGGCGGGGAACAGGGTTCAGTTTAGCGAAGGACACGCCGGCCCGGCAGTTGGCTCGCGCGACGGCGGAGGACCGGACCCCCGCCCGCTTCTTTGACGCACGAACCCGGTCAAGTTGTCCGTTCGTTGTGGTAGGTGCCGAGCGCCGGGAAGGCATGTGTGCGGGCGAGTGACCAGCTGGTCCGGCCAGACGTCCCAGAAGACGGCCGGGGCGTATCCGGGGTCGTGCCGGCCCAACCGGGCGGCAAAACCGCCCGCCCGAGACCATTTGCGCACGTCCCAGAACCGCTGCCGAAGCCCCGATCCACACACGTCTTCCGGCAAGATGACCGAGGTGATTAGTTAAGATTGGTTAAGATTGGCGGGGTTCCGACCGGCGCGCGTCCTCCTGGACGACTCAACCCGCCAGTGGTTAACTCTCGTTAACTCGTTAACTATACATTTGTCCAGATAGAGCCTTGCGCCCCGGGGTTTTTAGGCGAGCGGGGGGGAAGAATCGTACCCGCCGCCTGACCCCACCCCGACCCTCCTCGCAACCGGGGAGGGAGTCGAATCCCCACCGGCATCCGGGTCCGGTCTCCCCCGGTTGCGGGGGACCAAGGGGGGTGGACACCGACCGTGCGCAACCGGTTGCGCCTTTGTTACTTACCCTTATTCATCTCGGCCGTCTTGAGGGTCTCTCCAGGTCCTTCAGCGCGGCATCCCGGCACCCCTCGCAGCACAGGAATACGTCTTTCCCATTCACCGTGACCTTCACCGGCGTCCCCATCGACCCGAGCCGGATCGTGTCCTGGACGGCGCAGAACTTCTGGGCCTCGGCCGCCTTCCGGTCCGCCGGGCTCAGCTTGTCCAGCCCGGCCGCCACGGCCTTCTCGACCGACTTGGCGTCGTGCGGGACCACGTCCACACAGACCACGTCCCCGGCTTTCACGTCCAGGGCGTTCATCTGGTGGACCCACTTCCCGTCCTCGTACCACCGGGTCCGGATGTGGTAAGGGTACGTCATCCCCTTTTCCAGCGGCGGGGTGACCAGGGTATCGACGTCCTCCTTATTGTTGGTGACCATCGGCGTGCCCTCGACCCACAGGTCCGCCCCCTTCGGCAGGTGAACCATGACGTAGGCAATCGGCTTCGGGTCGGTGTGCTGCTGCGGGAGGAGCGTGACCTGGAGGGTGGACTGGTGCGGGTAGCTGTGCGGGGCGGTCGCAGCGGGGGCCGGCTGCGTGGGGGACGTGTACCGGTCCTTGTAGATCTGGTACTCCTGCCACTGCCACGGCATCATCCCGGACGGCACTCCTGGCGGGGGCCAGCTCGCGAGGGCGGGGGTAAGGAGAAGGGCGACGGCGGCGGCCGCGACGGCGGCCCGACAGTAGAGCGAGGTCACGAAAGCAGGCATGGGGCCCCCTGGGCTGAACGGCCGGCTTCGAGGACCGAGGGGGTAGAAGGCGTACCGAACGCCCGCCCGATCATCCCCAGCCGGCAAGAGATGGTGGCGCAGTGACACAAGGGAGAGGTCGCCACTTCGCGATAAAGCAGTTCGTGTGCCGAGTCGCGGAGCACTGCGATTTGTCGAGGCTTCCTCGCCGCTCCGGGCCGAACACGGCAGGGTGGGTCCGGATCGACTTCCGCCTCGGTGGGTCGTGAGCGGTTAGATCGCTACCTTGTGCGGATTCGCCCACTCGACAGGGCACGGCCGTCCTGGTCCGGTCCGCCGATCACTATCGAGACGGGTCGGGTGGCATGTCCACGGCTTTGGGACAAGTGTCAGTCAACGGTAGTCAGTCGGAGTCGCCGTAAGTGCTGGTTTCCCTCGGGCGCAGTTGATCCCCGCGAAAGTCCCTTCACCCCTGTGCCGAGGGGCTTTCGCGGAGATCAACCGCACCTGGCAGCACAGGTTTTTCAGGCACTTACGTCGCGCCAGGGTGACTACCTTTGGGTGTCATCTGTCCCCGAGCCGTGGACAGGCCACCCAGACCAAGGTGACGGCCTCACTGGGTTCGGGTCTCAGGAGGGTGGTGCCGCCCTGTGGGTACGGCACGACTGTCACCGATTTCAGGGGAACGGACCACCCGCTCGCGAGCCTGAACGGGTACGCCCATCTCAACTGAGTATCACCACCTCATACCCCACTACCTCACACCCCACCACCCGACCCGTCAAATCAATCCGTGATGACCCAGATACCGCTCCGCGTCGAGGGCGGCCATGCACCCGGTCCCGGCCGCGCTGATCGCCTGCTTGTAGTAGTCGTCGGCCACGTCGCCGGCCGCGAACACCCCGGCCACACTCGTGTACGTCCGGCCGAGGGTCGTCCACCGGATGTACCCGGTCGGGGTCAGCTCGACCTGCCCGCCGAGGAACCCGACGTTCGGCGTGTGCCCGATCGCCAGGAACAGTCCCGCCGCCGGGATCTCGGTCTGCTCGCCGGTCTTGTTGTTCTTCGCCCGGATCGCGGTCACCCCGTCCTTGTCGTTGCCGACCACCTCGTCGACCTCGTGGTGCCACAGCAGCGAGATCTTCGGGTTCGCCCGCGCCCGGTCGGCCATGATCTTGCTCGCCCGGAGAATGTCCCGGCGGACTAACAAGTCTACCCGGCTGGCGAACTTGGTCAGGTACCCGGCCTCCTCGACGGCGGAGTCCCCGCCGCCGACGACCACAATCGGCTTGTTCCGGAACCGCGGCAGCGCCCCGTCGCAGACCGCACACGCGGTCACGCCCCGGTTCTTGTACCGGTCCTCGCTCGCCAGGCCGAGGTAGTTCGCCCGGGCCCCGGTGGCGACGACCACCGTCAGCGTTTCGACCGTCTGTCCGTCGTGCGTCCTGAGCACGAACGGGCGGGCCTTCAGGTCGACCGCTACCACGTCCTTGGACTCGACCCGTGTGCCGAAGTTGACCGACTGCTGCCGCATCAGGGCGACGAGTTCGGGGCCGTTGATCCCGTGCGTCGGCTGGGGCTTGTTGGCCGTCACCCAGTACGGGAGGTCTTCCTCCTTCAGGGCCGTTTTGAGATACTGGCGGGTGTCCCCGGCCGGCCAGCTGGGGAAGTTCTCGACCTCGGTCGTGAGGGCGAGCTGCCCGAGCGGAAGGGTGCCGTTCTCCTGGTTATTCTTGTCGAACGGGTTACCCTGAATGACCAGCGGGTCGAGGTCCGCCCGGGCGGCGTAGATGGCGGCGGTCCAGGCCGCCGGCCCGGACCCGATGATGACAACCTTTTCCGGCATGGCAGGAACTCCTGTAACTCTGGCTCGACTTTCCCTATTAGAGGGGAACCAGGGGTGAGGGGATTGCGGGACCCGTCCCTTCGCCGCCGGTTCGTCGAGGGGGCGGCACAAACCAGTGTACCGCCGGTCCGGGTGGGGGCTTCATGGCCGGGCGTTGGGCATCGAAAGGCGGTGCCTATCGCCGGGGTGGTGGGTCGTTATAT
This sequence comes from Gemmataceae bacterium, assembly GCA_028288765.1. Lineage (GTDB taxonomy): Bacteria > Planctomycetota > Planctomycetia > Gemmatales > Gemmataceae > Urbifossiella. Next base: position 7,962 of record JAQGHQ010000313.1, on the reverse strand, counting down.
TCTAAGGAGGCTGTCCCGCCGCGGCAGACCCCCGGTCACGACCGATGCAAGCACGCCTGACATACTTCCGCGAGATCCTCCGGTACGTCCCCCGGTTCCGGGACCGGGTGTTCGTCATCGCCCTCGACGGGGCGGTCGTCGAGGACGAAAACTTCCCGAACCTGCTCCTCGACATCGCCCTGCTCCGGAGCCTGAGCATCCGGGTAGCGCTCGTCCACGGGGCGGCCCACCAGGTGCGGCGGTACGCCGAGCTGGTGAAGATGACCCCGTCCGACGTCGACGGGACCGGGATCACCGACAAAGCGACCCTGAACGTCGCGATCACGGCGGCCAACCGGGTGACCCACGAGATCCTCGAGGGGCTCGCCGCCCACGACCTCCGGGCCGTCTGCCCGAACGCCGTGGTCGCCCACCCGAAGGGCATCCTCGGCGGGGTCGACCACCTGTTCACCGGCCGGGTCGAGCGGGTCGACGTCGGGCTCTTGCAAGTCCAGCTCGAACACGACATCATCCCGGTCGTCCCGCCGCTCGGGTGCGACGGGGCCGGGAACTCGTACCGGCTGAACTCCGACGCGGTCGCGGTCGAGGTGGCGAAGGCCCTGCGGGCCGTGAAGCTCATCTACCTGTCGACCGAGGGCGGGGTCCGCGGCCCGCGGGGCGTCGTCCGCCAGATGACCGTCCAGGAGGCGGGTGCGTTCCTGAAGAAATACCGGGCCGACCTCTCCCCGTGGGCGGTGACCAAGCTCGGCCACGCCGTCCGGGCCGGGGAGGAGGGGGTCGAGCGGATCCATATCATCGACGGCCGCGAGCAGGAAGGGCTGCTCGGGGAAGTATTCTCGAACGAGGGGACCGGCACCCTGGTGTACGCGAACGAGTACCAGTCGATCCGCCAGGCCCAGAAGAAGGACGTGCGGGCCGTGTTCCACCTGATCCAGCAGGGCGTCCGGGCGGACGAGCTGGTGAAGCGGACCCGGGCCGACCTGGAGAAGCAGATCGGCGACTTCTTCGTCTTCGAGGTGGACCGCAACCCGGTCGCGTGCGCGGCCCTCTACCAGTACCCGGAGCAGAACAAGGTGGAGCTGGCGAGCGTGTTCGTGGACGACCGGTACGCGAACCAGGGGATCGGGCTGAAGCTGATCCACTACGCCGAGAACGTCTCCCGGGAGAAGAAGGTCGCCGAGCTGTTCTGCCTGTCCACGCAGGCGATCAACTACTTCGTCCAGAAGGCCGGGTTCCGGCTCGGCACCCCGGACGACCTCCCCCCGGCCCGGCGGGAACGGTACGAGCAGAACGGCCGCCGGTCGCAGGTGCTGGTCAAGGTGCTCACCGACCAGCACAAACCCGCCGGCTGAATGGGCGGGTTGTACCGCATCCACCGGTTCGCCGTCCGGCCCCGCCCCGCTGGCTCCGCCCCCCCGCCCCGGCCCGTCGCGTCCGCCCGCGCCCGGTCCGATACTCCCTGGGTTCGACCAACCCGGGAGCTACGAAATGGCGACGTTCTACCTCCTTCCCCCGCGGGCATGTCTGGCGGAATCGGTCGTCGGTCTCCTGTCCAGGCTCTTGCCGGGGTTGCCCCTCCCGGCCGACCTCTGGGACGTGATCGCCGATCAGCTCGCGTCCGCCGGCGGGTGGGCGTCCGACGTCTTCCTCGTCCCGCGGGACGACCTCCCGCCCGACGAGCCGGTGGCCGTGGCCCTCACCCAGGCGTTCGGGGCCGAACCCGGTGACCGGGTGGTCGAGGTCGCCGCGGGTGCGGCCGGGGTGCGGGGGTGGGTGGTTCCGGACGGCATGTCCGTGGCGGCCGCAGCGCGATAAAATCATGGCGTCGCGGGTCGCACGGCACCGCCCCTCCGGCGGCAACCGGACCCACCGTGACCCGACGCGAACAGAACACCCGCCATGACCGACCCCGGTTCCCAAGACGACGGCTGGGACGAACTCGCCCGCGAACTCGGGCTGGATAAATCGCCGTCGCCGCCCGACAAGGCCGCGCCCGCCGCCCGCCCCACCCCCGCCCGTACCCCGCCGCCCGGGGACGAACCGAAGCCGGTCGGGGAAGACCGACCCGGCCGGGGACACCGGCGCCGCGAGGAGCCGGTCGCCGCATCGGCAGACGTCGAGGACGTCGGATTCCCCGAGGGAGAGCCCGAGGCCCTTGCGGACGAGGCCGAATTCGAGCCGGAAGACGCCGAAGGGGGAGAGGGCGAGGGTGAGCCCTCGGCCGGTGAGGGACAGGCCGGAGAAGGACAACCGGGGCCGGGGCGCAAACGGCGGCGGCGTCGGCGTCGTCGTAAGAAGGGTGGGGCCGCGCCGGGAACCGTCGAGACGGCGGAGGCTGGTGAGGCTGGTGAGGCCGGTGAGGAGCCCGGTGCCGGCGACGAGACGGAGGAACCAGTGGTCCCGACCGCCGCGCCCGCCCGGCCTCGCCGGGACGAGGGCCGGCCTCGCCGGGACGAGGGTCGACCGCCTCGGGATGAAGTCCGGCCGCCTCGGGACGAGGTCCGGCCTGGCCGGGATGAGGACCGGCCGCCTCGGGACGAGGTCGATGAGGCCGGGGCGGACGAAGTGGGCTGGGACACCGAGGAGGAGTCGGGCGCGGTTCCCCTGGCCGCCGAGGAGGACACCGGCGGCGAGGTGCTTCGCGACCTGATCGCGACCTGGAACGTACCGTCCTGGGACGAGATCGTCACCGGGCTATACCGACCGGAACGCTGAACTGATCCGTCCGGCCGCGCGGCCGGATGAAGGGCGACACCGTTCGGACCGAGTCGGGCCGGACGGCCGGTCCGAGTGGGGAGGGTAGGGGGCCATGGCAGACGCCACGATCGATGTGGTCGGGGTGGACGACCTGCCGCAGATCGTCGACCTGTATAACCAGATCTTTCGCCCGTCGAAGACGGAGGAATCCTTCCGCCGCCGTTACCTCGGGCGGTACAACGTCCTCCAGCTGGTCGCCCGCGTGAAGGACCGGCCGGTCGGGTTCTTCCTCGGGTTCGAGCTCAAGCCGGACACGTTCTTCGCGTGGTTCTACGGGGTCCTCGCGGACTTCCGCCGGTCGGGCATCGGATCGCAGTTGATGGAGGCGGCCCAGAGCTGGGCGGCCCAGCATGAGTACGAGACGATCCGGCTGGAGTGCCACAACCAGCACCGCCCGATGCTGCACCTGGCGATCGACCTCGGGTACGACATCGTCGGGATGCGCTGGGATGCCGACCGCGGCGAGAACCTGGTGGTCTTCGAGAAAAACCTGACGATTGGGCGGTGATGTGTAGGGCCGGCTGTGCCGGCCACGGTCTATTTCGCGGGGCTTACGGCCGACCCTACAAGAGAGCCGGCACGCCCCGCAAGCCTACGCACTCCGCAAGGGCTGGCGGCCGGCCCTACACGTCACCGCACCGGGGCCAGTTCGAGAAAGTTGCGAAGGATTTTCGGCCCCTCGACGGTCAGGAAGCTCTCCGGGTGGAACTGGACCCCGTGGAGCGGCCAGGTCTTGTGCCGGACGCCCATGATCTCGCCCTCCGAGGTCCAGGCCGACACCTCGAAATCCGGGTTGGTCCACGTCTCTTTCTTGATCACGAGCGAGTGATACCGGGTCGCCTCGAACGGGTTGGAAAGCCCGGCGAACACGCCTTTCCCGTCGTGGAAGATCGGCGACACCTTGCCGTGCATGATCCGCCAGTTCCGGATCACCTCCCCGCCGAAACTGTGGCCGATACACTGGTGCCCGAGGCAGACGCCGAAGACCGGCCGCGTCGGGGCGAACCGCCCCAGCACCTCGTTCGAGATGCCCGCCTCCTTCGGGGTACACGGGCCGGGCGAGATGATGATGTGGGTCGGGCTCAGCTCGGCGATCCGGTCCAGGGTGATCTGGTCGTTCCGGACCACCACCATGGGCAGTGTCGGGTCGATCTCCCCGAACCGCTGGACGAGGTTGTAGGTGAACGAGTCGTAGTTGTCGATCAGGAGGATCATGGAAGAAATGCGGAATGCGGAGTTCGGAGCGCGGAATACAGTCGGATACCCGATCAGGGGCGTCAACCCGAGCCGGATCGGCGAGAAGGTTGTAGCACGGGTTCGAGGTCGACCGCAAAATACCGCGTCGATACTGCTTTGCCGTCCTCTTCGATGTAGTAGTTGTAACGTTGATCTTTGTAGTGCCAGAGGACACTTCGGACGACACCGGCCCGTCGCGTCTGGCGTCGGTCACTCGGGATGACCCGGACCCACCGGCCGATCACGAACTCGGCGTGGGGCAAGGCGGACATACGTCAGCCCTGCCGCGCCGGGAGCTTCTGGGCGCTGTTCGCGGTGGGATCGTACTTGCCCTTCGCTTCCTCGTCTGAGACGACCCCGAGGTACTCGTCCGCCGCCGGGATGTCGTACCAGGCCCCGTCGGCGAAGTCGACGATCGCCTGACCGCCGTAGTTCACCGTCACCACCCGGCCGACCTTCCCCTCGAACCGCGCGTACTGCGGGAACCCCGGCTTCACCCGGACGAACTTGTCCGTCCAGGTGCGTTTGAGTTCCTCGGCCTCTTCGAACGTGGGGAATCGCATGGCTCGCTCAAAGTAGGTCACTCGCTCCGCGAGTGACCGTTTCTGTTCGGCCCAGGGGTACGCACGGTAACCGGGCCCGGGACCGACGACTCGCGGAGCGAGTCGACTACCTTCTCACCCCCGGAACGCCTTCGGCCCCCGGGCGGGCGGATCGAAGTCGATCGCCTTCACGAACCGGCAGGCGTCGGCGGCCCCGTACTCCCGGTCCATCCCCGGGTCGTGCCAGTCCACCGCCAGCGGGCCGTCGTACCCGATCTCAGTCAGCCCCCGGACGACCGCCGGCCAGTCGATCCCGCCATGGCCCGGGGAGCGGAACTGCCACCCGGCCCGCGGGTCGCCGCTCGGCCAGTACCCGGCCAGCACGCCGGACCGGCCGTTCAGGGTGAGCTGGGCGTCTTTGACGTGTACATGATAGATCCGGTCGGGGAACCGCCGCAAGAATTCGACCGGGTCGACCCCCTGCCAGTGCAGGTGGCTCGGGTCGAACGTGAACCCGAACTCCTCCCGCCCGTCGAGGGCGTCGAGGACGACCTCCGCCGAGTACAGGTCGAACGCCAGCTGCCCGGGGTGGACCTCGCACGCGAACCGGACCCCGCACTCGCGGGCGGCGTCGAGAATCGGGTGCCACTGCCGGGCGAACTGCTTCAGGGCGTCGGCAATGACGTCCGGCTTCGGGGCCGGGTATCCGGCCACGTACCCCCACACCGGCGACCCGGTGAACCCGCTCACCACGCCCGCCCCGAGCCGTTCGGCCAGCCGGAAGGTGGCGGTCATCTCCTCCGCCGCCCGTTGCTGGACCCCGGCCGGCGAGCCGTCGCCCCAGACGTAGTCCGGGAGTAGCCCCTGGTGGCGGCGGTCGATCCCGTCGGACACCGCCTGCCCGACTTTGTGGTTGGCGATCACCGGGACCTGCAGGTCGTGCCGCGCGAGCAGATCGAGCTTGGCGGGGCAGTACCCCTCCTCGCTCAGCCCCCGCTGGACCTCCAGGTGGTCGCCCCAGCAGCACAGCTCGAACCCGGCGTAGCCCCACCCCGCTGCCTTCGCGGCCAGGGCGTCGAGCGGCAGGTCGGCCCACGGACCACTGAACAGCAACACCGGGCGGGGCATGGGTCCGTCCATCCAAGTAAAAGGGCATGCGGGTAAGAGGGTGGGGCCGAGAAGACCCGGCCGATGCCGTCCTCCTCTAACCCCTCTCCCCTCACCCCTGTCCCCTCAGAGTTACGCCGTCGGCTTCTCCTCGCCGTTCGCGGGCGTCCCCCCGGGCAGGAGTGGGGCCGGTGCCGACGGCCCGGTGGTCGGGACCGGCGGCGGGGGCACGACCGGCGGACTGCTCGCGAGTGGGATCGGAGGCAGCGCCGGGGCGGCAGGCGGCGGCGGGACGACCGGCGGCGAAGACAGGACCGGGAGGGAGGTCGACGGAGCCGCCGGGGCGGCGGTCCCGTCGGCGATCTTCGGCGGGGCGAGCGGGGCCTCCGGCTCGTCCTCCTCGATGAACACCTCGTCCGGCTCGGCCTCGTCCACTTTCCGGCGCAACAGGAAGTAGATCGCCGTCGCGGCCGACCAGAAGAAGCTGTAGCTGAACCCGAGCATCAGCAGGAACAGGAGCGCCAGCCAGAACCCGACCATCCGGGCCCCGAGGGTGTTGTACCACCAGAACTCGTCCCGGTACTGCTTGTCCAGCTCCGGCCGCACCGGCTGGTACACGTCCACCCTCCGGCCGGTCGTGCTGTACACCTCCCGGTGGACGACCTCGTACGGGCTGTCCTTCAGGAGCAGCTCCTTCCACCCGAACGACTCGGGGGCGTAGATGAACAGGTACTCCGGCTTCCGGTCCGAATGCACCGCGCTCGGCGGGAGCCCGACCGCCCACTTCCCCATGTACACCATCAGGGAGGTGAAGAACAGGACGAAGAACGTGACCGCCGCCCCGTAGACGACCGCGACCAGCCAGTACCAGATGTAATGCCACGGCGCCTGGTACACGTAGTTGATCGACCGGCTCAGGGCGTCGAACGTGTCGCTGCTGTCCCCCTCCACGCTCAGGGTCGGGTACATCAACGGGTACCCGACCAGCCCGACCAAGAACACGGCCATGATCGCCCCGCCCAGGATCACCAGCGGGAGGCCGAGGCCGAGGAGGACGAGGTCGCCGACGACCGGGATCATCGCGAGGACGCCGTACACGATCAGCCCCAGGGCGACGGCCCCGATGATCCCGATCGGCAACAGCGGGGAGAGGAGGTAGTTGACGTACCGGTTGGCGACGAACCGGACCGCCTGGCGGAAGGTGACCGGGCCCTTGTTCGCGAGCTGGACCGCGGCCAACCGGGTGATGACGCCGCCGAAGAACGCCCAGACGGCGAGGCTCCAGACGAGGACCAGGAACAGGTAGAACCGGGTCTGCGGGCTGACCCCCGGGGAGATCATCTTCGTGACCGGGATGAGCAGCTTGACCAGGGGCTCGACCAGGACGGGGATCGACCCGGACATGAACCCGGAGATCGCGTCGCTCCGCTCGGCCGCGGACCCGCCGATCACGGAGGTCACGAACAGGAACGGGTTCGGCCCGCGGTACTCGTCCCACGGCATCGTCCGAAACCGGCCGGGCGGGCGGACGAGACCGGCCCCCCCAGGTTGAGCCGGGGCCGTCTGCCCGTACGGGCCGGCGAGGTCGGCGAGGACCATCCACTGCGCGAGGTCGGTTTCGTACCGCCGCTGGGCCTCCTCCTTGAGGTCCTCCTGGGTGTAGTTCCTGTCCGTCCCGGGCTTCTTCTTGTCCTGGTAGTCCTTGTCGATGGCAGTGGTCTGGTATTCCGCGGCGCTCCGGTCCGGGGCCTTGTAATAAAACATGGCGGACAGGACGTACCAGCCGAGGGACATGGTCAGGATGCCGGCGGCGGCCACCAGCAGTTTCCGCGGGTCCAGGGCGACCTGGAAGCAGCGGAAGATCTCCATCCACGGGAACGTGGCCCGGAAGCTGAACCCGGGTGTCTGGTCACGCCCGTCGGGCATGCTCTCTCCTCGGTCGGGGTGGGTAATCGTGCCGCGACACGGCCGTCCGGCCGCCGCGGGACGGGGCAGATTATACCCCTCCCGCCCGCCGTGGCAATCACTACCCCCGGGTAGGGGAACGGACGTTCCGTTCTGGAACAAGTTCGGTGGTTCGGGGGTGCATGGTGAGCTCGTCCGCCCGCGGGCTTCGCGATGGGGCACACGGACCGGCAACCGGGCCATCTCGTCCCGGAATTTGGGACGAAACGGCCTCGGATCGGTGCAGGGTTCCTGCCCCGGGGTCGGGAGAGTCGCCCTCCGGACCCTGTGCCGGCTGATTCGTCCCGGCCGGAGCTGGCTCTGTTTTCGGGAGGGAAACGGCCCGCGCCCGCGGGCGGGACGGCCGGGGCGGACG
>JAQGHQ010000223.1 GCA_028288765.1 Gemmataceae bacterium | reverse complement strand
GACGTGACCGGCCCGATCGGAGCGGCCGTGTCCCCGGACGGCCGGTTCCTGGCGGTCGGGGGGAGCGACGGGCTGGTACGGCTGTGGCTGATCCGCGGGCCGGAGTAAGCGGACTGGGGCGGGGCCGGCCCACCAGGGCGGGACGGTTGCCGCTTCGCGCCCGCCCGGGTGCTAAAAGGAGCGGCCCGGCTCGGATCACAACCCGCCGTCAAACGCCTGCCCACGGGGCCGCGCCCCGCCGGGCGTTCCGAGCCCGGGCCGCCCGACCCGGGGGGAAGGAGAGTTGATGGGTGCCTGGTACTACAGCGTCGGGGGAGCGCGGCGGGGACCGGTGACCGCGACGGAACTCCGGGCCCTCGCCGGGGGCGGGTCGTTGCGGCCGTCCGACCTGGTCTGGCGGAAGGGGCTGGAGGACTGGGTGCCGGCGGCGAGGATCAGCGGGCTGTTCCCGGCCGACCGCCCCCCGCCCCTGCCCGGGGACGGCCCGCCCCCCGTCCCCGGCCGCCCGGGGCTGCCGCCCGCGGACCGGGAGCCGGACGGGCCGGTCGCCACCTGGGAGGCGTGGCAGATCGTCGTCTTCTCCATCATCACCTTCGGACTGTTCGGGTTCTACCTCGTGCCGTCCTGGGCCCGGCAGGTCGAGCGGATCACGGGCCGCCCCCGCCTCCCGTGCGGGGCGTGGCTGGTCCTCGGGATCGGCACCCTCGGGCTCGCCCTGATGGTGGCCGAGGTGGTGTACGCCTACGCCCTCGAGCGGCACGGGCGGGAGACCGGCCGGCCGGGGGCCCGGGCCCAGCTCGGGCCCTCCGTCCTCGTGTTCAACGTGGTCGCCCTGGTCTGGTCGCTGGTCACCGCCGGAGTCGGGATCCTGGCCGGGGGAATGGTCCTGGGGATCTGGGCCACCTGGCTGGTCCAGGCCGAGATCAACCTGTACGCGGGAGATGACCGGGATGCCCGATGAACGGGCTGGTCGAGCAGCCGGCGACCGCCGCCCTGCTTGCCGTTCCCGGCCCGGACGCCGGGATCACAGCCGCTACCGCGGCGATGGGAATTCACACCAGGCCCGGTCACCGCTCTTCTTCACGAGCTCGTTCGGCGGAACGGCGGTCGTCCGGGGGTGTGCCGGACGGGAGATGGAACCCGGGTTGGTGAGTATCTCGCCCGGCGGCACCTGGCGATCGAGAAGCACATTCGCGCCGCAGGAGGGAGGAGGGGGTCAGCCGAGAACGCGCTGGCAACCCCAACGGTCGGGGCGTGGGCTACCGACCGTCCCCCGGGTCATCCGGCTCGGCGAGTAACTCGGCCGGGGTCGCGCGCAAGGCCGTTGCGATCTTCCGCAGGCTCAGAACGGCGACGTTCCGCTCGCCCCGTTCGACCGAGCCGATGAAGGTGCGGTGGAGCCCGCACGTCTCCGCCAGGGCGGCCTGGGTCAGGTTCATCGCGGTTCGCCGCTCGCGGATGCGGAAGCCGATCTGCCGCAGGAAATCTTTGTCGTCCCGGTTCATGCTGGACGGCCAGCATCCGGGGAGTAATGATGTGTTTAAGTAGCATTCTCCATGATCTCGGAACCCACCCATTCCGGTGCTTCATCGGGTCCACGAAGCCCGAAGAATCGGTGGATGATCCCGGCCGCCGCCTGTGACCGCTGCCGGGTCTGACGTTGTTCGTGTCTTCTCTCCCCACCGCCTGGAGCGCCGATGTCGGAGTTCCATCGTCTCGAAGACGTTCTGCCCGCGTGGCGGGCTCGGATCGGACCGGCCCTGCAGACCCAACTCGACTCGGCCCTCCGCACGCCCGGGCGTGCTGGCCTTCGGGCTGGCCAGTCGACCCCTGCCGGCGAACCCGGCCGCGGGTGGTACGAACCGTTCGTACCCGAATGCCTCACCTGGTTGATGGCCGAGGGCTACTGGCCCAACAAGACGGCCGACCGGGACCAGGTGCAGGCCGAACTTCGAACCGCCATCGCGCACCTCCCCGCCCCGTCCCTTCCACCCGAGATGGAAGAGCGGATGGAGGTCCCGGCCTCGGCGTGGGCGCTGCCGGCGGCGATCGGGGCGGCAGTCGGGGCTTTGGTGCTCTCCCCCCTCACCTGGGTCGCGCTGGAAAACCGGCCGGTCGGGCTGTGGGTCGGTGGCGTTCTCGGGGCGTATACCCTGGTCCGAAGTCTCGCCTCCCTGGCGGCCCGGCCGCGCCTGCAAGCCATCCTGCGCACGGTTGCCGGGACGGCGGGTATCGGCATGGTCGGCGCGGGCATCTGGCGCGTCGTTCGAGGCCAGACGACGGGCTGGTTCCGTGCATCGCTCTACCTGGCCGCGGTCTGGTTGGTCCTCGGCGCGGTACGGCCCCGGGGGGCGCCCCCCTCTTCGGAGGAGGCCCTCGCCCACCGCCGCCGCCGACTCGACCACCTCCTCCGGTCCGCGGCGGACCTCGTGCTCGCTCTCGCCTGGGCCCATCCGGAACGGGGTGCCCCGCTGAAGAGCCCCGACCCGGTGGTCCGGGAGTGGATCAACGGGTCGATCGTGGCGGCCCTTTCCGACCTTTACACCGCCCTCCACGAGCGCGAGCGGGCGGACGACCTGTGGGACCTGCTCGAGGCGTTCTTTCAGCGGTTCGAAGAAGCCGGCTTCGAATGGCGCCTGATCTCTCGTGGCCGGACCTACGAGGACTCGATGCGCGCGGAATTCGATTCGTACGGGTTGATCGCGCCGGGCCAGGCCGTGCGGATGTCCTGCGCCGCCCTCCGGCACCACGGAACAGTCGTCCACCGGGGTGAGGTGCGGAAGGTCTGAGGCCGCGCGGGCGGCCGTGAACGGGGGGTTCCGATGCGTCGCTATCTCGGCATCGACTTCGGCACGAGCAACACGCACGTCGCCCATTGCACCGACGGCGCGGACGGGAGACTGGTTCCCACCCCGATCAAGCTCGGGGGGAAAACGTCGACGGCCACCTGCGTCCTCTGGCGGGAGCCGGCCCGGTCCGCTGACGATGTCGTCGCCTACGGGACCGTGGCGTTCCAGGCGTGGACGCTGTTCGAGGCGGACGAACGAGCCCGGCACCGGTTCGCGTTCGGGTTCAAGCCCGATCTGGTGCGGTCCGAAACGGCTCGCGGGGACGCCCTGGCCTTCCTCCGCCGCGTCTGTGCCGACGTCGCCGAGGTCTATCCGGGAGCCCCGACCCGGGACCTGGTCGTGGTGGGGGTGCCGGCCGAGATCCCGCAGGAACACCGGGACCGAACGATCGAAGCCGTCCGGGGTGCCGGGTTCGCCCGGGTCGAGTGCGTGGACGAGCCCCTGGGCGCGCTCGCCTATCACCTCAACAACGGCAGTCTCACGCTGGCCCAGGCCCGCCAGGGCGTGGTCGTCGTCGACTTCGGGGGAGGCACGTTGGACGTCGCCCTCGTCGGGGCCGACGGGCTGCGCGAGCCGTGGGGCGATCCGACGCTCGGCGGGCGGCTGTTCGACGACCTGTTCTTCCAGTGGGTTCGGGACCAGAACGCGCCGCTGACTCTCGACGTCCGGGAGGGCATGGTCGTCTGGCAGAAAGAATGCCGCGAGCTCAAGGAGGACTTTTCCCGCCGGTGGAAGGAAATGGGCGACGACATGAGCAGCTTCAAGGGGCGGATCACGGTCGGCGACGAGCGGAAGTGGCTCCGGGGTGCCACGGTCGCGGAGTTCGAGGCCCGGGCCCGCGCGTACCGGCCGAGTCCGCTGGTGGTCGACTACTTCCGGGCGGTCGGCCTGCCGGGGCCGTTGGCGTCCGGTGAGCCCATCGACCTCTACGACTGGATCCGCCGGACCCTGTCCCGCGGCCGGGAGACCGGCGGCGTCTCGGGCCGGTTCGGGAAGGTCGTCCTGACCGGCGGGAGTTCCGAGTGGCCGTTCATGAGGCGGCTGGCCGCGGAGGTGTTCGGCCTCGATCCCGACCGGGATGTTATCCGGTCGGACGACCCGGACGCGGCGGTCGGTTCGGGCCTCGCCCTGTACGTCGCGCTGAAGGCGCGGCACCGGCACCGGCGCGAGGTCCTCCGGAGCGATCTGCCCGGGGCGCAGGCGAGGTTCGGTGCGGCCGTCGCGGGGCGGTTGGACCGGTTCGCCGATGACGCGGCCGTGGCCTTGCTGAATGCCCTCATGCCGTCGGTCGAGGCGGTGTTCCGGGACTGGTATCAGAACGGGGGCTCCCTGGAGTCGGTCGAAGCCCGCGTCGTCACCCTCTGCGATCGGTTCGACCCGGAGGCCCGCGTTCTCCTGGAGGAGCACTGTCGGGCGCTGGACACGGACCTGGTCCGCCTCCTCCGGGACCACCTCAGGCTGTTCCTCCGGGAACACGCGATCGCCGGCGACGCGACCCTGTACGTCCCGGAATCGTTTTCCGTGCTCGGAATCGTCGGCCCGCTGGGAAGCACCGGGCGCTTTGCGAGTGCGGCAGCCGATACGGCTTCGGACGTCACGGCCGTGACCGGTGTCGTGGTCGCGACCGTCGTGGCCGCGATCAAGATCAAGCTCATCGTCGTGGCGGTGACGATTCACCCCTGGATGGGGGTGCTGTTGGCGATCGGGGCGTTGCTGGCGTACCTGGGGATCAAGGCTGGCACCCAAACGGTCCTGGAACGGGCCGTCCGGCAACACCAGTTCAACGCCGTGACGTTAAGGCTCCTCCACCTGACTCTGTGGGACGCGAAATTTCGTCGCCAGCTGGACGAGTGCCGGGAAGAAGTCCGCAACAAACTTCGGGAAGAGATCCGGAGTAGTCTGGACGAGTCGCGGGATCCGGGTGGGAACCAACTCGCACTCGCCGAGACGGCGGTATCGACGTTCGGTCGAGTGGTGTCCCGGGTGATCGACGATCTCGGTGTTCTGGAGCAGCTTCAGGCCGGAGGGAATCGCCTCACCTCCAGTCACTCGGAGTGACCGCGACGAAGCCCCCGATCCCTGATGAGGGCGGCACTGTGACTTCCGGCGGCGAGCGCCTTCCCCTCGCGCGGCGACCGGGATGCGGTTCTCACGGCTCACGGGTGAATCACCGGGCCGATCCGCATGTGAGTGGATTCGCTCGCGCCGGGGGCCCGACCGCCCAGACTTTCCTCTGCACTCGTGACCTTCGCAGTTCGGACCGGTTGTGGGCCGCCGAGCGGACACGACGCCGCCGGGTGCTCCAGGGCTAAAGAAAACGGGCAGCCGGATGTGGACCGGGGTCAGACCCGGCGTCCCCCGGACGACCGCCCGGACCGCCCTCCGGAGCCGGGCCATGAACTGCCGCCCCAACAGCGCCCGGCGGACGGCCTCGGCGTCGGCCTCCGGGAGGTCGGCCGGGATCCGGACGGTCAGGTGCACCTCGTCGATGATCGCAGTCTTTCCCATTCTCGGCCCTCCGGTCGGACGGGGGCGGGACGCCCCCGGGTCCGGTCCGGGGGTGGGCGGCCGCACGGGCTGAACCGCCCCCGACCCGGGGACGGTCGACCGGCCGGACGCCGCCCCGGGGCCCGAACTCGAGACCGCCCCTACCCCGCCGTTACTCACCACAGCCCGGGACGAGCCCTACCGCCCGGGCGGACGAACGGACCCAGCACCGGGTGAGGGCGGCGGCCGCCCCGCTCATCCCGGCGACGACCACCGGGCCGCCGGTCG
>JAQGHQ010000133.1 GCA_028288765.1 Gemmataceae bacterium | reverse complement strand
GAGGCCCACCGGTGTTAATCTCGGTGGGCCTCGAAGACTCGACCCACCCTACAAACCCCAGGCTAAAGGGGCCGGCGGCGTGAGTCGACCAGGAGTTGCCCCGGTCGGCTCCCCAGGCCCCGCCCGCGGCCCGTCACACCACCTCGGTATTCCCTTCCTGACTCCCCGGCCGAGCTCCAGGGGCGCGAGTCGGCGAAGCGGTCTGTCCGGTCGCGTTGAAGCGGGCCGAGACCGGGACGAACAACGCCGCGACCAAAAGCCCGACCCCGGCCAGCATCAGGAAGTACATGCCCGGGTGCATCGCCGGGTAGAGCCCGGCGATCGGAGCGTTGATGAACCAGTTCGCGATCGCGACCGTCAGCAGCCAGCATCCGGTCACGAAACCCTTCATGTTCTGCGGGGCGACGACGAACGCCAGTTCCAGACCGGTCACCGAGATCAGGATCTCGGCCACGGTGATGACCAGGAAGGCCAGGGCCATCCACCACACCGTTACCCGCTCCTCGGGCCTCACCCACTCCATCGACTCCAACCACACCTTCGTGGGCTTCTCGTCTTTCGGTGCTGCGACCGTCTCGCCAACCTTGACGGCTGCCGTGTTTTCCTTTCCGATCGTCAGCTTGTCCCGGCCCAGCGGGTAGTCGCCGGGCTTCAGCCTCGTCTCCAGCACACCGACAAGGCTGACGGGTCCGGTCCCGAACACCCCCCGGGACTGATCGAAGTCGATCCGCCCACCCTTGATGACCAGTTTCTTCCCGTCGCCGAACTCCAACTCTCCGTCCGACAGCAACCCCCGCTTCTTGTCCGGGTCGTAGACCCAGTCTGAGACCGTTAGCCGGACGGACCCGGGAAACGACAGCTCCACCTTCCCGCCGGCCGGGCTCACATCCGAGAGTTTCGTGTCGGCCGGCGGGAGAATGATGTCGCCCTCCTTCAGTGCCACTCGCACCGTGTCCTGCTTCGATCCGGCGAGGAACCCGGCGACCGCCATGACCCCCATACAGGCTGCGGTCAGCAGAAACCCGACGAGCATTTTCGACGTCGGCCGGACGCCGCCCGTCGCGTCCCCGGCCCTCCCGGTCGCCGTGACAGTCCGGTAGACGAGTGTGCCGCCGATGAACAGGACGATGAACAACGGGTTGAGCGCCTGGATCGAGTCCGGGGCGAGTTCGTACCCGAACACCCTCCGATCCATGTACGTTTTCGCGAAGAAGACCCAGGTGTATGACGACTGGTCGAACACCCCCCAGAAAAAGGTGACGAGCAGGAACAGGAGGCCGATCCGCCCGAGAACCTGCCACCGCTCGGCCTTCTCCTCCGGGGTCATCGGCGGGCGGTGTCGGTTGATCACCTCGACGGCGTAATAGGGCTTACCTGCCGCGAAGATGCCGAGGGCGATAACCATGAACACTGCCGGAACCATGAATGCGTACAGGTAGCTGCCGGTCTCGGTCCGGACGAAAGGGACGATGAGCGTGGACAGAAACGCCCCGATGTTGATCGACATGTAGAAGTACTGGAAGGCGTTGCTCCGGAGCTTGTCCTGCCCGGGCCGCTGCTGGTCGTAGGTCATCCCGAGCAGGGTAGAAATGTTTGGCTTGATGACCCCGGTGCCCATCGCGAGCAGCCCGAGGGAGAGGACCAGGAGGTACTTGTTCTCGAACCCGACGAGGAACTGGCCCGCGACGTAAGGAACGGAGAACCCGACGATGGTCCAGTACTTGCCGAGGAAGTTGTCGGCGATGTACCCGCCGAGCAGCGGGAGGAAGTAGCACAGCCCGAGGAAGAGCGGGTAGTAAGTCCCGCTCCCGACCTCCCCGAACCCCATCTGGTCGGAGAGGTAAAGCGGGAGGATGGCCCTCATTCCGTAGAACGAGAACCGCTCGGCGAACTCTCCGGCGAAAAGGAACAGAAACCCCTTCGGGTGGGTGGCCGGGACTTCGGCCCCGGCATCAGGTTTGACGGCGTCTTCGTTTCCCACAGCGGTAGCCCTTTCGCGTGACGGAGAGGGGTTGCGGGTCGGGAGTTGGTTTAGCGATCTTACCACCCCGTGGGCTGCCCCGGCACGGCGATTTTGCCCCGTTTTCAGTCTACGCGGGCCGGCAATGAGTCTCCGCCGGTATCCGCTTGTTCCGCCCGACCTTGCGGATACCATGTGTCGGAAGCGGCTCGCCGGCTCACCTTTCCACTTTTTCGGCCGGCCGCCCCAGGAGACCTCACCCCCATGTTCCGTCCCGTTGTCCGGCCGGCTGCCGCGCTGCTGGCCGCTGTAACGATCCTCTCCGCCGGCGGGCTCGTCCCCCGGGTCGTCCGCGCCGACGACAAGCGGGCCACCATCGGCTCGATCGACCGTAAGAGCCCGAAGCTCGACGACTTGATCCCGAAAAACGCCAAGATCGAGGTCCTGGCCGGCGGGTTCAAGTGGACCGAGGGGCCGGTTTGGGTCAAGGACGGCGGGTACCTGCTGTTCTCCGACATCCCGAACAACCGGGTCGTGAAGTGGTCGGCCAGAGAAGGGGTGAAGGACTTCCTCAAGCCGAGCGGGTACACCGGTAAGGAGGAGTTCAAGGGGTACGAACCGGGGTCCAACGGGCTCGCGCTCGACAAGGACGGGAACCTCGTCCTCTGCCAGCACGGGGACCGCCGCGTCGCCAAGCTCGGGAAAGACGGGGCGTTCGTCACCCTGGCCGACAAGTACATGGGCAAACGGCTGAACAGCCCGAACGACCTCGTGTTCACGAAGGCCGGGGACATCCTCTTCACCGACCCCCCCTACGGCCTGCCCGGGCAGATGAAGGACCCGGCGAAGGAACTTGATTTCCAGGGGGTCTACCGGCTCAAGCCCACGGGCGAGGTGATCCTGCTGACCAAGGAGATGAGCCGCCCGAACGGGATCGGCCTGTCGCCGGACGAAAAGACGCTGTACGTCGCCAACTCGGATCCGGACAAGGCCATCTGGATGGCCTTCCCGATCAAGGACGACGGCACCCTGGGGCCGGGGAAGGTGCTCCACGACGCGACCGAGGCCGTGAAGGCGAAGAAGCCGGGTCTTCCGGACGGGCTGAAGGTTGACCAGAAGGGGAACGTCTTCGCCACCGGCCCGGACGGGGTGTTCGTGTTCGCCCCGGATGGTACCCACCTGGGCACCATCGTGATCGGCGACAAGAACGCCAATTGCGGGTGGGGCGACGACGGGAGCGTGCTCTACATCTGCGCGAACGATAAGCTCGTGCGGGTGAAGACCACTACCAAGGGGCTGGGGTTCTGAGGGGAGTCGCTGGGAAGAGTTCACCACAGAGTCACAGAGGGCACCGAGAAGAGAGATAAAACGATTTGGGCGTAACCGGTGGGCCGCTCGCGTCGTTGAAGGGTTTTGCTTCACCGGTCTCCAGACCGGTGCAGGCACCCAGAGCCGAAGACGTCGACCTCCCGAAAACAGCCGAATCGCTCGCGAGCCCGACCGGGTACGCCCAAACGATTTCGTTTTCCTCGGTGCTGCTTCCCTCTGTGTTCTCTGTGACTCTGTGGTTAATGTCTGCCGGAGTCTTCTCAATGCCTCACCCTTCCCGCCGGGATCTCTTTCAGGCCGCAACCGCCGCCGCCGTCGCTCCGTGGGGCGCCCGGCTTTCCGCCACCGACCCGGCCGGGAAACCGTGTGACCTGCTGATCCGCAACGGCGTGGTGGTCGACGGCACGGGTAACCCGTGGTTCCACGGTGACGTCGCCGTCACCGGGGATCGCATCTCCGCCGTCGGCCGGGCCCTCACCGTGAAGGCCGCGCGGGAGATCGACGCGAAGGGGCTGGTCGTCGCGCCCGGCTTTATCGATATCCACTCGCATTCGGACACCCTGTTACTCGAGGACGGCCGGGCCGAGAGTAAGGTCCGCCAGGGCGTCACGCTCGAAGTGCTGGGCGAAGGGACGTCCGCAGGGCCGGCGAAGGGGAAACTCCCGCCCGCCCGGTTCCGGGACGGGGGCCGGGTGTTCGAGTGGACCACCCTCGGCGGCTACTTCGACGCGATCGACAGGGCCGGGGTGGCGGTGAACGTCGTTTCCTACGTCGGGCTCGACAACGTCTGGCAGTGCGTCATGGGGGCGTCTCACGCCCGGCCGACGGAAGAGCAGTTCCGGGAGATGGAGGCGATCGTCGACGAGGCGATGCGGGACGGGGCGTTCGGCCTGTCGAGCCTCCTCGCCATGCCGCCGGGCTCGCTCGCCACCACCGCCGACCTCGTCCGGCTGTGCGGGCCGGTCAAGAAACACGGCGGCCTGTTCTCGACCCACAACCGCAACGAAGGGCTGGGCGTGTTCGAGGCGGTGAAGGAGGTGATCGAGGTCGGCGAGCGGGCCGGGGTTCCGGTCGACGTCATCCACCTGAAGATCGCCGACCAGAAGCTCTGGGGCCGGATGGGGGACCTCGTCGGGGTGATCGCCGCCGCCCGCGCCCGCGGGGTGAACGTCCAGGCCAACGTATACCCGTACACCCGGGGGAACAACAACCTCGCGAGCATCATCCCGCCGTGGGCGCACGAGGGCGGCCCGGCGAAGCTCCTCGGCCGGCTGAAGGACCCGGCCGAGCGGGCGCGGATGAAACGCGACATCAAGGACGGCCTGCCCGGGTGGTACAACCACTACACCGCGGTCGGCGGGGACTGGTCGCGGATGCTCGTCAGCGGGCGGGGCCCGTTCGAGGGGCTCACGATGGACCGGGTGATCGAGACACGGTCCAGGGGGAAAACCCCGCCGCCCGACCCGCTCGACGTCCTCTTCGACGTGCTCGTCGAGTCCGACGGGTCGGTCCCGTGCGTGTACGCCCACCACGACGAGAAGGACATGACCGCGGCGCTCGTCCAGCCGTGGTGTTCGGTCGGGTCGGACGGGGCGGCGTACGCCACCGAGGGGCCGCTCCGCCGGGGCAACCCGCACCCGCGGAACTTCGGCACCTTCCCCCGGGTCCTGGGCCACTACGTCCGGGACCGGAAGGTGCTCGGGCTGGAAGACGCGGTCCGGAAGATGACCTCGCTCAACGCGGCGAAGCTCGGGCTGACCGACCGCGGGGTGATCCGCCCCGGGGCGGTCGCCGACCTCACGCTGTTCGCCCCCGACCGGGTGATCGACCGGTCGACCTACGACAAGCCCTTCGCCTACAACGAGGGGATCGAGTACGTGGTCGTGAACGGGACGCCGGTGCTCGAACCCGGCGGCAAACACACCGGGGCGAAGCCCGGCCGGGCGATCCGCCGCGGTTCTCCGGTCGGACGGAAGATGGAATAGAGGTGGTGGAGCCTCCGCCCCAGGGCTCATGCCCTGGGCTACTGTCTGTCGCCCCGTTGGGGCGAGATCCGTCTTCCGCCCCAACGGGGCGGTGGAGAGTAGCCCAGGGCGTGAGCCCTGGGCGGTCCACTCGCCGGTTACGCCCTATTCTTTTGCGTTGACCGTCCCCCGTGCCTCTGTGACACTATCGTGAGCGATCTCTTCGGAGGCGATCGATGCCGCACCTCTCCCGCCGCGACCTGCTCCGGGCCGTCTCTCTCGCCCCGGCCGCCACGCTCCTCGCCGGGCGTTCGGCGGCGGAGCCCCCAGCGGCGATCCCGAATGCGTCCTTCAACGGGATGATCGTCCGGCAGCACAGGCCGGAAAACCTGGAGATGCCGTTCGGCTCGCTGGCCGACTGGAAGGTGCCGACCGAACGGTTTTACGTCCGCAGCCACTTCGCGGTCCCGGCGGTCGACCCGAAGACCTTCAAGCTCGTCGTCGAGGGGCACGTCGAGAACCGACTGGAGCTCTCGCTGGACGAGGTCAAAAAACTCGCCCCGGTCACGACCCCGCTGACCCTGGAGTGCGCGGGGAACGGCCGGGTGTTCCTCGTGCCCGCGGCGCGGGGGCTTCAGTGGGGGCACGGCGGGGTCGGGACCGCCGACTGGACGGGGGTCCCGCTCGCCGCGGTCCTCGACCGGGCGAAGCCCCGGCCCGGGGCGGCGGAAGTGGTCCTCGTCGGGGCGGACAGGGGGGCGGTCGCCGACCCGGCCACCCCCGGGCCGATCCATTTCAGCTTCAGCCAGACGTACGCCAAGGCCCGCAGGCCCGAAGCCCTCCTCGCGTGGGGGATGAACGGCGAAGACCTGACTCCGGCCCACGGGTTCCCCCTCCGCGCGGTGGTCGGCGGGTGGTACGGGATGGCGGCGGTCAAATGGCTGACCCGGATCGTGGTGGTGGACAGGCCGTACGGCGGGTATTTTCAGACGTTGGATTATGCGTACTTCGTCCGGCCGATCGGGGAGGAGCCGGAGCTGGTGCCGGTGAGGGAGATCCAGCCGAAGGCCGTGATCGCCCGCCCGGGGCTGAACGAGGTCGTCCCCGCTGGCAAAGCGTACACGATTTTCGGGGCGGCGTGGGCCGGGGAGAACAAGGTCGCCAGGGTCGAGCTCAGCACCGACGGCGGTAAGACCTGGGCCGCGGCCCACCTCGATGGGACCCAGAAGCCGTTTTGCTGGGTGCTGTGGCGGTACGAATGGACGGCCCCGGTCGAGAAGGGGCCGGTGAACCTGCTCGCCCGATGCACGGACGAGAAAGGGACCACCCAGCCGGCCGAACGCGACCCGGACCGGCGGAGTTACATGATCAACCACCTCATCCCGGTCAGTGTCCTGGTCCGCTGACGGCCGGGGGGCCGGGCCTTTTGACCCGCGGGTGGGTCCGGCCCGGGGCGCGCCGGGCGGGTGGGGTCGTTGCCGGTCGCCTTCCGGCCGAAGCTGTGTTAGAGTCGATGGGGTCAGCAGCGATCGCACCCGCCGAGGGTTCCCGATGGCATCGTTTGTTCGCGCCGGGTCGGTTGTCGGACTCGTCCTCCTGACCGCCGCGCCTGTTCCGGCGGCGACCCAGAAGGAGATCGACGCAGCAATCCAAAAGGGCACGGATTTCCTCAAGGCACGCTACAAGGATGCCCGGCCCGGGGTCGGTATCGGGGTCGATCCCGCCGGCCACGGGAGCGGGCCGATCGCCCTGTCCGGGATTGCTCTGATCGAGGCCAAGACGCCGGCGAACGACCCGGCCCTCCGGGCGATCGCGGCTTCCGTCCGGGACGCCGCCTACCGGGAAACCAAAACCTACTCGGTCGCGCTTTGTCTGATCTTTCTCGACCGGCTGGAAGACCCGGCCGACGGCCCCCTGATCCAGCTCCTGGCGGTCCGTCTGCTGGCCGGCCAGACCGCCCTGGGGGGCTGGGGGTACGACTGCGTCGACTCCGTTTCTCAGGAGCATGAACAACGGCTCCGGGCCGGGCTGAAGAACAACCAGCTGGTGGCCGGGGGCGGCCCGAACCCGCCCGCCGTCAACCCGGTCCTCCCACCCAAGGAGCCCAAAGGAGCTGCCCCGGGCAAGCCTGCCGCGGCCGGAAAGCTTCACCCCGAAGTCGAGAAGTACGCAGCTGCGCTGTGGGCCAATCGAGTTGTGAACCACGGTGACGACAACTCCAATACCCAGTTCGGGCTTCTCGCCGTCTGGGTCGCACGCAAACACGGGGTCCCGGTCGAGGCCGCGCTGGATCTCGTCGAAAAGCGGTTCCTGGGCTCGCAGGACCCCCAAACAGGCGGGTGGGGGTACTCGGGTGTGGGCGGCATGGTCATGATGAGCTCTCCCTCGATGACCTGCGCCGGGCTCCTCGGCCTCTCCACCGGGGTGGCCAGGCGGGAAGAACGCCGGATGAACCTGGAGACCGCGCCGAAGGAGAAGGAGCCCGCACCGAAAGACCCCAAGGCGAACGACCCGTTCTTCAACCCGCCCACCCGGACGGACAAGCCTGCCGGGAAGAAGCCGGGCGACGCGAAGCGCCCGCCGGACGCTCGCGACCTGGCCGTTCAGGCGGGGATGGCCAACCTCGGTGCCGTCCTCAACGGGCACACCCAGGCGGGCGGGCTGCTGGGCAACGGGGGCCGGATGGGCGAACGCGACCTGTACTTCCTGTGGTCGCTGGAGCGGGTCGGGGTGATCTTCGGGGTAGACAAGATCGGCGCGGTGGACTGGTACGCGCACGGGGCCGATGCGATCGTCCGGTCGCAAACGCAGGACGGATCTTGGAATGGGGCCAGTTACGGGGTCGAGCCGTGTACCGCGTTTGCCATCCTCTTCCTCACCAAGGCGAATGTGGCCCGGGACCTGTCGTCCAAGGTCCAGAAGGACACGGGCAACACCGAACTCCGGGCCGGAACCGGACCGGGAGCGACCGAACCGGCCCCGAAGCCGAACCAACCCGCGGCGACAGTCGCGCCGGGTGGGAGTTCGGGTTTACCGGCCAGGCCGCTGCCGACCCCGGTCGAGGATGGGTCGGCGAAGCTGGCCGCGGGACTGGTCAAGGTCCCCGCCGCGGACTGGTCGAAGGCCCTCGATCAGATGCGCGACGGGAAAGGCCCCGATTACACGAAGGGGCTGGTCCAGGCGATCCACCAGCTGGACGGGGATCGCAAGAAGCAGGCGCGCGAATCGCTCGCCGAGCGGTTGACCCGGATGACAGCGGAGAGTCTCCGGGGGATGGTGAAGTCGGACGACCCTGAACTGCGACGTGGGGCCGTGTTGGCGTGCGCGATGAAGGACGACAAAACGCACGTCCCGGATCTGATCGACCGGTTGGCCGACGACGAGGAGATCGTGGTGCGGGCCGCGCGTGCCGGGTTGAAGAGCCTGACCAGCCAGGACTTCGGCCCGGCCGCCGGGGCGACCAAGGACCAGCGAAAGGCCGCCGCCGATGCCTGGCGTGCGTGGTGGGCGAAACAGAAGTGATTCGGGCGTAACCGGTTGGGCTTGGCGAGTGGTGTTGCCGCCTCACCGGGGCAACCGGCAAGAGCCAGGAGCACGAGTCTTCATCTGTACAAGTGTATAGTTAACGAGTTAACGAGAGTTAACCACCTCCGGGTTGAGTCGTCCAAAGAATGCGCGCCGGTCGGACAACCCGCAAATCTTAACCAATCTTAACCGTTCATATCGGTCATCTTGCCGGAAGACGTGTGTGGCTCGGGGGTTCGGAATCGCTTTTTGGGAAGTGTCAAACTGGTCTCATCAAGGGACCCGGTGACGGTGTCCGTTTCTGGTCCCCTTTCCCCGTGAGGGAGAGGAAGAAGGGGAATGGCCCGGGTGGCCTGTCCACGGCTGGGCGTGAATATGTGAGCGCCCCGGATACCGGATCCGGGTGTTCGCGCGACCAAGGTCGGCCATGTCCACGCCGAGCGGACAAGTGTCAGTCAACGGTAGTCAGTCGGAGTCGCCGTAAGTGCTGGTTTACCTCGGGTGCAGTTGATCTCCGCGAAAGTCCCTTCACCCCTGTGCCGAGGGGCTTTCGCGGAGATCAACCGCAC
>JAQGHQ010000131.1 GCA_028288765.1 Gemmataceae bacterium | reverse complement strand
CCCGCCGGGCTGGTCGGGGCCGGCGGGTGCGTGCTCGCCGCCGCGGCCGGCCTGCCGGAGGTCGTCGGCGTTCTCGCCGGCGGGCCCGGCTGGGACCGGATCGGCCCGTGGGACACTGTTCCGGCGGCGTCTCTCCATCTCGGACTCGACGGGCTCTCGGCGGTGTTCCTCGCCCCCGTGCTCCTGCTCACCGCCCTGGTCGCGGTCGCCTGCATCGGGTACTTCGGGGACCACCCCGGCGCCCTCCCGCCCGGGGTCGCCTGGCTGATGCTGAACCTGACCGCCGCCGCGATGGTGACCGTCGCCCTGGCCCGGAACGCGGTCCTGTTCCTGTTCGGCTGGGAGGTGATGGCGGTCGCCGGGTTCTTCCTGGTGATCTACCACGCCGAGCGGCCGGAAACCCGCCCCGCCGGGTGGAAGTGGCTGGCCGCCTCCCAGTTCGGGGCCGCGTGTCTCGTCCCGGTGTTCGTCCTGCTCGGGCGGGCGGACGGGTCCCTGGAGTTCGACCGGCTGTCCGCCGCCGGCCTGTCGCCGGCCCTCACCGGCCTGGTGTTCCTGCTCGCGGTCGTCGGGTTCGGGACCAAGGCCGGGATCGTCCCGGTCCACGTCTGGCTGCCGGAGGCCCACCCGGTCGCCCCGAGCCCGGTCTCGGCACTGCTCTCGGGCGTGCTGATCAAGTTCGGGGTGTACGGGCTGGTCCGGGTGATCGCGGTCCTCGGCCCGCCCCCGGTGTGGTGGGCGTGGGTGCTGATCGGGGTCGGGCTGGTGTCCGGCGTGTCGGGCATCCTGAACGCCATCGTCCAGAAGGACCTCAAGCGGCTGCTCGCGTACAGTTCGGTCGAGAACGTCGGGATCATCTTTCTCGGGCTGGGGCTCGGGCTGTACGGCAAGCACGCCGGCAGCACGCCGATGGCCGTGCTGGGGTTCGGCGGGGCGCTGCTCCACGTCTGGACCCATGCGGCGGGGAAGGGGCTCTTGTTCATGGGGGCCGGGGCGGTGAAACACGCCTGCGGGACCACCGACATCGACCGGCTCGGCGGGCTCATGAAGAAGGCCCCCGTCCTCGGGACGTGCTTCGTGATCGGGGCCGCGTCGATCTGCGGGCTGCCGCCCCTCGCCGGGTTCTCCGGCGAGTTCCTGATCTACCTGGCCGCGTTCGAGGAGGAGGCGACCGCCGGCGGGCCGGAGGCCCTCCCTCCGCTGGCGGTTCTGACCGCGCTCGGCCTGATCGGCGGGCTCGCGGTTTATGCGTTCAGCAAGGCGGCCGGGCTCACCTTCCTCGGCGCCCCCCGCGACCCGTCGGTCGGGTTCGGCCCGGTCCCGATGTCGGTCACCGTGCCCGTCGTCATCCTGGCCGCGGCGTGTGTGGGGCTGGGGCTCGCCGCCCCGAGCCTGGTCGGCGGGCTCGCCCCGGCCCTGGTCGTGGTCACCGGGGCCGCCCCGGCGGCGGTCGGGCCGGCGGTGGGAGAGGAAGCGGCCGGGCCGCTGACCGCGGTGACCGTCGTGACCGGCATCTTCCTGCTCCTGGTCGGCGGGCTGACCGTTCTTCGCCGCCAGCTGCTCGCCGGCCGGGAGGTGGGCGAGGCGGGCACCTGGGACTGCGGGTACGCCGCCCCATCCGCCCGGATGCAGTACACCGGGTCGTCGTTCGCCCAGTCGGCGGCCGACCTGGTCGGCCCGGCGGTCGGACACGAGCGGGAGAAGCCGGGCCCGTTTCCCTACTTCCCCGGTCCGAACGACGGGGTGAAGACCCGCGCGGACGACGTGGCCGAGACCCGCGGGTACCGCCCGGTGTTCAAACTGGTGGCGTGGGCGATGAGCGGCGGGCGGATCCTCCAGAGCGGCCGGGTCCACCTGTACGTGCTGTACATCATGCTCACCCTGGTCGCCGTCCTCTTCTGGTACGCGGGGGTAAGGGGATGACGATCGGCGGCGCCGTCAGCTTTGCCCACGTCGCGCTGGCCCTGGTGCTGGCGCCCTTCCTGTTGAGCGTCATCAACCGGACGAAGGCGGCCTACGCCGGGCGACGGGGCCAGCCGTGGCTCCAGCCCTACTACGACCTGGGGCGGCTCCTCCGCAAGGGGGCGGTGTACAGCCGGACGACGACCTGGGTGTTCCGGGCCGGGCCGATCGTCGGGCTGGCCGCGGTCGGCACCGCCCTGCTGATGCTCCCGTTCGGCCGGGCCCCGGCGGTAATCTCCTTCCAGGGGGATTTCATCCTCTTCGTCTACCTGCTCGGGACCGCCCGGCTGTTCCTGGTCCTGGCCGCCCTGGACACCGGCAGCGCGTTCGAGGGGATGGGGGCGAACCGGGAGGTGCTGTACTCCGCGCTCGCCGAGCCGGCCGTGATGCTCGGGCTGGCCGCCCTGGCGAAACGGCTGGCGGACCCGGCCGTCCCCGGCCTCCTGTCCCTCTCGGCCCTCCACGCCGCGATGACCGCGGACGTGTGGGCGGCGGCCGGGCTGGTCGTCCCGCTCGTCGCGGTCGCGTGGTGGGTGGTCCTCCTGGCCGAAACCTCCCGCATCCCGGTGGACGACCCGACCACCCACCTCGAACTCACCATGATCCACGAGGTGATGGTGCTCGACCACAGCGGGCCGGACTTCGCCTACATCACGTACACCGCGGCCCTGAAGGTGTGGCTGTTCGGGGGGCTCCTGGTCGGCCTGCTGTTTCCCCTCGGGGTCGGGGTGCCGGGCCTGGACACGCTGATCGGGGTGGCGGCCATGCTCGGGGTGGCGGTGGCGGTCGGGGTCGTGGAGGCGACGATCGCCCGCCTCCAGCTCCCGCGCGTCCCGCAGCTGTTGGTGGGGGCCACGGCCCTGGCCGCCCTGGCGTTCGTCCTCGACCAGGGGGGTGCCCGGTGACCGGCCTGCTCGACGCCGCGTTCGTCCTTCTGATCCTGACCACCCTGGTCCTGCTCGGGTCCAGCCGGATCCGGCTCGGCATTCGGGTGCTGGCGGTGCAGGGGGTGGTGGTCGGGGCGGCGGCGCTCCTCCTCCCGAACCACCACGTCACCCTCCGGGTGGTGGTGATCGTCCTGATCGGCACGATTCTCGACGCGGTCGTCTTCCCGATCCTCCTCCTGCGGGCGCTGCGGACCGCCCGGGTGGAGCGGGAGACCGACCCGCCGGTCGGGTATACGGCGTCCATCCTGATCGGGGTCGGCCTGCTGACCGCCTGCCTGTGGGGGATGAAGTACGGGGGCATCACCCTGCCCCACGAGGGGGCGAACCCGCTGGAACTGCCGGTCGCGGCGTACACCGTCCTGGCCGGGCTGTTCCTGATCGTCGCCCGGAACAACGCCCTGAACCAGATCCTCGGCTACCTGATGCTGGAGAACGGGATCTTCCTGGCCGGCCTCTCGACCGCGATGGAGGTCCCGCTCCTGATCGAGATGGGCATCCTGCTGGACGTGTTCATCATGGTGATGGTGATGGGGGTGGCCCTGTTCCACATCAGCAGGACGTTCGACTCGATCGAGGTCGGCGGGATGACCGCCCTGACCGACTGGCCGGACCAGGAGGACGTGGGGAAGTGAGTCCGGGGTCAGGAGTCTGGGGTCAGGGAACAGGAGTCAGGGCGTTTGGGTTTTCACCCCAACGGGGTGGGAGCCGATAGCCCAGGGCATCGCCCTGGGTGGGGAACGCGGCCGCGACTACGGTCCGCTCGATCGAAGGGCGTTCCCCCGCCCGGGGCGATGCACTGGGCTCAGGGTTATCAGCCTTTCAGGCTAAAAACTGCTTCCTGGTCCTTGCCCACCGCCCACTAACCCAGGAAAGGCTGGGGCGTATGATCGCGGGGTTGATCCTGATCCCCCTGGTAGCCGCGGGTGCGGCGTTCGCGATCCGGAGCCACCCGGTCCGGCGTGCGATGCTGGTCTCCGTGGCCGCCGTCCACGCCGCCCTGACGGCCCGTCTGTGGGTGGACTGGCCGGCCCGGCCGGCGCCGGTCCTGGACGGCTGGCTGGCGGTGGACGCCCCGGGGCTGCTGTTCCTGTCCACCTGTAGCGCGCTGTTCCTGGCCGCCGCGGTGTACGCCGTCGGGTATCACGCCCGGGAGGACGTGGGCGAGCCCCGGCGGGACATCGAGGAGGGCGGGCTGTTCTTCCGCAACGAGCCCGAGGCCGTGTTCGCCGGGTGCATGCTCCTGTTCCTCGGGTCGATGACCGGGGTCAGCCTGAGCCAGCACCTCGGACTGTTGTGGGTGGGGGTCGAGGCGACGACGCTGGCGACCGCGCCCTTGATTTACTACCACCGCCACCACCGGTCCCTGGAGGCGACCTGGAAGTACCTCCTCATCTGCTCGGTCGGGCTGGCCCTGGCGATGATCGGGAACTTCGCCCTGGCCGCATCCATCCCCCGGGCCGAGGCGGAATCCGGCCGGATCAACCTGGTCCTCGGCGACCTGCTGGCGAACGCCCGGGCCCTGAACCCGGCGTGGGCGCAGATCGCGTTCGTGTTCTTCCTCGTCGGGTACGGGACGAAAATGGGGCTCGCCCCGCTGCACACCTGGCTCCCGGACGCCCACAGCGAGGCGCCGTCCCTGGTGTCCGCGCTCATGTCCGGGGCGCTCCTCAACTGTGCGTTCCTGGGCGTCCTCCGGGGGCACCAGGTGTGTACGGCCGCCGGGTTTCCCGGGTTCAGCAGCGAGCTGTTGATCTGGTTCGGGCTGCTCTCGATGGCCGTCGCCGCGGTCTTCATCCTGGGCCAGACCGATTTCAAGCGGATGCTGGCGTATTCGAGCGTCGAGCACATGGGCATCCTGGCCCTGGCGGTCGGGTGCGGGGCCGCGTACGGGATGGGCCTGCACGCCCTCGGTCATTCGCTGATAAAGGGGTCGCTGTTCCTCACGAGCGGCATCCTCCTGGCCGCGTACCAGACGAAGAATGTGACCAAAATCCACAACCTCCTGGCCGACTACCCGGTGACCGGGCTGCTCTGGCTGGCCGGGTTCCTGGCGATCACCGGGGCCCCGCCGTTCAGCCTGTTCCTCAGCGAGTTCACGGTCGGAAAGACACTCCTGGACGCGGACCGCCCGGTCGCCGCCGCGGCGTATCTCGTCCTGCTCGGGGTGATCTTCCTGGGGATGGCCTCGGCGGTGCTGCCGATGGTCCACGGGACCGGGCCGGTCGATCACGAGCCGGCCGGCGGGCAGTCCGCACCGCCCGGGTACCGCCCGCCGCTCACGATGCTCGTCCCCCCGATCGTCCTGGCCGGGGCGGTCCTCGGGCTCGGGCTGTACCTGCCGGTCGACGTCCGCGAGGTCCTCCGGGATGCCGCCGCCGCCCTGTCCGGGGGGGTGTCGCCGTGACCGCCCTCCCGAGACTCACGAACGGCCACCCGGTCCCGCTGGCCGACGTGCCGCATCTGGACGTCCCCGCGTTCCGCCAGCAGGTGTTGGACGAGATCCGGCCTTCGGCCGGCGGGTTCCTCTCCGCCTTCTTCGGCTTACCGACCGGGGATCGCGTCGGGCTGTACGCGGTGATCAGCTACCCTGCCCGGGGCGTCCTGACGGCCCTCCGCACCGCCGTCGGCGACGACTACCCCGCCCTCACCCCGGAGGCCCCGCAGGCCCACTGGTTCGAGCGGGAGCTGGCCGAACAGTGGGGGGTGGTGCCGAAGGGGCACCCGTGGCTCAAGCCGATCCGGTTTCACCCGAGCTACCGGCCGGGGAAGGACGCCTGGGGCCGCGACCCGGAGGAGATCCGGCCGGGCGTGACCGAGTACTTCCGGGTGGAAGGCCCGGAGGCCCACGAGGTGGCGGTGGGGCCGGTCCACGCCGGGATCATCGAGCCGGGCCACTTCCGGTTCCAGTGCCACGGGGAAGAGGTGCTGCACCTGGAGATCGAGCTCGGGTACCAGCACCGCGGGGTCGAACGGGCGATGCGCGGCGGGCCGACCAAGCGGTCGCTCCACTACGCCGAGACGCTTTCCGGGGACACCACAGTCGGGCACGCCCTGGCGTACTGCCGGGTGCTGGAGGGGCTCGCCGGGACGCCGGTCCCGTTCCGGGCCCAGGTCCTCCGGGCGGTCGCGCTCGAACTGGAACGGCTGGCCAATCACGTCGGGGACATGGGGGCGCTGGCCCAGGACGTCGGGTACCTACCCACCGCGGCGTTCTGCGGCCGGCTCCGCGGCGACTACCTGAACGCGACCGCGGCCGTCTGCGGGAACCGGTTCGGCCGGGGGCTGATCCGCCCCGGCGGGGTCGGGTTCGACGTCGACCCGGACCGGGCGGCCGGCCTCGTCGACCGGGTGACGGCGGCGACCCGGGACGTGGTCGGGGCGACCGACCTGCTCTGGAACTCGACCACGGTGATGTCCCGGTTCGAGGGGGTCGGGACGGTGTCCCACCAGGCCGCCCTGGACGTCGGGCTGGTCGGCCCGGCGGCCCGGGCGTGCGGGGTGGAGCGGGACGTCCGGTTCGACTTCGCGTTCGGCGGGTTCCGGTTCGCGCAGATCCCACTCGCGGTGATGACGACCGGGGACGTGTTCGCCCGGGCGTACGTGCGGCGGATGGAGATCGAGCGGAGCGGCGAGTTCGTCGCCGCCCAGCTCCGCACCCTGCCGGCCGGCGACCTCCGCCGGCCGGTCGGCGCCGCGCAGCCCGACCACCTGATCGCGTCGCTCACCGAGGGCTGGCGGGGCGAGATCTGCCACGTGGCGCTGACCGATTCGGGCGGCCGGTTCGCGGCGTACAAGGTGGTGGACCCGTCGTTCCACAACTGGTTCGGCCTCGCACTCGCCCTGCGGGACCAGCAGATCTCCGACTTCCCGCTGAACAACAAGAGCTTCAACCTGTCGTACTGCGGGCACGACTTATAACTTCCCGCAGTCCAACGGACTGCGACACCAGAGCCCGGGGCATCGCCCCGGGGTTGTTTGGATTGCCCAATGATCCGCAATATCCTCGAACGGCTCCGCCAGAAGTACCGGACGATCCCGTACCCGATCGAGTTGCCGGTGCTCCCGGACCGTCTCAGGGGAATGCCGGCGGTCGATTCGTCGAAGTGCCGGGAGGGGTGTCGGGCGTGCGCCGAGGCGTGCCCGACGGACGCCATCACGGTTGACGGCACGGTGTCGATCGACCTGGGACGGTGCCTGTTCTGCACGGACTGCGTATCCGCCTGTCCCGAAGGCGCGATCGCCTACACCACCGACCACCGGCTGGCGACCCGCACCCGGGAGGCGCTGATCCGGACCGAGGGGGCGTACCAGCTGGCCGAGAAGCTGGACGCCCGGCTGCTGAGCCTGTTCGGCCGGTCGCTCAAGCTGCGGCAGGTGAGCGCGGCCGGGTGCAACGGGTGCGAGGCCGACACGAACGTGCTCAACACGGTGGTGTTCGACCTCGGGCGGTTCGGCATCCAGTTCGTGGCCTCGCCCCGGCACGCGGACGGCCTGCTGATCACCGGCCCGGTGTCGAAGAACATGGAACTGGCTCTGCGGAAGACCTACGACGCGACCCCGGCCCCGAAGATCGTGATCGCGGTCGGGGCGTGCGCGATCTCCGGCGGCCCGTACGTCGACCACCCCGAACAGCTGAACGGGGCCGGCTCGGTCGTCCCGGTCGACCTGTACGTCCCCGGCTGCCCGCCCCACCCGCTCACCATCCTCGACGGACTACTCCGCCTGCTCGACAAGCTTCCGCCGGAGCGGCTGGCCGGCACGCATTGACTCCGCCGCGGCCGAGAAACGGCAGCGCGGTTGAGGTTTCGGGGAGGTCCGGAGCTGGTCGGGTCCGCGCTTACAGGTTGGCGCCTTCAGGCGGCCCCAATTCGTTCTCGTCCGGGCCGGGTTTCCAATAGGAGAAGAGCACGAGTACGACGACCGCCACGACGGCGAGTCCGACGATGATCAGGCCGACCATGAGATAGGCCCTCTGGCCGTGGGCGAGGACGTGTTTCCCAGGCGTAGCCATTATACATGACGGCAATAACCAATGCCGACCACCCGACGCCACGCTTCGGCGGACCCGGTCGCGGCGTCGGTATCGAGCTTGTTCGGATCGTGGAGATGTGGCGGTCGGGAATGGGTTCAACACGCCCCGCCCGGGGCGTCCGGAGTCGCCAGGACCAAGGGGTCTGGACTACTCGGTCAGTTCCCGCCAGACCACACCCGGGACGTTCTTGTCGATCTCCTTGCGGAGTTGCAGCATCGTCAGGGCGAAGTTCTGGCCCTCCTGGTTGATCTTGATGCCGCCGCCCGGGCCGGGCAGCGAGATCACGATCCCGAGGGTGTTGATCCCGAGCACGGTCCCGTCGCTCGTGATCAGCGGGCCGCCGGAATTCCCCCCGGCGATCCGCGCGGTGTGGACCAGGTAATACGCCTCCCGGAACTTCGTGTCGGGGCGGGCCTTCATGGAGTTCTTTTTGATCCCCCCGTTCTCCTTGGTCAGGTTGAAGTCGGGGTCCTGGAAGGCCCTCTGGATCGGCGCCCCCTTGCGGAGTTCCACCTTGTTGCTCGGGTTGAGGATCTGCATGGCCTTCCGGTCGGACCCGGGGAACCCGAGGGACGAGACGGCGTCGAGCATCGGGATGTTGGGGTCCTCCGTCTGGCAGAGGGCGAAGTACCGGGTCGTGGTCCGGTTGAGTTTGAGCACCGCCAGGTCGTAGTCCGTACTGATGTGAACGATCTCCGCCTCGTACTTGTTGTCGAGGCCGAAAAACACCCAGACCTTGGGGTCGAAGGTCACTCCGAGCTTCTTTTCGGACTCCCGCTGGAGTTCGGACCCGCGGAAGTTCGCGAGCTCTTCGACGACGTGGCGGTTGGTGATGACGTAGCCGTTCGGGGTGACCGCGAAGCCGCTGCCCGTGCCGAACTCCGGGCTCTCGAGCGTGGCCCCGTCCCGGAACTTGATCACCGCCCCGGACACCACCAGCCCGACCGAATTCGCGAGGGCCAGGTCCCGTTCTTTCGTCGGGGTCCGGGGCGTCAACCGGATTACCCCCTCGCCCACCCTGGTCGTGCCCCCACCGGTGACACCGCCCCCGCCGCCCTCGGACCCGCCGGTCGCGGTCCCACTGGTCCCGGCCCCGCCGGTCCCGGCCCCGCCGGTCCCGGTCGCGGCCGCCGCCCCGGAGCCCGCGTTGTCCGCCGGCCGCGACCGGAGGAGAAGGACTCCGCCGACAGTCAGCCCGCCGGCGACCACGAGGGCGAGCACGCCCCCGACCACCAGGACGTAGTTCCGGCGGCCGGGGTCGTCGCGCTCGCGGGGCAGGGGCTCCGCCGGCTCCGGCGGGTGCGCCGCCCGGTGGGCGGCGGGCGGGCCGCCGTTGAAGTCCGAGACGAGGTCCATCGCCTTCCAGGTCCGCCGGTCGGGCGACACCTCGTGGTAGCCCTGGACCTGGCCCCTCTCCCGCATGTCCAGGAGGTCCTCGGTCGTGAACGGCCCGACCACGCGGCCCCGGTCCCGCACAAACCACGCGCCCATGACTCGGTCCCCCACCGCGGTCAGAACTTGATCAGGTACACGGCCACGCCCGCCAGAACCGCCACGACCCCGGCGACGACCGCGAGCCCCCGGGCCAACCGCCGGCCGCGGGCCCGCCCCGCGAACCGGTCCGTCACGTCCCGGGGGATCGGCATGTCGAATTCGAGGGCGACGCGGTAAAACTCCTGCACGTACCACCAGTCGACCCCGTCCTTGAGAGCGGTCCGGAGTTGGTCGACCGCCCGGTCGAACTGCCGCGCCCGCTTCCGCCACTTGAGCTCGGCATCGATCCACTCGCCCGCCTGGTTGAACGTGGCGAGCGCCCGGCTGCTCTCCGGCAGGCCGTATTCGATCGCCAGCGCCTCGACCTGGGATTCCAGCTCCCGCGCGGCGTCCAGGTCCTGATCGGAGACCGCCTTGGCCAGCTGGGGGTTGATCGCCTCGATCAGCTGTTCGCCCTGCTTCCGGTGGAGTTTGGCCCGCAACGTCTGGACCGTGCCGAGCAGGTCCAGGGGCGGGGGGGTGATCCAGACGTCGGAGGAGAGGTCTTCGTGGAGCCGGCAGACGACCGCCCAGGTCGGTGGCCGCCGCGGGTCCGCGAACACCTGTTGCATCTCTTCGTACCGGACCACTTCGTACGCCCGCACGTCGTCCGCCCAGCCGAGGTTCGTGGGCTCGGCGCGGGCGAGCAGCCGGAGGATGTCCAGCCGCCGTTGGAGCGGGGCCCGGGCGAGGGCGAGGAGCCGGTGCTGGCGGAGCAGGTCCTCGGTGGACTGGGACTCGGCGAACGCCTTGTTGAGCCGGCGGGCGACGACCGCGTTCAGGCGGGGGGGGACCGGGAGCCCGACCTGCTGGGAAATGTCTTCCCACCGGTCGCGGGCGGGGAAATCGAGATCGGCGTACAGCTTCAGGACGTCCGGTTCGAGCTGGGCCTGGCGGAGCGCCTCGGACCGCTGGTTCGCCTTGAGCAGCTGGTCGCAGGCGACCAGCCGTTCGTTCGCCTTATGACATGCCAGCGCGTACACGCCGGCCGCCTGCCCTACGGCGTCCGGGACGTCCATATTGTCGGAGGCCACGTACTCGGCGAGGATCGCCACGGCCTGCCTGAGTTCCGACATCGCCCCTCACCCTCCTCCAGACGCGCGGTCGTCCCCATGTCACCCGTCAGCACCCGGTTGGAATGCCCGGGTTTTGTAGGGTGGGTCGAGTCTTCGAGGCCCACCGCGAGCAACACCGGTGGGCCTC
>JAQGHQ010000221.1 GCA_028288765.1 Gemmataceae bacterium | reverse complement strand
TCTTTTCGCCAGGGTACCGGCCTAGCAAATCATGTTGTCAGGGAGCGCAGCATGTGATCGGCCCGCTGCTCCCAGACCAGCGGGCACGCAGCGTGTTCCTCGGTGAGGATTTACCGGGCGGTCACGTCTCGGATGCGTTGGCCCCGCGTTTGGTTCAACAGCCAGCGGTCGGGGAGCCGGTCGAGCAGTTGTTCGGTCGTCGGCTTCTCGCCCAACGCGAACAACCCCGGCAGGGTGTCCCGCAGATACGCGAACGGGTCGATCCCCAGATGCTTGCAGGTTCCGACGGTAGAATACAGCACCGCCGCCGTCGTTCCGCCCACTTCGCTTCCGATCACGCCCCAGTTGTTCCGTCCGAGTGCGATCGCGCGAAGCGTTCTCTCGCTCAGGTTGTTGTCCAGCGCCAGGATCCCCTGCTCCAGGTATCGCTTCAACGCCTCCCAGTTGTTAGAGGCGTACCCGATCGCGGTCCCCAGCGGCGACTTCGGCAGCGCACCCGGCTTCTGCTCGCCGAGCCAGTTCGACAACTCGTCCCACACCGGTTCGGCGTCCCGCTGTCGCAGTGCCCGCCGCTGTTCTTCACGTTGCCGACGGTGTTCCCGTTGCACGGGGTCGTCCGACGGGGGCAACAGCGGCGGCAACGCCCGCTCGATCGCATACAACCGGCCGATCATCTCCAACGCCTTGCTCGCCCGTTCGTCACCGGCGTCGCTGGCGGCCACGAACTTGCGCCGGGCGTGAGCGACGCAGCACACGTGCTTGACCTTGTCGTCGCCGTAGAGCCCTTCGTACTGGGCCAGCGCGTCCGCCTGGAAATACCCCTTGTAACCCTTGAGAAATCGTGTCGGCCCCTCGGCCGAGTAACCCGCTGTGAAGTCGAACAGGACATACGGGTAGTCCGCGTCCCCGATGCACGTCCACAGGTGCGCCTTCGTGGTCCGGCTCGAACCCGGCACCCGCAACTTCACACCCGTGTCATCCCCGTGAATGACACGCGACAGCAACAGTCGCGTGTGCATCAACCGGTACAACGGCGTCAGCAACTCCGACGCCCGGAACAGCCAGTCGCCCAGCGTCGAGGGCGCAATCGTGACCCCGGACCGGGCCAGTTGACCGGCAAGTCGATGCACGGGTGTGTGATCGGCGAACTTGGCGGTGACGACATGGGCCAACAGCCCCGGACCGCACAACCCCTTGGCAATCGGGCCGACCTGAGCGGGGCCGGCGGTCTGGATACGCTGCTCGACTGGAACGGTCGCCGGGTCGCAGTGCCGACAGGCGTAACTCTTCTTGACGGTGCGGAGGACGAAGAAGTGGGCGGGGTCAAGGTCGAGTTGCTCGGCGGTCTGCTCGCCGATGCACGCCCGCGACCGACCGCAGCACGGGCACAACCTCTCCGCCTCGGTCAGGTCGTGGACGACCTCGCGGCGTTCGAGGTGTTCCGGTAACGGCGAGCGACCGTGCTCATCGCGGCGGGGCGGGGGCTTCTGGGCGGCGGGCACCGGCGGTGGTGTGCGACGTTCACTGCGGCGACCGAACCGGTGCTTCAGGGCGGCATCGAGTTTGGCTCTGAGCTCGGCGTTCTCGGCGCGCAACTTCTGGAGTTCGGTGAGCAGTTCACGGACCATCGCCTGGAGCGTGGGCACGTCGGTCGGCAGCGGCGCATCGGGAGCAAGCGTGGTGGCCTCCATGCCTGTTTAACACCGCTCACGCGGGCGGGTAGCGCGAAGTTGTCGGAGCGGGAGGTGAGTAGCGTTTGAAGCGTCGAACGCGGGACACATCAATGCCGTCGAGGATCATGGCGAACTGGGCGGCGCTCAGTTCGATCCCGGCGGCGGTGGCTTCGGGGAAGTGGTATCTCCCCCCTTCCAGTCGCTGGCACCAGAGACACAAACCGTGCCCGCCCCAGTACAGGACCTTGACCCTGTTGGCCGAGCGATTGGTGAAAACGAACAGATGGCCGCTCAACGGATCAGCGGAAAGCTGAGTCCGAATCAACTGGGACAAGCCGTCGAATCCCAAGCGGAGATCGACGGCGGCCGCGAACCAGAGTTTGGTGGTGGGCGGGACGGTCAGCACGGTCGCTCCTCCAACCCGCGGAGGACGGCGACGAGTAGTTCTGGGCGGGTGTCGGCGGGGAACCGCAAGATAGGGCCGGAGGGCAGAGCCAGTTCGATGAGCGTCGCGGATGCGGGAACAGGTGCCACGCGAATGGGCACGACCTTCGGTTGGTTCGATGCGGGTGCGGGCAATTGTGCAAGCCGTCGCCGCCACAGGTAGAAGTTGGATTCGGACACACCTTCGGCGGCGCAGAATGCGACTACGGTCTGGTTGCCGGCGGCAAATCGTTCGAGGCGTTCGACCCACCGCTGGGTAGCGGCGGCGTCGGAACTGGGGCGGGCGGACGAGTCGGACACGGCGGCATCCTCCGAGAAAAGGAACAGATGCCATCCACGATAACTCACACGTCAATCACGTGATCCGCCGGGTGCGTACTCTGCGGTAGAGGATACCCGGCTGGACCGGGGGATGGCAGTGGGTGTACCAGTCGATTAAACTGTCGAGCGACCCGGGAAGGGGGGAGGCCCGCTTGGGGCGGTCACGTTCGGTGATGGTTTGTCCGCCAACAACTCAATTACAGGTTCGGCAAGTAGAGATGTGCGATGAGAAGGCGTCGGCGGGTGATCGTAGGCGGTCTGGTCGCGGTGCTCACCGCGGCCGTCCTCCTGCTCGTCGTTTGGCGGCCGACCCGCACGGCCCCGGGGTCCGGGGACTGGACCAGCGGCGCCCCGTACGCCGGGGCCGCGCCCGGGGCGGTCGGGCTCCTCGTCCGAGGAGATGGGCAAGTCCATTTGACCGGCGCCCCGGCTGCCCGGATGTGGTGGGCTGCTAGCGGGTACGACCTCCGCCTCCGTGGGGACCGGGTGGAGGTAGGGGCCGGCGGGCGAGTGGTCGACGAATCGCAGGTCCGGCACCGTGCCGGGGAGTTGCGCCTGCTCGACCCGGCATACCCCGAGGAAGTGCTCCGCCTCCGGGAGCACGATCCGGCCTGACGCCTCGCTGTACCCGACCGAGGCGGTATCCAGTGGTTACAGGGTCGAGCCCCCGGGCCGCTGCGGCAGGAGAGCATGGTCGTCCAGCGATCGGAGGGCTGCATGGCGCCGAACCGATCTCATGGCCCACCGACTTGAGAAAAAACGAACCCCCGGGGACGGCCTGATCGTCCGGCCCGTCATGCTCCGCGGGGACCGGGTCACGGCGACGGGGACGCTCAGGGTCATCTCACACGGGGCGGCGGTGGTGAACGGGGTGTTCGTGCCGGGGTGAACGGAAATCAGGGTTGAAGAGGAGTAAGGTCAGAAACCGTGGACCGGCGCGGGCGCGGGTATCCGGGCCGAACTCCCTACCGACGTGGAACCCTCTGAGACTCCGCTACGGCGTTCACCTCGGCCAAGTGGAGCATGCACACCCTGATCGTGTACAAGCGGGTGAAAAAAATGGTCGATCGGCGGGACGGTCCTCCGGGCCTCCCTGACGGAGATGCGGGTCGCGTAGCCGCTCGCGCGGCGGAAGGGAGGGGGCCGTGGGGGACGTGCTGACCATCCTGCTGGCCGGGGGCAAGGGGACCCGGCTGGAGCCGCTGACCCGGGACCGGGCCAAGCCGGCCGTCCCCTTCGCCGGCATATACCGGATCGTCGACTTCGCCCTGTCCAACTGCATCAACAGCCGGCTGTTCAACATCCTCGCCCTGACCCAGTACAAGTCGCTCAGCCTGGAGCACCACATCGCCCAGGGGTGGGGGCGGTTCTTCCACCCCGAATTCGGCCAGTGGCTGACCGTCGCCCCGCCCCAACAGCGGGTCGGGGACGACTGGTACCTGGGGACGGCGAACGCCGTGTACCAGAACCTGTACTCGGTCGAACTGTCCGGGGCCGAGCAGATCCTCGTCCTGGCCGCCGACCACGTCTACAAGATGGACTACCGGCGGCTCCTGGCCTTCCACCGCGAGCACGGCGGCCCGGCGACGGTCGCCACCCTCCGGGTCCCGGTGGCGGAGGCGGCCGGGCAGTTCGGGGTGGTCGAGGTCGACGCCGACGCCCGGGTGACGGGGTTCCAGGAGAAGCCGGACCACCCCACCCCGACCGCCGGGGACGGGGCGGTCTGCCTGGCGTCGATGGGGATCTACGTGTTCACCGCCCGGTTCCTGGCCGACGAGCTGCGGCAGAACGCCGAGGGGGCGGACCCCGGGCACGACTTCGGGAACCACGTCCTGCCCCGGATCATGGGCCGGGAGTCGGTCCGGGCGTTCACATTCTCGGGCCGCGGGACGGGGGCACCCGGGTACTGGCGGGACGTCGGGACGGTGGACGCCTACTACCGGGCGAACATGGACCTCCTGGCCGACCCGCCGGGGCTGGACCTGTACGACAAGGCGTGGCCGATCTACAGCCTCCAGCCGAGCCTCCCGCCACCCCGGGTGGGAGTCGTCCCGGAACCGGCCGGGCGGCCGGCCGGGGGCGTGCGGCACAACATCTTCGCGAACGGGACGGCATCCGCCGGGTGGGTGCGCGGGTCGGTGGTCGGGTTCGACTGCCGGATCGAGGCGGGTGCGGTGGTCGAGGACAGTATCCTGTTCGACCGGGTGGCGGTCGGGCCCGGGGCCGAGGTGCGGCGGGCGATCCTGGACAAGGGGGTGCGGGTGCTTCCCGGGGCCCACGTCGGGTGCGACCCGGACGCGGACCGGGCCCGGGGGTTCGTGGTGAGCGAGGCCGGGGTCACCTGCGTGGCCAAGGACGCCGTTGTGGGGGGCAGCCCCTGACGCCCCGGGGCCGGCACACTCTGGGAGGAGATGTTCTTCTTCTACAACTTCAAGCGGGACGACTTCCTAAAACGGTATCACCAGCGGTCAAATATCGAGTCTACCTTTGCCATGTTGAAGCGCTTTGCACACCATAGCCCCCCTGCACACCATAGCCGACCGGCTGCACACAAAAAGGATTCGGGGCGGGACGGGCGGGGTCACCGACGAGATCGACGTAGACGTCTTTGCTGGTGGGCAAGCAGATGGTAGAACAGGAGCGGGCCAAGATTCCCCTCCGCGTCGTGCGGGTTACGGCGGAGG
>JAQGHQ010000040.1 GCA_028288765.1 Gemmataceae bacterium | reverse complement strand
CGCCTTTCCAACCACATATTTTGAAAAGACCCGCTGCCGACCTCGAGCAAAACCGCCTTGTTTTCGAGGCTTTCAAACCGACCAGATAGTGTGCGTGCGATCAGGTAGACCCGCTATACAAGTACCGTTATAGATCATAAGGATTTCGGGTTTTCGCACAGACACTCAGGAGTTTCGGAAGGGCACGTCATCGGCGGTGAGAGCCGTTTCGGAGTCTTCTGCAGTTTCCGCACTCGAAAAGTCAGGTCGTACAACTCGTGCCGCCCGTCCGCTCCGGTCTGGAGATAGGCGAGACGGACCCCGGGCGGGATACTCAGTGTCTGTTCGAGAACTGCGGAAGAAGCCTTGGAAATCGCAGGGAAAGCCGAGGTTTTCGCACAGACACTCAGTGGTCGGGGCGGCGAGCCTTGACGAGCAACCGGTCGAGTTCGGCCAGTTCTCCGGACGAGAAGTGGGCGAGTTGCCGGCGGTGGAGATCGATCAGGGGCACGTCGAGGGCCGCGAGCAGGTCACGCCCGCGGGCCGTGAGCGTCAGCAACTCCTGACCGTCGGTCTCGATGAATCCGGCCGCAAGCAATGACGAGACGAGCCCCCCGGCGTCGCCGTTGGGGGCCACGAGCCGCGAACTCACTTCCGCCCACGGTAGGGCCGTCCCTTCCCCGCGCAGGATCCGGAGCACGTTGTACTCCGCGCCGCTGAGTCCGTGACGGTCGAAGAGGGGTTTAAAATCGGCATGCAACTTCGCCGCCGACCGGGCCAGGTTGATGGCCACCTCTTGTTCGCGAACGGCGAATGGGTTCCGCTTCTTCAGTTCGGCTTGTAGGGGCGTCGGCTGCCGCGGACCGCCGCCTTCCCGACGGACCTGCCCGGGCGTCCGACCGAACTGCCGCCGGAACGCCTTGCCGAAGGCCGCCTCCGTTTCGTAGCCGACGTCGTGGGCCACCTGCGCGACGGTCGCCCCGTCCCGACGCCTCAACCGGGCGGCCGCGCGGCACAGCCGCCACCACGTCAGATAGGTCAGCGGCGGCCGGCCGGTCACCTGCTTGAACCGGGCGGCGAATGCGGACCGGGAGACGGACAGCCGGTCGGCCAGCTCGGCCACCGTCCACGGGTAGGCCGGCCGCTCGTGCATGAGCCGGAGGGCCGGCCCGACTTCCGGGTCGGACAGGCCTCGGAGCCAGCCGTGGGCCGGGCATCCGGAAGCGGACGCCCGATGGGACCGGATGGCGGCCACCAGTAACGCGGTTGCCAGTCCGGTCGAAACCGCCTCCCAGCCCGGGTGGGCGGTCCGCACCTCGTCCGCCAGTCGACCCACCAGACCGCCCACGTCGTCCGCCGCCCGCAGGTGCAAGGCCGACGGCCATCCGACGGCCTCCGGCCCGTCCCGGTCGACCGCGAACTCGACACGCCCCGTCACAACCTCGGCCGTTTCCGTCCCGCCGGACGCGCGGACGAGCGAACCTTCGCCGCCCAGGAGAAACAGGGCGTCGCCCGGCTCCAACTCGACGGATTCCCCCGGCCGATCGTCCACCCGGACGCGACCCCGACTCGCCGCGTAAACGATGCCGTGTTCGGCCAGATCACCAACTAACGCGGAAGACCGGTCGACAGATTCACACCTTTCGATCCGTATTTTGGCCCCGACAACTTGAAGGATGTCTGTCATCACATCCATCCTGCACCTCCGGTGTGGACGATCGGACTAGAAAACCGGCCGCAAGAGCATTTTATGTCCAGGCCACCCCCGATAGAGTTCTTCGCCACCGGGGACAATCGCCTGCTGAGCATTGAGGGCAGTCCCCACAGATTCCGACGCACAGGGCGTCTGGCCGACCCGTTTCAGGAGATGGACATGACTGCAC
The DNA here is from genome assembly GCA_028288765.1 of Gemmataceae bacterium. Taxonomy (GTDB): domain Bacteria; phylum Planctomycetota; class Planctomycetia; order Gemmatales; family Gemmataceae; genus Urbifossiella. The sequence continues at coordinate 2,534 of JAQGHQ010000040.1, read as the reverse complement.
GGCTTCTCGGTTTAGTTCTCGTCGCCTCGGGCGTGACGATGGTCGCGCCCGCCGCCAGGGCCGACGACTACGCGCTGGACGCGTCCCACGCGGCCGTCACGTTCAAGATCTCGCACCTCGGCCTGAGTTGGACCAGCGGCCGGTTCAAGGACCTGGCCGGGTCGTTCACCATCGACCCCGCCAACCCGGCCGCCACCCGGTTCGAAGTGACGGCCAAGGCGGACAGCGTGGACACGGACAACGTCAAACGGGACGAACACCTGCGGAGTCCCGACTTCTTCAACACCAAGCAGTTCCCCGCACTCAGTTTCCAGAGCACCGCCGTCAAGGCGGTGGAGGGCGGGTACGAGGTGACCGGCGACCTGACCCTGCACGGGGTGAAGAAGTCGATCACGGTGACCCTGGCCGGCGGTCGCACGGTCGAGTTCCCGAGGGGCGTCCAGCGGACCGGGTACTCGACCGAGTTCAAGATCAAGCGGAGTGAGTTCGGTATGGACAAAATGCTCGAAGCGATCGGCGACGAGGTGTTTATCTCCGTCAGCTTCGAGGGGACCAAGAAGTAGCCATTTTTAACGCCCGTTCCCACGTCTTCGGAGGGGTTTCCGGTGCCCGACCCGATTCTCATGGCCGAGGCCACTGTTCTCGCGGCGGTCGTGGCTGCGGTCGTCGCCTGGTTGATTGACCGGTTCGGCCCGGCCGCCGGGGCGATCGGAGTGGGACTCGGCATACTCGCCGGGGCGTGGGTGCTCGGGCTCGTACCGCGGGTGCCGCCGCGGGAGGCGCTCGACCGCTTCCTGCTCGTGCTGGCCCCCGCCGCGGTCCTCGCCGAAGTGGTGGCCGCCGGTCGGGCACGATGGGCGGGACGGGCGTTGCGAGTGGCCGTCGCCGCTCTGGCCGCGCCGGTGTTGGTCCACGGTTCGAGTTATGTGACCGACCTTTCCGGTCCAGGTAGCAGGGAGTGGGCAGCGGGGCCGACGGCGGCCGTTTTCGCCGGCCTCGCGACGGCATTGTTCCTGGCCTGGACCGTGCTGACCCGGTTGGCGAGCCGGGCGGGCCGGTCGGCGGCCGTGGCGGTGGCCGTAGCGGCCGGCGGGACGGCCGTGGCGGTGATGCTCTCCGGATACGCCACCGGCGGGCAACTCGGACTCCCGCTGGCGGCCGCGATCGGGGTGTTCGCCTTCGTCGGTGGTCGGCACCGCCCCGGAGCGGTCGGGGTGGCGGTCGTCGGGTTGTTCTCGCTTCTCGTCATCGGCAGGTTGTTTGCCGGGTTGACAACCCAGAACGCGCTTGTGCTACTTACAGCTCCACTACTGGCGTGGGTGCCGGAGTTGCCGCGGGTTCGCCGGTTGGGGCCGTGGACCCGGGGCGGGCTGCGGGTGGCTCTGACGGCCATTCCCGTAATCGTCACATTGTGGCTCGCACAACAGAAGTTCGCCGCTGATTCGAACGGCCCGGCGGAAGGGTCGGGCGAGCCGGCTCTGAGCGACTATCTCGACTTCGGCAAATGACCGTCAGGGGCGGTGTCCGGCCGGGTAACCGCCCAGTCAGGCCCACATCACGCGATCGATAACACGACTTATTTGGCAAGGATTTGTCTTGATGTAGGGCCGCACGCCACTGGCCGTCGCCGGGAAAGCGTGCAACCAACAGCAGGAGGTAAATACATGACTGTGATTTCTGTGATCGTCGGAAGTACCCGTCAGGGCCGGTTTTCGGAAAAGCCGGCGCAGTGGATTGTTCAGCAAATCCACAGGCGTGACGGCGTCGAAGCGCGGCTTCTCGACCTCCGCAACTATTCGATGCCCTTCTTTGACCAGCCCGTGCCGCCCGCCATGCCGGGCCGCCCGCCTTACGAGAATGAAGTGGTCAAACAATGGACCGCCGCAATCGCCGCCTCGGACGGCTTTGTCTTCGTCACCCCGGAATACAACTTCGGTCCCGCAGCGGTGCTCAAGAACGCGATCGACTGGGTTTATCCGGAATGGAACCGCAAGGCGGCTGCTTTCGTCAGCTATGGCGGCGCGGGGGGCACGCGCAGCGTCCAGCAGCTACGAGAAATAGCGATCGAGCTTCAACTCGCCCCAGTTCGTTCGGCCGTCCATATCCCCGCCGCCACCCTGTGGGCGCACTTCCAGGGCGGCGACGTGGACAGGGGGCTGGCGGAACTCGAAGCACCCGCCAAGGCGATGATCGACAACCTGCTGTGGTGGACCGCCGCGTTGAAGACGGCGCGCGGGATCGCATCCTGAGCGATCCGTCCCCAGGCTCGCTCGAGGGTCGTCATTCCCCGCCCTGTGCGGAAATGTTGTCCGCGGCAAGCACCGGGGCGGTCAGCATCTCGGGCTAGTCGTCACTCACCGGGTTTGAGGTTCCCCAAGGTTCGTGGACACGGAGTTAACGGTGTAGACTCAGAGCAAGGAGTCCACCGATGCCCCGTCCGCGTTCGACGTACACGGCCGCGTTCAAGCTCCCGGCCGTCAAGATGATCACCGACCAGAAGCTCTCCGTCCCCGAGGTCGCCCGCCGCCTCGACG
>JAQGHQ010000039.1 GCA_028288765.1 Gemmataceae bacterium | reverse complement strand
CGCCTTTCCAACCACATATTTTGAAAAGACCCGCTGCCGACCTCGAGCAAAACCGCCTTGTTTTCGAGGCTTTCAAACCGACCAGATAGTGTGCGTGCGATCAGGTAGACCCGCTATACAAGTACGGCCGGGGTAGGGGCTGGCCGCCTGCCGGTTCCGTGGCGCGCTCGGGTTGGGGCCGCCACCTCCCGCCGCCGAACATAAAGCTCACCGGCCCGGCCCGCTCGATGGGCGACACGTACCGGAAACCGACCCGCGGGCCGGGTCCGGTGCAGCGACCGGTTCGGCATACAGCGCCACTCCCAATCTGAGCACCAAATCAATAACCCAACAGCCCCGGACATGGGGCGAACATCCGCGACAATGCCCCAGCACCGCGGGATCATCACAGCCCGACTCCTCCAGGGCGTCCGCGAGGATCGGCAGCCGGTCGAACGCCTGATCGGCTGCGATGCCTCGGGCCAGTGCGACTGCTGTGCCGCTCAACCGTCGTGGGTCAATACGTTGGCTTGGGGGACGGAATGGGTCCTCGAAGATGTCCCGGACCAAGTCAACCCGGGCCGACAATTCGGCCACCGACGGCTCGTCCGGGGGCCACGTCTCAAGCCCCGCGATGCAAACTGACGACCGCCACTCATTGGCTTGCTTCGACGGGGCAAGGGCCAACAGAATCGCGTAAACGGCGTTCCACCGCCACCGTTGGGCCTTGAACCGCCCGTGCCGACGCCGCCGAAGGCGGTTGTTCGTCGGACGCACGTACTCCTCGACTCGGGCCAACGCCTTGGCGAGGTCGGCCGGATCGGCCACACCGTCAGCATCCGCCTCAGCCACACGGAGTAACTCTTCCCCGTTTAGCTCGGTCAGGTGGGCGACTCTACGGGCAGCGGCGCAGCAGAACAGCCGGAACTTCCGGGTAGTGTGCCAACCCGAGTACCCGAGGTGTTCGAGCAGTGTCGCCGCGTCATCACGGCACACAGCCCACTCCTCTTCGGAGAGCTTCACCACCCGAACGCCTCCGCCGCCGAACAACTTGCTCACCGGCCGGCGGGGCTCGGAGCGGTACGAACTCCAGAAAGCCTACATGCCCCGCCGGTCCGGTGCAGCAGCGGGTTCGGCCTGTCCGAGCAACCACGCCTGCATGCGGCTGACCTCGGCCGCGAGCGACTCCCCGGAGAGTGATACCTCCAAGCCACGGCATAGCACCTCCAGGGTGCTGTCGTGGAACGAGAACAGGAAGTGCCGCACGCCCCACCTGGTCATGTCCGTGTCGGGGAACCGGACCCGGTTCTGGCGGGCCAACTCCGCGACCCACGATGACTCCAACACCTCATACACGGCGGTGCCGACGAGCCCTCGGCCGTACAGCGGGTGGCCGGGTAGCGCCTCGTCGTTCGGATAGCCGAACTTGAACGCCAAGCACGATGCAACACGTACCACGGTCCGGCCGGCGTCGTCTCGATGGTAGCCATCCGCGGCCAGACGGGTGGAGTTGAAGCTGAACACAAGTCGCCCGTCGTCGGCCATCAGGAGCGGGCCGGACACGGCGAGTTCGGGGAAGCACCCGATATCGTGCTCGACCACCGTGTCCACCACGAAGCCCTCCGGGGCAGAACGATCAAGCTCACCGGCCCGGCCGAAATACCGGTGTGCGACAGATGCGCCCGGCAAGCAACGAGAAACAAATTACGTGGCCGGGTCCGGTGCAGCGGCGGGATGCTGTTGAAGGTTCCGGTTTAATGCCCTCGGGGCGGCGTTCGCCCCGGCCAACCTTCGGAGGCTTCCCATGCGCTACCTGACCGCGACCGCTGCATCGTACGCCGGGGTCGATCTGCACGCAACCAGTCTGCACCTGTGCGTCCTCGACCAGGGTGGCACGGTCCGCCTGTCCCGCAAGCTCAAGGCCCAGCCCGAGCCGTTCCTGGAGGCCCTCGCCCCGTTCCGCCCGGACGTCCTGATCGGGTGCGAGTGCGTCCACACCTGGTACTGGCTGGCCGACGCGTGCCGCGACCACGGCCTGCGGTTCGAACTCGGCCACGCCTGGGCCATGAAGGCGATCCATCAGTCCAAGACCAAGTCCGACGCCCACGACGCCGAGGGCATCGCCCGGCTCCTCCGCGGGGGCAACTTCCCCCTGGCCTACGCCTACCCCCGTGAACGCCGCGGGCTCCGCGACCTGCTCCGCACCCGCCTGACCCTGGTCCGCCAGCGGGCCGAGTTGTACGCCCACATCCACACCGTCCGGCGCCAGGACAACCTGGACTCGATCGGGCGCGACGTCAAGTACAAGTCCAAGCGGGCCGACGCCACCGCCGGGTTCGCCGACCCGCACTTGCGCCGCGCCGTCCAGGCCCGGCTCAACCTGCTCGACCCGCTCGACGCCGAGATCCGCCACCTGGAGCGCGACCTCGAAGCGGCCGCGCGGGACCAGTTCCCCGCCGAGCTGGCCGTGCTCCAGACGATCCCCGGGGTCGGCCCGATCATCTCCATGACCATCCTCCTCGAGATCGACACCATCACCCGGTTCGAAACCCGTCAGCAGTTCTGCTCGTATGCCCGGCTCATCAGCCCGCGCCAGGAGTCCGACGGCAAGGTGGTCGGGGTGGGCAACGCGCGGGCCGGCAACGCCTGGCTCAAGTGGGCGTTCTCGGAGGCCGCGGTGCTCGCCGCCCAGAAGGACGCGCGGATGAAGCGGTGCCTGGACAAGCTCCAGTCCCGGCACGGGACCGCCAAGGGGCTGTCGATTTTCGCGCACAAGCTGGGGCGCGTCGTGTACCACCTGCTGCGGACCCAGAAGGTGTTCGACGTGGACCGGTTCGTGCGCGGGTGAGACCGGGGGGATCGGCGAGCCAGGGCCGAACGGGACCCGGACGCGTCAACCCGAGCGACAACGCACCGCCGCGGGGGGCCGCGTACGTGACAATGCGTTGTCACGCACCCGAGCCCGAGGGGGGCGTTGGAGGTGGTAACGCGGGGAGCCAGTCGGCGGGATGGGCCGCCGATCCCGCCCGCAACACGGACAAAAGCCCCCCCGAGGAGACGAACCGATGTGAGGACCTGAACCAACAACCGGCGGCGGGAGCGGACGGGGGTCGCGCCCAACGGGCTCGCGCCTTGCGGCGGTCCCAAACGTGTGCACGGCAAAGCCGGCCACGGGAACGAGCGGTGGCAGTTGAGTGCCACGCTCCGACGGACCCCCGCCCCTCCGCGCCGCCGGGGACGAAACTTCGGCGCCTGCCCCACCCCCGAGCTGCCAGAAACGGGACATCCCACACGGGATGAGCCAGCCGACTGGAGTGGCCGGACGGTCGGGAACCGAACCGCATCGGGCCTGGTCCGGGAGTACCCGCCCCGGACCCGCCGCCACGAGCCCCCACGGGGTGGTGGCCGCGCGAGTCCCAATACGTGTTGGGTGCAGCCGCCGATTCATTCGGACGGCACACCGCGGCGCGATCGCCACAACCAGGCGCAAGAGAACTCGTCCCCACCTGCCCGGCTACCACGCTTTGTTGAACCTTCAAAGCTGTGGGCTGGAGGATTTTTTTCTCTTGACTTCCGGAACCTTATACGGGTTCGGCCGGGGGAGTGTTCTCGATCGCCTGTATGGCCCGCCGGATCCGCGCCCGCACCTCTTCGGTGCAACGATCCGCGGGAGTCTCCCAAGTGTACGACCGCTGTTCAGCCGCGCGCAGCGCGGACAGAACCGCAGCCGCCAACCCGCCGATCTTGCCCAGCGCATCCACGGTCACCTCGATCGCGCCGGCCGGCAACTCGGGATCGGACACTGCACGGGCGAAGAGCGGGAGAAAGGAGCCGATATTGTCCCACCACCCGACCTTCATGACGTACTTGGCGTACTCGGTCACGACCCAGTGCGGTGGCCAGCCACCGAGGAAGCTCAAGGCCGAACGCTCGACCGTGTCGATCCACAACTCCAGGCGCCCGACGTCCGCGGCCGTGATGAGCCGGTTGCGTCGGAGCATGCCATCGGGGCGCAAGCCGTAATCGCGCCCGGTCGAGCAAATGACCCCGACGGCCCAAACGACATCGCGATCAACCTGCGGTTCCCGGTGGAGGCGCTCGCCGACCGCCAGGAGTGCTTCCATCACGAGGTGGAAGTTCTTCTCCTTTAACCCTGTGTACGGGCGGAGGGACACAGTGAAGCCGTCCTCATGGAAGAGCGGCTCGCCATCCGCACCGGACGTGCCCGGTCCGTGCAGGAGCAGTTGGTGTCGGGCTTCGGCGTACTCCATCCGCTTGCCTTCTGCGGCCGAACGACCGAGCTCACCGACCGGGTGCGGCACGGATGTCGCACCCCCCCTGGCCGTGAGGTCCGAGACGCCGGCGGCCTCCCGGTCGGTGCCGCGACGGGTTCGGCCGCGGCCGCACGGGAGACCGACCACCCGCCGCCGGTTCGAGGTCCTCACGACCCCGGCGTCGGGGAGGTCGGTCGTTCGGCCGCCGCCGCAGCGGGCCTCGCTGAGCTCGACCAGTGCACCCGGCGGCTCGGG
>JAQGHQ010000033.1 GCA_028288765.1 Gemmataceae bacterium | reverse complement strand
CGCCTTTCCAGCCACATATTTTGAAAAGACCCGCTGCCGACCTCGAGCAAAACCGCCTTGTTTTCGAGGCTTTCAAACCGACCAGATAGTGTGCGTGCGATCAGGTAGACCCGCTATACAAGTACACCCAATCGTCACCCCGTTGGCCTTCTTCATCGGCGGCGAACCCGATGGTAAGTGAGTACGGCCAGCCGAGGTCCACATTCGCCTGGTGCGAGTGCCCGTGATGACGTGGGACGTACCCTTCCTTCTCGGCGGAGAGAAGTGCTGATTCGAGATAGGCGAGGGTTTCGGGGTCGTCCAACGGAAGGTGGAGCCCCTGGCCGTGGATCGTGACGGACCGGAGGTGAATGCTCTTGTCCCCTTCCATGAGCCGGACGAACCGGGATTTCGAGGACTCGAAGAGTTGTTGCCAACCGCAGCAGAAGAGGAAGGGAGACGAAATGAGAAGCCCGGCCGTTAGCCACTCTCTCTTGATCCGCATCGGGCACCTCCTGGCGGTGATTGTGAACATCCCCTCTCGGGGCATTCGACGACGAGGGTACCGCTTCAGGAATTCATCCCGGCGGAAGTTGTAGTAGAAGAACTTCTGGTCGTCCCAGAGAACCACCCGGTACTTACCCGATCCGGTCTGCGACGGGACGACCCACGCCTTGCCGTCGTGCGTGAACTGCGGGCTGTCGCCCGCGTCCCGGCCCCCGATCTCGACCGATGTGACGATATTCGTCTTCACTACGCAAATCGCGTGTGCCTTCACCACCCCAACCACTCGAGTGTACCCGTGAAACCCTGAAACGCCTGCCGGGCGGGGGTCGTCATCATCGCCGACAGGGCTTCATCTGTCGGGCCGGCCGAAATCCCGCGCACCGAACGAGCGGATGCGGGCATTATGAGGTGAGAGCCGGCCGCCTGCCGTCGGAGAGATGATATGCCGGGAGCCGAGGTGTTCAGGGTCATCCACCGGATGGTCGAGCCGCCGAGGTACGCCCAGGCGACGGACCGCGAGCTACTCACCCGGTACCTGGCCGAACGGGACGAGGGGGCGTTCGAGGCCCTGACCCGGCGGCACGCCAGGTTGGTCCAGCTCGCGGTCGCCGGTGTCCTGACGGACCCGAACGACATCGACGACGCCTTCCAGGCGACTTTTCTGGTACTGGTTCGCCGGGCCCGGGGGACCGAGTGGCGCACCGCACTCGGACCGTGGCTGTACGCGGTGGCGCACCGGGTGGCGGTCAAGCTCCGGGCGAAGGCCCGGCGGCTGCCCGGGCCGCTCGGCGACGCCGACCCGGCCGGCCGAACCGACCGGCCGGGTGCGTGCTGGCAGGAGGTGTGCGACCTCTTGCACGCCGAGCTGGACCAGCTGCCCGACCGGTATCGCCTGCCGCTCCTGCTCTGCTACCTGGAAGGACAAACCCGGGACGAGGCGGCGGCCGCCCTCGGGCTGACGGTCGGGACGGTCAAGGGCCGGGTTCGACGGGGCTGCGACCTGCTCCGCCGCCGGCTGGGCCGGCGGGGCGTCACACTGTCGGCCGGCTTGATGGCGGTGGTCACCGCCCCCCACCCGGTCGGGGCGATCGAACCATCCATCGTCGCTATTCTCCGCGGGGCGTGCTCGCCCCGCGCGTTCGCACTCGCACGGGAGGTAACCATGAGATCAGTGTTGTGGAAGGTGGCCGCCGGGGTCGTGGCCGCGGCGGTGCTCGTCGGGGTGGGGACCGGTATGATCGCGGCCGGGGGCGGCAGCGCCCCCCCGACGGGAAAGGTGGCGGCGGAGCCGGTCGCCCCGTTGTCGGTCCAGGCGCAGGCCCTGCGGTACGTCCCCCCGGACGCCGCCGTCTTCGTCCACGCCGACGCCTCCAGGCTCTGGGGCGGACCGCTCGGGAAGTCCGCCCGGGCCGCCGAACCGAAACTCTTCGCCGACCTCGCCGCGAAGGCCAAAGCCCTGTTCGGGGTGACCCCGGACGACCTCGAATCGATCACCGTGTTCATACCCCGGATCAAGGTGCCGGAGGAGTCCGAGCAGGTCGGGATGGTGTTCACCTTCCGGGCCCCCTTCAAAACGGGAACGCTCACCGCCGGGTTCGGCCAGGTGTTCCCGAAGGAGGCCAAGGTCTCCGTCCACACCCCGTCGGACCGGATGGCGGTCGTCCTTGTCGGGCTGGATAATAAATACGCTAAACTCCGTCCGGCCGATGCCACCGGCCCGCTCGTCCCGGCCATCCAGGCGGCGGCGTCCGGCCGGCACCTGATGGTCGTCGGATCGACCCTCGCCAACCTGCCCGACGTGATCCGCGGCGACAATCTCCCGCCGGACGTCCGGGCGTTCCGACCGATACTCGAGGCCGAGTCGATCACCGGGATCGTGGACCTGGCCAAGGAGGAACTGTCCGTCGAAGTCCGGGTGAAGGCTGCTACCCCGGCCCGGGCGGCCGAGGCCGAAAAGGCCCTCGGACTGCTCGCGACCCTCCTCCAAGAAACACTGACGAACCTGGGTGGCAAGGGGGCAGGGAATCCGCCAGCTAACAAAGACCTGTCCGCGATCATCAAGGCCGCCGGGGAGGGTCTGAAGGGCGCGAAGTACACGACCGACGGGGCGGAAACCCGGGCCAGGGTCTCGCTCCCGGCCGAACTGCCGTATTTCGCGGCCTTCGCCGCGGGATTGACCAAGACCAAGGAGGCGGCGGTCCAGGCCCAGTCGATCAACAACCTGAAGCAGATCGCTCTCGCGATGCACAACTACCACGACACCAACGGGGGGCTGCCCCCTGCCGCAGTCGTGGACAAGACCGGCAAGCCGCTCCTGAGCTGGCGGGTGCTGATCCTCCCGTACATCGAGCAGGAGCCGCTCTACAAGCAGTTCAAACTCGACGAGCCGTGGGACAGCGAGCACAACAAGAAGCTCATCCCGCAGATGCCGAAGATTTACGCCATTCCGGACGACCCCGGGGCGAAGCCCGGTGAGACCCGGTACCGGGTGTTCGTGGGGAACGGGGCCGTATTCGACACCGTTCAGGGGGTGAAGTTCGACCAGGTCACCGACGGCACGTCGAGCACAATCATGGCGGTGACCGCGGCGACGGCAGTGCCCTGGACAAAACCGGACGAACTGACCTTCGACCCGGATAAAGACATGGGCAAGTTGCTCGGGCCGGTCGGTAACGCCTACCAGGCGGCATACTGCGACGGGTCGGTCCGGATGTTTGCCAAACTCCCGGCCGCCAAAACCCTCAACGCCCTGATTACCCGGGCCGGTGGGGAAGTGATCGACCCCGACGCGCCCTGACCGGCCGGCCGGGAGATGTGCCGACCACATCTGGGCGTGAAACGCGGCCTGGTCGTCGGCGTCATCATGGCGGGGAGCGGGCGGCTCAATCAGGTTCGCCCGCGACTCTTTCGTTCATCGGAGCCCTGGCACCCGGGTACGCCAGGGACAGCTGTCGCGAGTCACGGTCGTAGGCGACGGCGTCACGATCCTGTTAGGATTGGTGAGACAACCCGTCTCCCCCTCAGAACACCGTGCGAGCTACCCCAAGAGAGGGATTCGCCATGTCCGCCCGCCTGTGGCTGGGTGCAGCTCTGGCCCTGGTCGTCGCGCCCGGAGCCGGCCGCGCGGCCGACCCCGATCCGGCCGACACCCTCGCCGCCGTCATCGACCAGCAGCTGGCCGCCGACTGGGCGGCCCGGGGGATTACTCCCGCGGCCCCGGCGGATGACGCCGAGTTCGTCCGCCGGGTGTACCTCGACGTGATCGGCCGGGCCCCCAAGGTGGCCGAGGTTCGGGCGTTCCTTGAGGACGCCGATCCGAAGAAGCGGGCGAAGCTCGTCGAGAGGCTCCTGACTCTGCCCTCGCACGCGGCCCACTTCGCGGCCGTGACACGGGCGGCGTGGCTCCCGCAAACCGTCACCAACCAACAGTTCGCCGGGTTCGGCTTCCAGCTCGAAGGCTGGCTCCGCACCCAGTTCCGCGACAACACCCCGGCCGACGCCGTGGTCCGCAAGCTGCTCACCGTCCCGTTCCGGGTGAACGCCGTCGGGAACATGAACATGCGGTTCGCCCAGGCGGACGGGACCGACCCGGACGCGTTCGCCCTGGTCGGGTTTTACCAGGCGAACGAGAGCCGGCCGGAGAACCTCGGGGCGGCCGTCAGCCGGCTGTTCGTCGGGGTCAAGCTGGAATGTGCCCAGTGCCACGACCACCCGTTCGCCCCGTACTCCCGCGAGCAGTTCTGGGAGTTCGCCGCGTTCTTCGCCGATCTGAACCCGCTCCCGAATACCCGCCCGAGCGACACCAGCCCGAAAGGCCCGCAGGCCGAGATCAACCGGCTGACCATCCCCAACACCGAGAAGACCGCGGTCGCGAAGTTCTTCGACGGGACCGACCCGAAGTGGGCCGTCGACCGCACCCCGCGGCGGGAGCTGGCCGACTGGCTGACCCGCCCGGACAACCCGTACTTCGCGAATAACCTCGCTAATCGGATGTGGGCGCACTTCTTCGGCGTCGGGATCGTGGACCCGGTGGACGAGCCCGGGGACAACAACCCGCCGAGCCACCCCCAGCTGCTCGATGCCCTCGGCAAGGCGTTCGCGGCCGGGAAGTTCGACAACCGGCTCCTCGTCCGGGCGATCACGCGGACCCGGGCGTACCAGTCCACCAGCCGACTGACCCACCCGACCCAGGCCGACTCGAAGCGGTTCGCCCGGATGAACGTGAAGGGGCTCACGCCCGCGCAGCTGTTCGACAGCCTGGTTGTGGCGACCGGGCACCGGGAGCCGGGGGTCATGAAGACGAACACGTTCCCGGGGTTCGTCCAGCCCGGCAACCCGCGGAGCCTGTTCCTGAACCGGTTCGCGACGAGCGAAAAGACGACCGAGAAGAACACGACGATCCTCCAGGCCCTGATGCTGATGAACGGCGCGTTCGTGGACGGCCAGACCGGGGCCGACCGGAGCGAGATCCTGGGGGCGGTGGTGGACGTGCCGGGGTGGGAGACGAGCCAGCGGGTCGAAGCCCTGTTCCTGACCGCCCTCGCCCGCCGGCCGACCCCTGAAGAGCTGGAGAAGTTCAGTAGCTACGTCGACCGCGGCGGCGCGACCGGGGACAAGAAGAAGGCCCTCGGCGACGTGTTCTGGGTGCTGCTCAACGGGCCGGAGTTCCTGTTCAATCATTAACCGCTGTGGCGAGCGGGGGGCATGAGCCCCCCGAGTGAGGAGTATCCACCAGCGGGTATCGCCTCGGGGGGGCTCACGCCCCCCGCTCGCCAAAGACACCAAACCACGTGAATCACCTTCACCGGAGAGTGCCCATGTCCTTCTTCAACACCGATCTCACCCGGCGTCATCTCCTCCGCGTGGGCGCGGTGAGCACCGCCGTTTCGGTGTCCGGGTGGTTCGGAAAACTGGCCCAGGCCGCCGCGACCGGTAGCTCGACCAAGCCGAAGCGGTCGTGCATCCTCCTGTGGATGAACGGCGGGCCGGCGACCATCGACCTGTGGGACCGGAAGCTCGACCACGAGAACGGCGGGCCGTACAAGGAGATCGCGACCTCCGCCCCCGGCCTGCGGATCGGCGAACACCTGCCGACGATCGCCAAGTTCGGCGACCGGCTCGCGGTCCTCCGCGGGATGTCCACGAAGGAGGGCGACCACGGCCGCGGGGCGTACCTGATGCGGACCGGCGTCTCCCCCAGCGCGGCCGGGATCCAGTACCCCTCGGTCGGGGCGCTGGTCTCCAAGGAACTCGGCGACCCGCTCGCCGAGTTCCCGAACTTCGTCAGCATCGCCGCGCAGCGGTTCTTCGGGCTCGAAGCCTACGGCCCCGGGTTCCTCGGCCCGCAGCACGCCCCACTGGTCGTCGGCGACAACCAGTTCGGCGGGAACAACAACGCCGGGAACGTCGACCAGCTGTTGAAGGTGCAGGACCTCGACCGGCCGAAGGCGATCGACGAGGCGTCCGCCGCCGCCCGGATCGACCTGCTCCGCGACATGCAGGAGGAGTTCGCCGCCGGCCACCCCGGGGCCGTGTCGAAGAGCCATGCCGCCGCCTACGACCGGGCCATCAGGCTGATGCAGTCGGCCGGCGGGAAGGTGTTCGACCTGTCCGACGAGAAGGCCGCGGTCCGCGACCGGTACGGCCGGAACCTGTTCGGCCAGGGGTGCCTGCTCGCCCGCCGGCTGGTCGAGAAGGGGGTCACCTTCGTGGAAGTGACGCTCGGGAACTGGGACACGCACAACAACAACTTCGACCAGGTGAAGACCCTGTGTGGCACGCTCGACGCGGCCTGGGGCGCCCTGATGGGCGACCTCAAGGACCGCGGCCTTCTGGACACGACCACGATCATCTGGATGGGCGAGTTCGGCCGGACCCCGAAGATCAACCCGCAGAAGGGTCGCGACCACTTCGCGACCGCCTGGAGTACCGTCATCGCTGGCGGCGGGGTCAAGGGCGGGCAGGCGGTCGGGAAGACGAGCAAGGACGGGATGGAAGTGACGGACCGGCCGACCAGCTCCGCCGATTTCCTGGCGACCGTGTGCAAGGTGGTCGGGATCGACCCCGAGAAGCAGAACATGTCGAACGTCGGCCGCCCCATTCCGATCGCCGACCGCGGCGCGCACCCGGTAACGGAGGTCGTCGCGTGACCCGCTCAGCTGCTCGTGGCACGGGTCTCCCGACCTGTGCCGCTGGCCGGCACAAGCCGGGAATCCCGGGCGGCAAGATGGGGGTGCCCGGCCTGGGTGTCCTCGGGCTGCTCTGCGCCGCGGTCGTCGGGACCGCCGCCGAGCCAGCTCCTTCCCCCCGGCCGGGCCCGACCCGGGCCACCATCTCCGGGGCGGTGATCGCCGGTGCGGCCCGCCCGGCGACCGGCCCCGTTGCCCGGTCTGCCGGGCCCCGTTCGGCCGCTTTTGCTTCCACGTGGTTCCCGTACTCCGGCCCGGCGGCCCGGCTCAGTGTCCCGGTCGCCACGCCCGCCAGGTTGACCGACGGGTACGAGGTGGTCGTCTACGCGCCGCACCGCCCGATCCGGGTCCGCGTGGACCTGCGGTACGAAGGAAAGACCCTCAGTGACCGGTGGCGGACCGCGCTCCGGAAGGTGTTCGACGGGTTCGACCGCGACGGCGACGGCTACCTGAGCGCGTTCGAGGTGCAGTACGTCTTCACCGACGGGTCGCTCGTCAACCTGATGCAGAGCGGGGTCTACGCGCCGGACCCGACCGACCCCCCGACCCTCGACAAGCTCGACGCCGACGGCGACCGGCGGGTGTCGTTCGACGAGTTCGCCGCGTACTACAAGAAGTCCGCCGCCCGGGCCGTGCAGGCGTTCCCGCCGTTCAACGACAACCCGGCGTCCGCCCAGGCGACCGAGGCACTGTTCAATCTGTTCGACCTGAACGGGGACGGGAAGTTGACCAAGGCCGAGGTCGCGGCGGCCGAGACCCTGCTCGCGACTAGGGACGCCGACGAGGACGAGTGCCTGAGTCTGGCCGAACTGATCCCGAACAACCGGACCGACCCCCGGGTCCGGGCTGTTCCGGTTCCCGTGCCGAACGGACCGGCGTCGCCCGCCCAACCGACGGCCCCGAAGAACGTGGAGGTGTACGATTCCGGCCGCATTCCCGGGAAGGTCACCCAGCGGCTATTCAAGGAGTACGACAAGGACGGCGACTTCGAGCTGACCCGGGCCGAGTCCGGGTTCGACGAATTGACCTTCGCCCGGCTCGACACCGACGGGAACGGCAAGCTCTCGGGCGAGGAGCTCGACGCCTGGCGGACCGGCCCCGCGGACCTCGACGTCACCCTCTCCCTCGCCCCGAAGGCGGCGGACTGCCGGGCCGAGGTGACGACTGACGCGGCCGCGGTCGCCGCCCGGGGGTTCACGGTCCGGCGGACGGAACCCGGCCGGGTGCGGGTACGGCACGGCCGGCAACCGCTGGACTTCTGGGCGTTCGCGGCCGTACTCCGCGACGGCCGGGCGACGTTAAAGCAGCAGCTGAGGTTCCAGTTCGACCAGGCGGCGGGGACGAAGGGATACGTCGAGGAGAAGGACACGACGGGCCAGATGGCCCCACAGTTCCAGCTGATCCGGGTGATCCTCGAACCCGCCGATTTCAACGGCGACGGGAAGTTGACCCGGGCGGAGTTCGACCGGTATCTGGACCTCCAGCAGGAGTTCGTCGACCTGGGGCTGGCGATCAGCCCGGCGGTGCAGACCCCGACGCTCTTCCAGCTGCTGGACGAGAACCAGGACGGCCGGCTCGGGGTGCGGGAGCTGCGCACGGCCTGGGACCGGCTGCTCGCCCTGGAGCCGCCGGGCCCCGGGGGCGACAAGGCGGAGGTGGTGACGCGGGCGGCGATCCAGTCGGGGGTGTCGGTCCGGCTGAGCCGGACGACCGACCGGTTCGCCGCCGGCCAGCCGGTGGTCTTCCCGAACGGGAACCAGGTGACGGTGCCACAAAAGGGGCCGGTGTGGTTCCGGAAGATGGACCGGAACGGCGACGGCGACGTATCCCGGGCCGAGTTCCTGGGGACGAAGGCCGAGTTCGACGCGATCGACGCCGACCACGACGGGCTCATCTCGCTCGAAGAGGCCGAGGCCCACGACAAGAAGATGCGGAAGGACGAAGCGAAGAAGTGACCCGGGGGCATATCGAGTGGGTGTGCCGGAGGAGTCTTCGACCCGGAGGGTCGGATGCCGGTAGCCAGGGATAAAATCCTGTCTGTTACCCGGATCTTGTTAAGCTGGGTCGTCATCCGGCGGCCCGGCCTTGCTCGCCTGTTGTGCGAGCCGCTATCCGTGGAGCAGGTCGATCAACCGCTGGTAACCGCGCCACAGGGTCATCCAGCCCGGCGGGCCGTCACACGTGCGGCCCAGGTATCCGCCCAACCGCGCCAGCCCGTCCACGAACCGCTTCACCGTC
>JAQGHQ010000031.1 GCA_028288765.1 Gemmataceae bacterium | reverse complement strand
GCCGCCGTCCGCGGCGGCCCGCCAGCGACCCTGAGTATCAACAAAGCAAAGTCAGCTCTTACGTAGATAGCCACGGCCCCGGGTTCTCGATCAACCGCGCCAGGGTTTGCAGGAACCGGGCGGCCGGCGCGCCGTCCACGACCCGGTGGTCGAACGTGAGGCTGAGGGTGACCCGCTCCCGGCCGACGACCTTGTCGCCGTCCATCACCGGGACTCGCTCGATGCGGCCCACGCCCAGGATCGCGCACTGGGGCAGGTTGATGATCGGGGTGAACGCATCGACGCCGTAGGCGCCGAGATTTGAGATCGTGAAGCAGCCGCCGTCCATGTCGCGGGCCGGGAGCTGGCCGCGGCGGGCACGGTCGATCAGCTCGCGGGACCGCGCGGCCAGCTCCCGCAGCCCGAGCGCCGGGACGTCGCGGATCACCGGGACGAGCAACCCGGTCTCGGCGTCCACGGCGACCCCGATGTCGATTCGAACCGCCGGGCGAATGCCTTCGTCCGTCCAGGTGGATGCGAGTAACGGGTGCTTCTGGAGCGCGAAGGCGGTGAGCTTCACGAGGAAGTCGGTGAACGACGGGACCGGAGGCCCGCCGGTCTCGGCGGCCGCCTTGAACTGCTCCCGAAGGTTCACGAGATTGGCCGCGTCCACGGCCGCGGTGAGCGTGACCGGGGCGGTGGTTCGGTGGCTGTCCGCCATCCGGGCCGCGATCGTCTTGCGGGTCGCCGTCAACGGAATTCGGGGGGCGGGAGTGGGGGCCGGTGCCGACGACGCGGGCCCCTTCGCGATCGCCGCGGCGATATCCCGCTCGCGGATCCGCCCGGTCCTGCCGCTGCCGCGCAGGCCGGACCAGTCGAGGCCGTGGCGGGCGGCCAGCCGGCGGGCGCGGGGGGAGATCGTCGGGGCCGACGCTTCGGCTGCCGCGGGCACCGGCCGGACCGAGCGTTCGACGTCCTCGGCGGTGATCCGCCCCTCGCGCCCGGTGCCGCGAACCGCCCGGAGGTCGACGCCCTTGTCGCGGGCCAGTCGCCGCACTGCCGGACTCGCGGCCGGCTCGGTCGTGGGTGAAGAGACGGCCGCGGTTACTGCGACTGTTTCGGATTTCGTGCTTCGGATTTCGGATTTATCTGAGGGCTTTCCCTCACCGGGTTGAAGCAGGTACGCGATCGTGATAGCGACCGCGACGCGATCTCCGGGCTTCGGCCCGTCGGCAGGGATGTGAAGCACACCTGCATCCAGGCACTCGATTTCCTCGACCGACTTCTCCCCTTCCAGCCGGAACACGGCGTCGCCCGGCCGGATCGTGTCCCCGTCGGCCTTCAGCCATTCGATGAACGTCCCCTCCTCCATGTTCCAGCCGAGGCGGGGAATGGTAATGGGAATCGGCATGAGTCTCACTCGGCGAGGAGGTCGCGGACGGCCCGGAGGAGGGCGTCGGTGTCGGGGATCACCGCGGCCTCCAGTGGCGGGCTGTACGGGGTCGGTGTGTGCGATCCGTTCAGCCGGCGGATCGGGGCGTCGAGGTCGTCGAAGTGGCGGTCGACGATTTGGGCGGCGATCTCGGCCCCGATGCCGTACGGGCCGAAGGCCTCGTCCGCGATCAACAGCCGACCAGTCTTCACGACCGACCGGCCGATCGTCTCGACGTCGAGCGGGGCGACGGTCCGCGGGTCGATCACCTCGACCGACACGCCCTCGCGGGCCAGGCTCTCGGCCACTTCCAGCGCCCGCGGCACCATCCGGGTCAGTGCAACGACGGTCGCGTCCTTACCGTCGCGGACCACCGCCGCTTGCCCGAACGGGATTTCGTAAGCCGCCTCGGGCACCGGCCCCTTGAGCCCGAGCAGCTCGCGGTGTTCCAGGAAGAGCACCGGGTCGTCGCACCGCAGGGCGTGGTGGAGGAGTCCTTTCGCGTCGTAGGGCGTTGAAGGCACGACCACCCGAAGCCCGGGGAAGTGGGCGTACATCGGGTAGTAGTTTCCCGAGTGGTGAGTGGCCGCCGAGTGGCCGATCCCGACGCACCCGCGGAGCAGGACCGGCATCTTCAGCCGGCCGCTGCTCATGTACTGCATCTTCGCGATCTGGTTGATGATCTCCCCGACGGCGTCCAGCACGAAGTCGGCGAACATGAAATCAATCACCGGCCGCGTGCCGGTCATCGCCGCGCCGCACCCGAGCCCGACGAACCCGCGTTCGCAGATCGGGGTGTCGCGGAGCCGTTCCGGGCCGAACCGGTCGTAGAGCCCGTCCGTCGTCTTGAAGTTGCCGCCGCGGGCGCCGATCCCCTCGCCGAGGACGAAGATGCCGGGGTTCGCGGCCATCTCCGCGCCGAGGGCTTCGAGCGTTGCTTGCATGTAAGTGATCTGACGCTGCCCGGGTGGGGCCGGCGGGGCCGGCCGGCGCGGCTCGGCGAAGATGTGGCTGGCGGCCGTCGCCGGGTCGGGCCACGCGCCCGCCTCGGCGGCCTGGTGGGCCTTCCCGACCTCCTGCTGGATCTCGGCGTCGACCGCATCCAGGGCGGCCGCGGTCACACCGGCCCGGCCGATGCCCGTCTGCCGGAATCGCTGGATCGGGCACCGCGCCTTCCAGGCGTCGACCTCCTCGCGGGTCCGGTAGGTGAAGTCGCCCATTCCTTCGGAGTGCGGCCGGGTGCGGTAGGTCTTACACTCGAATAGTGTCGGCCCCTCCCCGGCCCGTGCCCGCCGCACGGCCTCGCCCGCCGCCGCCCGGATCGCGATCACGTCGTTCCCGTCGAGTTCCACCCCGGGCATCCCGTAGGCCGCCGCGCGGGTGGCGACGCTCGGGTTGCCGGCCGCGTAGGCGAATGGGACCTCGGTCGCGAACTCGTTGTTCTCGCAGACGAACAGGACCGGCAGCTTCCAGATGGAAGCGAGGTTAAGCCCCTCGTGGAACGCCCCGTTGTTCACCGCCCCGTCGCCGAAGAACGCGACCGCGACCCGGCCGGTCTTGAGCAGCCGGAAGCTGTAACCGGCCCCGGCGGCTTGCAGGATGCACGGGCCGACGATCCCGCTCGTGCCCATCATCCCCACTTCGGGGGCGAAGAGATGCATGCTCCCGCCGCGGCCGTGGGAACACCCGGCCTCCCGGCCGTACAGCTCGGCGACGAGCTGGAGCGGCGGTACTCCCTTTGCCAGGGCGTGCCCGTGGCCGCGGTGGGTGCTGAAGACCACGTCGTCGGGTCGCAGGTGGGCGCACACCCCGACGGCGACCGCCTCCTGGCCGACGTAGGTGTGGCAAGCCCCGTGGATCAGCCCCCGCTGGTGTGATTTCGCCAGCTGCTCCTCGCACCGGCGGATGAGGACCATCTGCCGGTAGAGCCGGAGCAGATCGTCGTGGGGCGGGAGTTCGGCGTTCTCGTTCACGGTCGGTCGGATCTCCTACTTGGTCCGGGGGAGCGGGTCGGGAGCCGGGGCCGGTTTCCGGACGCGGACGAGGCTCACGAACGCCCCGCCGAGGATAAATCCCCCGGCGAGGAACAGGAGGCGGGCCGAGTCCGGCCACCCGGCGTCCTTCATCCAGCCCAGGACATAGTTACTGATGAACCCGGGGATGTTCGCGCACATGTTGATGACCCCGATCGCCACCGCGGCGGCGGACGAGGTGAGCGTCAGGGTGGGGAGAACCCAGTACGGCGAGAACCAGAAGTTCGCGAAGAACCCGGCCAGGCACAGCCAGGTGAAGACCACCGGCCAGGGCAGACCGGGGATCGCACTCGCGGCGAGACAGGTGCCGGTCCCGATCTGCCCCGCGATGCAGTGCCACTTCCGGTCCCCGGTGCGGTCGGACGACCACCCGGACGCCAGCACGCCGAGCAGCCCACAAAGAAACACGGCCCCGGTCCAGAGGAGGACCTGCGAGTCGTCGGCCGCCACGTCGGTCTTTCCGAGGAAGCCTTTCACGACCGTCGGGAGCCAGAAGACCATCCCGATCCCGCCGAGGTTCGTCGCCAGGATCCCGAGGGCCAGGAACCAGACCGTCCGCAGCCGGAGGACGTCTCTCAGCGGCATCGACCGGCTCGCCGCGGCCTCGTTCCGTTCGGCTTCGAGTGTTTGTTCCAGCCATTCCTTCTCGGCGGGGGAGAGCCAGTTCACGTCCCGCGGCCGGTCGGGGAGCAGAAACGGGACGACCACTCCCAGGAGAACGGCCGGGGCCCCCTCGACGACGAACACCCACTGCCACCCCGCGAGTCCATACCAGTCCTGCTTCAACAGTAGGGCCGATGCGTAGGCCCCAAGGGCCTGGCTCGCCGGGACCGCGAGGAGCATTCCGGCGAACGCCTTCGCGCGGTACTGGCGGGGGAACCAGTGGGTGAAGTAAACGATCACCCCCGGGAAGAACCCGGCCTCGGCGAGGCCGAGGAGGAACCGGGCGAGGTAGAACTGCTCGGGCGTGCGGACCAGAGCCATGCCCATCGAGCACACCCCCCAGGTGACGAGGATGCGCGCGAACCACTTGCGGGCGCTCCAGTGCTCGACGAGCAGCGCGCCCGGGATTTCCAGGAGCAGGTACCCGACGAAGAACAGCCCGAACCCCCACCCAAAGACCTGGTCGGAGAACTCCAGGTCCTTTTGCATCTGGAGCTTGGCGAACCCGGCATTGACCCGGTCGAGGTACGAGATCACGTACATGAGGAGCAGGAGCGGGAGCACCCGCAACGCGACCTTCCGCCGGGCGGATCGCGCCACGCCATCGGACTCGGGGGGAGTCGGGCCGGTGAGGTCGGGCATGGAGAGGGCACGCCGTTCCGGGATGCCGGCGGAGGGCCGGTAAGTTCAACAGGGTAGCAGGCCGGCCGCCGGGCTGCACGCGCAAAGCCGCAAGATCGCGGCATTCCGGCCGGGGCGGTAACAGATCGGCGCCGGCTTCGCTGACAAAGGGTGTCGGGACCGGCCGGCGGGCGGCACCGTCGGCCCGCGGGTAACCGGTCCCGTGCCGCCTCGTAATCCTGGCGGACCTTCCACCCCACACGGAGCACCCAATCATGTCGATCGTCGCTCGCTACCTCCCCGTTATCGGGGTCGGGCTGTTCTTCTTCGTCGGGCTCGTCTGGCGGCCGTGGCTCCAGTACCGCCGGTACGGCGACCCGGGGGTCATCCTGTTCCGCTCGGCCCGCTCCGGACAACACCTCCGGGACGGGATGTTCGTCCTCTTGCTCACGGCCGCCGCGGTGCAGGCGGTCGTTCTCGCGGTGAGCCCGGCCGTCCTCGATGGGCTCGTGCTCCCGGGCGAGCACCCGGTCGGGTTCGGGCCCGTCATCGGCGGCTTGCTCCTGCTAGGCGGCACCGGACTGATGGCCGCGGCACAACTCCAGCTGGGGGCGTCGTGGCGGATCGGGATCGATGAGGGGGCGAGGCCCGGCCTGATGACCGGTGGGCTGTACCGGTTCTGCCGGAACCCGATCTTCCTGGGGATGTTCGTGATTCTGGCCGGGCTGGCGGTCCTGTTGCCGACCTGGCTCTCCGCGGCGGCCCTCGTCGGAGCGGTGGCGTGTGTCCGGTGGCAAGTGGCGGAAGAAGAGGCCTACCTCCTGTGCTCGTACGGCGAGGAGTACCGCGAGTTCGCGGGTCGGGTCGGTCGGTTCCTTCCGGGAGTTGGTCGGTTGCGGTGACGAGAACCGGGCGGGCCGGGTGATGGGACGACCACCCGTTCGTCGGCGGTACGGCCTGATTACCAGTCTGACTGGCTCAGGTTCTCCTGGGGGTCATCGAGCGGGGTGAACCGGTAGAGCCACCAGACCACCGCCGCGGCGAGGAGGAGGACGACGTACACCTCGTAGAGCGGGTCCCACTGCGCCCGGCCGGTCAGCCCCTGGTCCTTCTGCCAGTCTGCGAACTTCCCGACGAACCCCTGGGAGGCCATTGCCCCGACCACTCCCATCCCGTTCATCAGCCCGAACACGGTGCCGACGTGCCGCCCGCCCTGCGGGATGGCGAGCGACCACCAGTTCGGGAGGGTCAGGTGCATCACGCAGAAGGCCACGCAGAATAGCCCGGAGAGGGTGACCACGTCGTCGCACCGGACGCCGCCGAACAGGCACGCGGCGGTTGTCAGATAGCACCCCACGGCGAACAGCCGCCGGGCCCGTACCGGGTCCGGAGACCGCGCCGTGATGCGGTCGGCGAGGACGCCGCCGACGAACACCCCGACTACCCCGCCGGCGAGCGCGAGTGAGGCGAGCCACCCGGCCTCGATATTACTCACCCCGTGGGCTTCTTCCAGGTAAGTGGGGAACCAGGAGAAGAAGAGGTAGGTGAAGAACGCCCCCAGCATCTGGATCACGCCCAGGATCAGGATGCCCCGGTTCGTGACGATCGCCCGCCACGGGATCGGGCCCGGGTCGGGTGGGGGTGGCAGGCCGTCCCGGATCACGTCCAGTTCCGCCGCACTCACTCGCGGGTGGGCGGCCGGGTCGTCCCGGAACCAGATCCAGAACCCGACCGCCCAGACCACACCGAACAGGCCGAACACGACGAACGACCACCGCCACCCGAGGTCGCGGATCAGGTACGCCGCGAGGGGCGGGGCGGCGAACGCGCCGAACTGGGCGGCGGTCAGCATCGCCCCCTGCACCCGCCCCCGCTCGTGGAGCGGGAACCACCGCGAGATCACCCGGGCCGCGTTCGGGTACGCCCCGGCCTCGCCGACCCCGAACAGGAACCGGATCACGACGAGGCTGGCGAACCCGCCCGCCACCCCGGTCAGGGCGGTGAACGCCGCCCACCACAGCACGATCCGCACGAGAACGAACCGCGACCCGAGCCGGTCCCCGAGCCGCCCGGTCGGGATCTCGAACAGCCCGTAGGCGAGCGTGAACGCCATCATGACGTAGCCCATGTCGGCCTTCGAGAGCCCGAGTTCCTCCCGCATCGGCTTGACCGCCTGGGAGAAGCAGAACCGGTCGAGGTAGAGGACCACGGCCAGCCCGCAGAGCCACGCGGCAAGGACGAACCGGGCCCGGGTCGGACGGTCGGGGTCGGGTAATGACATGGGACTGGTGAAGCTCGGTAGGGATCGACGGGGAGGACCGGTCCAGTGTAGCCG
Source organism: Gemmataceae bacterium (assembly GCA_028288765.1). Taxonomy (GTDB): domain Bacteria; phylum Planctomycetota; class Planctomycetia; order Gemmatales; family Gemmataceae; genus Urbifossiella. Next base: position 1,831 of record JAQGHQ010000031.1, on the reverse strand, counting down.
CGAGGCGTGGTGGCATGCCAAGCAGAAACCTGCTCGCTTTTCGTCCGGGGACGTGGTGAAATGGCCGGCCTATGCTCATCGGATACGTGAGTGACGAGCGGTACGTCGCCCTCCCGGACGTGGCACTGGAGTTCATCGACCCCCACGGGAACTCGTGGGAGGCGCGGTCCCGGGCGAGCGGCGCGGTCCACATCGACCTGCCGGCGGGTGGGTACAAAGTCGTTCTCCAGAAGCCGGGGTTCGGGGCGAAGTTCTCCCGCCTCGTCCTTCCTTCTCCCGAACCCCATCAGTTCCGGTACCTGGCCGACGGGCTGGCCGGGTACGCCTGGCCGAAGTGGGTGCAGGCGGGCGGGCGGTCCGAATTTCGGGTCCATTCGGTCGAGCCGTACAAGCTCGAACTCTGGCGATACGGGTGGGAGCCGGAGTTCGTCCGCGGGCTCGGGTGGCACGACGAGCACGGCCCGCGGGCGACGATGCAGGTCACACCCGACGGCGACTACACCCGGACCGGCGTGAGGTGGAACGAGGTCGGGTACACCAACTCGGTCCACTCGCAGTACGTTCCCGGGCCGGACCGGAGCGGGCTGTACTACTTCCGGGCGGTCACGGCCTCCGGCCGGCGGTTCGCCTTCCCGTGGGTGGTGGCCCCGATCCGGCCGAAAGCCGCAGTCGCCGTCCTCGCCTCGACGATCACCTGGAACGCCTACAACAACTTCGGCGGGCGGAGCAACTACATCCACGCCGACGGCCTGCCGCCCACCCCGACCGTGAATTCCCGGGTCGAACTGAAGCGGTACAACGACACCGGCCACTTCACCTGGGGGGCCGACGACTACCCGCCGCTCTCCTTCGACCGGCCCGAGCCGTTCAACCACATCGACTTCGACGAACGCATCACCGACCCGATCGAGGGCCGGCAGGCGTGCCACCTCGCGCCGGCCGAGTGGCGGTTGCTCGGCTGGCTCGAACGCGAGGGTTTCGGGTACGACTACTACGCCGAAAACCAGCTCGACGACGGCACCCTCGACCTGTCCGCGTACAAGGTGCTCGTGACCGCCGTTCACCCGGAATACTGGACCCGGCGGATGTACGAGGTCGTGAAACGGTGGGTCTTCGAGCGCGGCGGCAAGCTCGTGTATCTCGGCGGGAACGGGCTCAACTGCGAGGTGGAACTGCGGCCGGACGGCTCGATGGTATGCCACAACGGCAAGCTCTCCGGGCTGGACGTGGCGGGACTGGGCGGCGTGGACAGCCGCTACGCGATCCGGCACGAATCCGAGGCGAGCCTCCTCGGCGTGGTGTTCACCCCGGCCGGGGCGATGACCGGCGCGCCGTACCGCGTGGTGGACGGGTCACACTGGGTGTTCGCGGGGACCGGTCTGAAGACCGGCGACGTGTTCGGCGAGAAGTGCCTGCACCAGCGGTGCCCCGGGGGAGCGTCCGGCCACGAGACGGACAAGGTGTCGGCGGCGTCCCCGGCGAACACCCACCGCCTCGCCCGGGGGCTGAACCCGGACGACGGCGGCGCGGACATGGTGATCTTCGACACCCCCTCCGGCGGAGCAGTGATCTCGGTCGGGTCGATCAATTACGTCTCCTCTCTGCCTGTTGATGAGCACGTGTCCCGGATCACGGCGAATGTGTTGAGAAGGTTCCTCCAGTAATCCGGCGAAGAGAAGGGCCACGTAAGACACAAACGGAAGACTGTACTTGTATAGCGGGTCTACCTGATCGCACGCACACTATCTGGTCGGTTTGAAAGCCTCGAAAACAAGGCGGTTTTGCTCGAGGTCGGCAGCGGGTCTTTTCAAAATATGTGGCTGGAAAGGCG
>JAQGHQ010000030.1 GCA_028288765.1 Gemmataceae bacterium | reverse complement strand
CGCCTTTCCAGCCACATATTTTGAAAAGACCCGCTGCCGACCTCGAGCAAAACCGCCTTGTTTTCGAGGCTTTCAAACCGACCAGATAGTGTGCGTGCGATCAGGTAGACCCGCTATACAAGTACCGATGGACGAACACCCGGCGACGAGATGGCCCGTGACCCGCGAGTCGATTGCGATGGTCCGCCGGATGAAGAGGTGACAGCTCCGGGACTGGGTCTGGTACTCGCCACTCGTCGCGTTCGCGGTGGTCCTCGTCTACCTCTGCCGCGCCGCCCCGCCGCCGGCACTTTCCCAGGCCACCTATGACCGGATTCATCCCGGGATGACCGCGCAGGAGGTCGAGCGAGTCGTCGGCACCCGGCCGGGCGGGTACGACTGGTTCCTGGCCCCGGGTGAACACCTCCAGGAGGTCTGGGGCACCCCGGTGCGGGCGGCCGGATGGGGAAACCGGGACGGCATCCTGACGGTCGGCTACGACGCCGAGGGTCGGGTCTGCTTGAAAGCCTTGGAGTACCACCCGGCGGCGGCCCCCGAGCCCCCAGCCCGGGGTAACTGGTGGGCACGTCTGCGGAACCGGTCAGTGCCGCACCCTCACCCGTACGCGATGCACCTCGGTCCGTTTTGAAAGCCCGCCCGAAAGGGAGGAGGTGACCCATGAAGACTCTGTTCGCCGTCCTCGCGTCCTTGATACTCGGCTGTGGACTACCCGCGACTGCCCCCGTCCCGAACTCGGTGAAGGCAAGGGCGGTTGCCCTGAAGGACCTTCCCGCATTCCACGGACGTGGAGCGTACAAGGTGGACCCCTATCTCGCCGCCGCCGAATGGCTCCAAGAAGCCGGCAAGGACAAGGCGACCGAGACACTGGCGAAGTGGGCAGAAGAACGGGACGGGGACAAGGTCATTGTCCTTTGTCGGATGCTGTTCGTGGTGAGGCCGAAGGGGGAGTTCCGCCGTCCTTCTATCGGCGCTCCCTTCCAGCCCGGGGGCGCCGACAGCAGGGACTGGCCGCTCGAACCCCTCGAACTCGTTGACGGTGTACCCTTCCTGGTCGTGCGTGGTTACGTCTTGGGCGGCTACCCGGAGCCGGCCAGAGAGTATCTGGACTACTGCCTCGACAAATGCGACTGGTCCACCAAGAAGTACAAGCCGAAAACCGCCGAGGAGAAGCAGAAGGCCCTGGCGAAGCTGATGGCGAGCGACAAGTGGAAGGTGCCGCTGACGGACGACGAGAAGAGGTTTCTGGCCGACCAAATCAAGTGACTGGCCTTCCCTGGCTTGAGTGGGTCTGCCAACGTCCATCTCCTACTCAACGCCCGGTCAGCAGAGAAGGGAGTGCCGGGTAAGGTTGGGCGGGAATGGCTACGGGTCCGGAGCCGGCCGTCTTTGAGTATTGGCCCCAGCCTGGAGCACCTCGTGTAACGACTACCGTGGGCGCACCCAAACGCCCCAGATGTGTACTTCGGAAACCCGACCATCATCCCCGAACCAGACCAAAAGCTCGCCATCGTCAGCAACCCACTGGTCGTAGCTCGTCCACCCCAGCCCGCGGGGAGCGAGCACGATATCGCTGCCGAGCTCTCCGTGGGCGTAGACCCCAGGCGGTCCTCCCAAGGTGGTAGCCACCTCCCCTCGCGTCATTCCCTTGGCCACCTGCTCAAACGTCGCCCGGCAGGGTTTCGGTTTCTCCATCTTCGGCGTCTCAGGATTAGTCCGCTCCGTTGCCTCTGGGCGAAGAGGTCCCTTCGACAGCCACTTGAGCGTGGTCGCGATGCCGCCAATCGCGAATAGGGAGGCAACCATCATTACCCTCCCCCGCTTCCCAACCATCGTCTCTCCTGCTCACTAGCGAGTTCGATTCACTACCCTCCAGCTTACCGCTCGTGGTCTGACCGACAGTTCAGAATCCGGCCTCTCCGACGCCCCGGGTCTTGAATCGCTGAGGTCTCTCTGTTCTTCTCCGAACTGGTCATCGGCCGACTACCGCGTCAAGTAACTGCGGTGGAGGACCAGATTCCCGCGGGACCGGTCGCACGAGTTGAACACCATCGCCCCGTTGGTTTGCCGCACCTGGACGTAGGTGCGCTCGGTCACCGCCTCCGAGACCGATTCACCTGTTTCCGCAGTCACCAGGAACGCCCGAACCGCGTCCTCCCGGACCGGGTCGTTCACCCTCCCCGGTTCGGCCTCGATAAACGCCTCGACCGCGCTCCCGTCGAGGAGCTTCGGCCTCACCTTGCGGAACAGCGCCCCCGAAGCGTACACATCGGCCGACAGGACCCGCCCATTGACAACCGTGACATAACCGATGGCGTCGTCCCGGCCGCCGGTGGCAGGGCCGAGGACCGACAGGTATGGCGCCATCGCGGCCCGCAACTGTGGGCTTTCCAACGTCAGTTGGAGGCTCGATGCTGATTCGGCCGACTTGACCTCGACCCCGAGTTTGGCCCGCAGCCGCTCCTGTGTTTTCGCGACGTTCTTCCATACCGCACCTTGAGATGCCTCCCCCGGGGCCTTGGCCGCTCGCTTCATCTCGACGGTGGACAGACTGGAGGAGGACGACTCGAACGAAAACGACGACTCCTCGCCGCGCGGCTTCCACCGTCCTTGCTCGACACAGAACGAGGCGACCGGTACGCGGCCCGAGTGTGGCCCGATGACCGCGTCATAGGGCAGTGTGCGGTCCTGCTTGCCGCCCTTGACGATGTCCCCCGACTGGATGAACAGCTCCTCGGTTGCAGACTGGTTCTCGACGGCCAGCTCGTTGACGGACCCGGTCTCGTGTACCACCGCAGTCTTCTGTTCCAGGCCCTCCTGGAGGGTCAAAAAGGACGCGCCGGTTAGGGTTTCGGGGCCGTGGATGAGGTAGACGGTCAGGTTGTCATGGGTATACGGCCCGGACAACCGGTAGTCGGACGCAGGTATGACCGGTCCCAGCTCCATCGACGCAGTAAACGGCTCGAAATGGAGGTCGGGGCTCGACCGCACCCAGGTGTAAGTTACGGCGATGACGGCGAGCATGGCGCTGCCGAGGATGGCACCGAATCGAATTATGGTTCGCCGTTTCATCATGGACGCACCTCGGGGTTATAAGCCAATTGGCATTCGAGGAACTGTTCCGGCGCATCTCTGATTGGCAGATTCACCTTACTCCCCAGAAGGGTGAGCCGCAAGCAGGCTCCGTCAGGATGGTCGCCGGCCGGGCAGGCTACTTCTAACCCCACGATGTGGAACTACCCTATCTCGGGACGTACCACCAACGGTGCTAACTGGACTTGAGGCGAACGTGGGGATGACGCCCGACGATTTTCCTTGGCGGCTTGGCTTCTCGGGGACCCTGGGGGTCGGTGAACATCGAGGTCTTAACCCCAATACCGTTCATTCGAGGATTTGGATCGTTTCCCGAAACAGCGCTCTCGGTTTGGCTTTCGCGCGGTGTTCGGGACGTTTCTTGTTCCAGTTGCTCATCTTCTTCTTAATCACCCGCGGGTTGATCCGCGGGCGGCGGTCCGGTAGCCGTTCCTCCGCGACTTCCTCGACCAACCGCTCGTACCATCGCGCTCGGCCGGGGTCGTCGGGCGGGCATTCCGGGAGCCGGCAGCGGAGGACCTTCAACGTCCCGGTGAACGACACCCGGCGCGGCGGCACCCCGGCCCGAGTCGCCGCCTCCCCCATCACCCGGCGGACCAGCCCGTGAGCCGTCAACAGCCCGTAGATCTCTTGCACCACCCCGGCCGGCGTCTGGCTCCGTAACACCGGCCGGTCCCGCTGGTGGGTTTTCAACTCGTCGATCGTCACTTCCTCCTCCCACCGCTCGTGGTACAGGATCACCACGTCCACCGCCGGGTCGAGTTTCTCATCCAACAGCGTGGTCACCAGCCGATGCTTCTCCCCGTGCCCGGTCCGCCCCGGGTCGGTCAGCGTATACTCGATGATCCGGACCAGAACCCCGTCCCGGTCGCGGTCCCGGTGGCGGCCCGATTCGTACACCTTGGCCAGGTACGACCCGTCGGACAACGTCCGGATCGGGCGGAAGATCAGGCCGGTCTTGACCCGGGCCAGGAGTTGGGCGTTGTGCCCCACGACCACCTGCCGGACGAGCGCGTAGCTGAAGAAGTTCCGATCCCACAACAACAGCATGTCGGGCCGGAGATGCCGCAACAGGCCGGGGGCGATCGTGGCCTCGGCCCGGCGGCACGGCTTGACCGCGCTCCGCCACCGCACGTGTGTGCCGAGCTCGCACAGGCTTAACACCCGGGCCTGCGGGTACGTGCTGGTTCCCCGACCCGACTTCGGGCGCCCGAACACCCGGTCGTTCGCGGCCGAGTCGGCCAGATCCACGACGAACCCGTCGATCCCCATGAGCCGCTACTGGCGATGGAACGTGCCCGGGGTGGACGGGGTGGCCAGGAGGGTGACCACCCGCTCGAGGAGTCGGCGTAACGGGGCGACCCCGAGCCGCTGGCGGGCCACACAGAGGGTGGACCGCCCGGGCGTCCCCCCGCGGCGGAACGGCTGCAGCCATTTGAATACCTGCCGGTAGCTGTCCCGGCTGAACAACCCGATCCCGACCACGAACCAGAGCATAAACCAGTTCGGCAGCCGACGGCAGAAGCGGGACCGGAGGGACGGTTCGGCGACCGCGTCGGCCAGCAACGACCGGGGCAGGAGCTCCTTCAGGGCCGCGACCCGTTCGCCCGACGGCCATTGCGAGAACTGGTCGAGTTCGGTATAGATACGGTCCATCGGAGCTTCCTTGCTCGCCTGGGGTTGTGGTAAACACCAGCTTGCTCGGAAGCTCCGTTTTTGTGAACCTCAACTGAACGGTATTGGGCTTAGACCTGGGCCACGCCGCCATCGACGAACAGCTCGATCCCGGTGACGTAGCTGCTGTCGTCCGAGGCGAGGAACACGGCGGCCTTCGCCACCTCGTCCGGCGTGCCCATCCGGCCCATCGGC
>JAQGHQ010000029.1 GCA_028288765.1 Gemmataceae bacterium | reverse complement strand
CGCCTTTCCAGCCACATATTTTGAAAAGACCCGCTGCCGACCTCGAGCAAAACCGCCTTGTTTTCGAGGCTTTCAAACCGACCAGATAGTGTGCGTGCGATCAGGTAGACCCGCTATACAAGTACCGCGAGTACCCGTTATAGAACTCGGGCAGGATGCCCTGTGCTACTGGCGCCCCCCGATCCTTGCCGCCGGGGATGCGGTCTTGCGGGATCACCTGCTCGACCTTCGTTTGTTGCAAAATCACCTGCTGCCGCCGCTTGATCGTGCCGAACCACGGGATCTGGAGCGGATTGGATTGCTCCGGGTCGCCCGGGTCGATATTCCGGATGCGGTAAGCGCGGAACACGTACTGGCGGGCTAATTGCTGGGCCTCAAGGTAGGCGAGGCGGTCGGTCGGGGTGACGCCGGCGAATTCCGGGGGCTGGCAGGCGCCCCAAGCCCGGGTGGCCGCGCTGGGGGCCTGAGTAACCACGGTTTCGAACGGAACCGACCCGCTAGAGCCCTTAAATGACATCCATAAATCGGCCGTAAATTGTTGACCGGGTTGCAACCCGATCAATGTCATCGCCGTTCCGCTAAAACTGGCCTTAACAAGACTTGCTAGAGAGGGGTTACTAGCAATCTGTAGCTGGATTCTTGCCCACCTCACCAACAGAGGCGCGTCGTCAAATCCACCTCCTGTGGCAGTGACGTTGAGGTATTTCTGCCCCCCGCTCAGGCCCGTCCAACTGAACTTCAGGTTGATCGGATTCAGCGGGTCAACGGCGGGGTCTTGGCTGCCTACATACGTAATTGTCGTAATCTGTACCTTCCCCGTCACCTTCGGCGCATACGTCAGCTGGTTGATCGGCACGAACTTCCCATCCCACTCCTTCCCCACGGCCTCAAGTAAAAACCGTGTCTGGAACCGGACCGGGGCACCCGCCACCCCCACCCCGGCCGGGATCACCGGGATCGTCACCCCCGGAGAGTCAACTTCCAAATACCCCCCGGGAAGAGGTGATCCGACCCCGAGCGGGGTAACGAGAAAACGGTCCGCCTGCGGTTGGTACACCACTCGGCGGCCGAAGTAATCACATAACCTGGCAAGGGCTTCGGCCGGCGGTGTCCGGGTCCAGTCGACCGGCGGGTTGGCGAACGACTGGGCGAAGTTCTCGCCCTCCGTGAGGTAGCGGTAGAGGTCCGCCCCGTCCGAGCGGGAGAGGCCCTTCGGCAGGTCGATGACGTTGTTCGGTTCCGCCAGTGCATCGAAACACAGCTTGGCGAGCTCGTATGGCGAGCGGATCTGCCAGGGGATCAATTTCTTATTTGTATCAAGGTTGTTATACTGTCCGTCGATCGCCCCGAACCCGCCGTAGACCGACCGCCACCGCCACCGCCGGTCCTCGATCTCCAGGATCACGTACTGCCCGTCCGGCCCCGTCCGCCCGGTCGTCCGGGCGAGCCGTGCCCCCCGGATGCCGACCGACCGGGAGCCGTCGGAGATCATCAAATCGCCGAAGGCGGCCGGGGCGACCGCGACCTGCGGCACCGTCGTGAGCACGAAGGTACTTGGGCTTATCCCGTGGCCGATCGTGCCCTGACAGCTGAGCACGCCGGCGATCCCGGGCCAGAAGGCGGACTGGATCAGGTCGGGCACGAAATGCCTCCGAGGTGAATCCGAATCGCACCCGGGAGCATAGCCGCTGCAATTGCCTGCCTTTGTCCCAGAGGTACGCGCGATCGCGCCTCGGGAAGCGAAGCCGCCCGGGGAGATCCCCGGGCCGCGGTCGTTCCTGGGTCGTCTTCCTCAGATGATCGCGTGGATTCCGGTCGCCGTGGTCGTGGCTTTCACCACATACCCCACCGACAAGCTCAGGGTGAAGTTGGCCGGGACGGCGATCACGTCCCGGCTGCCAGTCGTGGTGATAACGTCGGCGGAGGCGAGGGCGGTGTCGAGCTTGTAGCTGCCGATCCCGTCGAGGGGGATCGGACTCGGCAGGACAGTCGGCGGGCGGCTCATGGCGACGGGCGTGCGGGCTCCTTGGCTTCGAGTTCGGCCACGTGCTTCCGGAACCAGCCGGCACCGGGTCGCTATGCTGGCCGGACGTGACCGGCAAAGGATCAGTTCGATCCGGTGACGGTCGCGGTCTGAAGCTTCACGTCCCCGGCCGCACCCGTCGTGTAGCTCGACCCGGTGATCACGATGTTGATGACCGCGTTCTCGGGCAGCGTCAGGGCCTGGCCGGCCTGGGCCCCGCCGTGGGTCGACCCGAGGATGGCGAAGACCTGGCCGGTCATCTGGGTATTGCTGCCACCCGCCCCGTACTTCGTGATCTGGGCCCCGCCCTGGAACGCGACGTTGTTGTTCGTCGCCGTCCAGGTCCCGGAATCGCATATCGGGGTGCCGGCCGTCACCGTCCCACCGGAGATGATCCCGGCCGCCGACACCGTCTGGCCGGCCATCGTCGGGTTCACAAACAGCTTGAACCGCTTGTTGTTCGCCGTCGCCCCGGTCTGACCCTGGAAGGCGATCGACAGCTGGCGGAATGCCACGTCGAACACGTTGGCCGGGATCTGGCACCCCCAGAGGATGTCGTCGGTCGTGTCCGCCCCGTTCTGGGCGATCGGGTTCCCGGCCCCGACCGCGATGTTCCCCTCCTCCCGGAATGCCCCGAGGACCGCCCCAACGGCGGACGACCCCAGCTGCGTGGTCTGGGACGAGTTCAACGCCCCCGTCAGCAAGGAGGCGGCCAGCGAGGCGATCGTAAGAGAGGCCGGGGCGCCAGACGTGGGCACAGAACCGGCGTTGATCTCGACCGTCACCGGGCCGGAGGTGATGGCGTTCAGCGCCACCTTGGCGTCAATGAAACTACCGGGCGTAAACGTGTAGGACCAGCTCTTGGTCGCCCCGTTCGGCGGCGAAATCGTGCCCGACCCGACAAACGCACCCGTCTGGCCGTCGATCACGCCGACCGGGTCCCACGTTCCACCCGGGGTCTTGAGATAGAACTGGACGCCGGCGCCGACGACGCTGCCGCCGGAGGTGATGAACGTCACCTGGTTGCAGTTCTGGAGCGGGCTGGTCGCCGCGGAGACGGCATCGACGTTCAGTCCTCCGGAGAGGGTGACGAAGTCCGTCCCGGCGGTCGTCAGCTGTCCGGTTTTACTCGACATAGGTGGACTCCAGGATCAGGTGTAAAGGCCGTACACGTCGGCCGGGTGGAACCCGACCGGCGAGGGTGTTGGTCGGGGCACGGACAACCGCATTAGCTCGGTCAGAGGAACTTCGGCCGGCGGGTCATACCTGTCGGCCATGTCGACCTCACTCCCCAACGAGCGCCGGGGATAAGTGCTGGATCTTGCCGGTGTCGATCGGGCTGATGGTCGTTAAGGTTGACGGGCTAATGCCGCCCGCCCCGAACCTGGCCGCGTCCGTGGCGGCGACTTGCAATCGGGCGAGGGTCGTTAGCTCCACCAACTGCTCCTCCAGGTGGGCGGTCTGACGGCGGGCGGCGTGAAGTTGGCCGGTGAGGTCCGCAGCCTTGGCTTCGAGCCCAACATTCTCGGCTTCCAGCTCACTCACCCGAGCCCGGAGCCGACCGTTCTCCGCCAGGGCCTCTTCAAGCCCCGCCGGTAGCTGATCCGCGAACCCTGGCACCCGCCCGTGAGTGAGAGGCAGGTCGGTCTCCTCGACCGTACCCAACGCCAGGTGCTGCTCGTACCGGCCGCCCGCAACCAGACTGGGGTGAACGACCGCGCCGACCGGCAAGGGACTCGCCGGGTCGCCGAGGTTCGGCACAAGAATCCGCAGGTTCGGCACGTCGGCCCTCTTCAGTTCAGAGTTCAATGTGAAGGCTGTGCGGACGAAGGTCATCTTCACCGCGCATTCATCAGAACGGCGCGGCGGCGTTGATCGCGGCGAACCCTTCCGTGTAGAACGCCACCGGCCCGCCGTTGTGACCGGCCCGGAGGATGACCTGGCACGGGTCCTTCTGCCGCCGGTCCTCGACCTGGTACCAGTCCCCGGGAGACGCCTTCTCGTTCTGGGCCGCCCGCGTGAGCCGGTACTCCCCCAACTGCTCCCCGTCCTCCCGCACCCCCACCGCCACCATCACCCCGTTCGTCAGGAACCGGTTGAACGTCGGGGCCGAGCCCGGCGGGTCGAGGTAGTAGCCCTTGTCGTACACCCGCAGCGGCGGGAGGTCGTTCGAGATCAGGAACTCATTCATGTCCGACAGGTTGTTGATCGTCTGCCCGTACTGCAGCCGCCGGCCGTTCAGGTCGGCCGCGTTCTGGTTCTTCAGGACCAGGTTGGCCGTCGGCCGGCTGCACAGGATGTAGCCCTTCTGGTAGCTCACCGACTTGCCGAGCTCCAGCGTCGGGATCAGGTCCCGGATGTAATTCAGCGGCTGGCTGTTGGTCAGGTCGCTGAATAGCGTGCCCGGGGTGTACTGCGGGATGTTGAACACGTCCTGGTGGTACACCACCCCCTGTGCGCTGAGGGCCTGGAACCCGCCGGTCATGATCAGCTGAGCGATCGAGTACTCGCACCGGTCCAGGAACCGCCGGGTCAGGTGTTGTGTCCCCCGGGCGGCCTGGCTGTCGTAGTTCTCGAAGTTGTCCCACCGGCCCCCGTCCCGGAGGTCGGTCAGTTCCTGCTCGGTGATCGTGTAGAAATCCCCGTAGTACCCGGGGGCGACCTTGAACTGGTCCATCCCAGGCTTGCGAACCGGGCCGGTCGGCCCGCCGAGCCCGCGGGCCGCCTGGAGCCCGGTCTCGACCTGCCGGCGTTCGTAGATCAGCTGGGTCTCGTTCACCTTGGTGAGCGGGAACAGCTTCAACAGTTCCCGGGACTCCATCGCCCGGGGCAGGTACAGCTGCATCAGCTTGCGGAGCTTGACGGCCCCTTGGAGTTCGAGCGTGGTGGGCATGGTTTTTTAAGGGGGTAGGTGTTGGGGGTCAGGGGTTAGACGACGGAGACCTGGGGTGGAGGGATTGGGGAATGGGCACACCCGCTCAATCCCCTTACCCCTATCCCCTATCCCCTTATTCGAGTTCCACGATCGCCCCGGCCGTCGCCAGGGACGCTCCGGACTTCAGCTTGCCGAACGTCCCGGGGGTGCCGTTGGCCGGAACGGCGGTGACGTCCAGGCCCGTGAGGTCGGAGACAAAGAACTCCCCGGAGATGTACGCCGAGGCGGTCAGGTTCTGGGTCGCCCCGAACTCGTCGATCACGCTCCCGTTCACGGCTGTCCGGGTGTTGCATTCCAGGACGCACCGGGCCACCCCGGCGGTCGGGTATGCCTGGAAGTACCCGACCGGCCCCGGCGACCCGGGCGTGATTGTCGCCGGGGTAACGGTGGGGCTACTCCCACCGGTCAGGGCGTTGGAGACGAGCGTGGGGAGCGGGATCGGGCGGGTCGCCAACTCATTCGCGTAGGTCAGGGTGTACACCCCGGCCGACGGCCCGGTGACGGTCACGTTGTTCGTCCCGAGCAGGGCCTGGAGGACGGTCTGGACTGCCGCGCCGGTCGCGTTGAAGGCGATCGCGGTAGTCACATCGAACCCGCCGTTGACCGACGGGAACCCGAGGACGAACGTGCCCCCGGTGGGCGACCCACTGACGGTCAGGGTCTGGACGGCGTTGGCGGCGGCGGCGTTCACCTCTTCGAGCACCTGGCCGGCGACGTAGTTCACGCCCCCGGCCAGCCGGACCGCCTGGGTCCGCGCCTTCTCCGGGTGCCGGGCCGGCTTGATCTTGTTGCTGGTCAGCGTTCTCTGCGGGCTGAAAGGCATGTCAGTCTCCGAGTCGTAATGTCGTAACGTCGTAACGTCGTGAAGAATAGTGTCATGGTGCGAGTCGTAACGTCATGATGTCGAAAGTCGTAAAGTCAAAAATCCACAACATGAGGCTTGCTGACTTTACGACTTTCGACTTTACGACCTTACGACTTCTTCCCGCCGTCCAGCACCGGCCGCATCTGGGGGATGTGCCGGGCGGCCCGGAGGACCCACGGGTCGGTGAGCGGGTCGCCCGGGTCGGGGCTGTCGAGTTCTTCCCGGAAGAGCGGGTTGGGGGGCAGCGCGTTCAGCTGTTCGAGCCACACCCGGGCGGCGGTCTTCCCGGCGTGCGGGCCGGCGGAGAACGTCCGCACCCGGTCCTTGGCCAGCCCGGCGGTGAGGTACGTGTCCCGCTGCCGGCGGGTGATCGCCCCGCGGAGGATGGCCGCGTCCACGGCGGCCGACACCCGGTCCCCGAACGACGCCGAGTCGGTCTTCTGCCGGGAGCCCTCGGACGCTTCCAGTGCCCCGATCCGCTTCGTCAGCTTGCCCACGCACTCGGCGAACGCCGACATCATCGACTGCGCGAACGCCGGGGTGTCCGGGTCGTCGGCGAAGTGCTTCCACCCGCTCATCAGGGCCTGGGAGTCGTCGGTGGCGGAGGGGACGCCGGGCCCGTTGGGCCCGGTGGGCAGGTTGTTGGGGTTGGCGCTGAGGCCGTCGGTCGCGCCGGGGTCGCCGGTCTGGAGGGCGGAGAGGATCTGCTGGAGGGCGTCGTCGGACAGGCCGGCGAACGGCGGCTGGGTGGCGTCCACCCCGAGGGCCTGGAGCTGTTGGACGATCTGGTCGCGCACGTGGGAGACCTCCGGGGGGCTGAACATTTCGGAAAACGCGATTGTGTGTGCAGCGTAGGTACGGCCGTCGCGGGCGGTGGCAGTGGCCCGGTCTGGCCGGCTGACGGCGGCCATCGACCGAATCCAGGGGGCGAGATCGGTGGCGGGGGGGACGGCCGACCCGTCCGGGAACACAGCTCGCGGGCGGGCGAGGCCCTTGAGGGCGGGGGGTTCTTCGCCGAGGAAGGCGACCCCGGTGAGGATCGGGCCGGGGATGGTGACGGCCGGGTCATTGGGGTCGGGGATGCCGTCGATGAGTTCGACCGACCCGGATCGGAGGAGCCCGGCGTTGACGGCGGCCCCGACCCCGACCGGGACCTGGGCGAGGCGGCGGACGACGAATGTGCCGTCCGGGGCGAGGCCGGCGTGGGTGACGCGGCCGAGGGCGGGGAACCCGAGGCTCTGGGCGAACCGTTGTTCCGGGTCGTGGCCGATCTTGGCGGTGGCCTCGACGTGGGGAGTGGGGCCGGTGCTCAGGCGGGTGAAGTTGTCGGCCATCCGGCGGACGTCGGCCGGGCTGTAGAAAAACTTTCCCTTGTGCCACCCCGGGCCGAACACGACCCAGTTGCGGATTTCGCAGGTCGAGCGGTCGGGGGTTGTGGCGGGCAGTCCCATGCCGCCATCGTGGGCTGAGGGATTGCCTGCCGGAGAGGGGAGCGGCGGTTGACTTGTCCTGTTGAGGTTCCGAGAGAAGGGATTTCTTGTAGGGTGGGTCGAGTCATCGAGGCCCACCGGTGTTAATCTCGGTGGGCCTC
>JAQGHQ010000027.1 GCA_028288765.1 Gemmataceae bacterium | reverse complement strand
CGCCTTTCCAGCCACATATTTTGAAAAGACCCGCTGCCGACCTCGAGCAAAACCGCCTTGTTTTCGAGGCTTTCAAACCGACCAGATAGTGTGCGTGCGATCAGGTAGACCCGCTATACAAGTACCGGTTACCTTCGTCGGACGAGACGAGTCACGCCGGCACAGGCGAAGGCGACCACGAACGCGGCCGAGCCGGCCGCGATCATGATCCATGCCCGTAAGTAGCGATCACGATTGGAGATTACGGCTGTTGCTACCGGAAGATTTGGGCCTAATACATGAATCTGGTGGTCAGAGGGTCTGATGTGACCCGCACGTGAGCTGACTTCGCATTGACCGGCGGATCGGGCCCGAACAGATCCACTGCCAGGTAGGGTGCCTCGCGGCCCACACGCGGATAATCGTGTGTGGGCCGCGAGGCACTCAGCCAGAATCCTTTTCACCATCGTCCACCGCTCACCTCCTCGCCAATTCCCGCAGTCTACCAAAACCGAAAGCTGAGGAAGCCGGGGAAGTCAACCAGGCCGGAGAACTTTTCGGTATTCGGGGGGTATCGGATAGGCCGGGAAGTTTTTCTTGTACCGGAAAACGGGGCTGGCCGATTAATCACGCTAGTACGGGTGGACCGGGTACACCGGGTTGTCGGGGGCCATCCGCGGAGTTCGCACGTTCCAGGGAATGAGGAGAGAGGCTATGGTCCGCCAGGGCTTCTGGAGGCGGCTCGCGGCCGGGCTTGTGCTGGCCTTGCTCGCCGCTGGTGGAGGGGTTGGCTGTCACAGCCTGCCGATGGGCCACAAGTGCTGTAAACCCCCGAAGTTCGACCCGTGCTGTCTGCCTGACACACCGGTCCCGAAGGAGCTGAACAAGGTCAGCATGCCGCCGTATCAGATCGAGATCCCGGACATCCTCGTCATCGACGCGGTCCGAATTATCCCACTCCCGCCGTACCGAGTCGAGCCCCTCGACGTGATCTACGTCAACGGGAAGAATGTGTTCGAGACCGACCCGATCAACGGGCTCTACCCGGTCGACCCGGACGGGACGATCAACCTCGGCTCGGCCTACGGCGGGGTGGTACGGGTGACCGACCTCACCACCGAGGAGATCCAGCGGGTTATTCAGAACAAGGTTCGGATGTTCGCGAAGGGGGCCGAGATCACGGTCTCGCTCGCGCAGTCCCGGGGCGTCCAGCAAATCGCCGGGCAGCACATCGTCCGC
The DNA here is from genome assembly GCA_028288765.1 of Gemmataceae bacterium. Classification (GTDB taxonomy): domain Bacteria; phylum Planctomycetota; class Planctomycetia; order Gemmatales; family Gemmataceae; genus Urbifossiella. Next base: position 4,857 of record JAQGHQ010000027.1, on the reverse strand, counting down.
CCGGACGGGACGGTCGGGCTGGGGAGCTACGGGAGTGTGTACGTGGCCGGGATGACAGTGGCGCAGGTCAAGGCGGCGATCGAGAGCCACCTGGCCAAGTACCTGTACCGGCCCGAGGTGACGGTCGACGTGTACGCCTACAACAGCAAGAAATACTACGTCATCACCGACTTCGCCGGGGCCGGGCAGCAGGTCGTCCAGCTCCCTCACACCGGGAACGAGACCGTCCTCGACGCGGTGTCGAACGTCGGCGGGTTGTCGGCCGTGTCGAGCAAGAAGCTCTGGGTCGCCCGGCCGTCCCCGACCGACTGCGGGCAGGACCAGATCCTGCCGGTCGACTGGTGCGGGATTACCCAGAAGGGGCAGGTGAAGACGAACTTCCAGCTGCTCCCTGGCGACCGGGTGTTCATCATGAGCCAGCCGCTGACCAAGATCGACACGCTCTACGCCCGGATGCTTGCCCCGGTCCAGCGGACCCTCGGGATCGCTCTGTACGGGGCGAGTGCGTACAACACGATCCGGATCGCCTCCCGCCCGATCGGCACTGGGAACGCGGCGAACACCGGAGTCACCCCGATCCTTCCGATCGGACCGTAACGGTCGCAGTAGATGTTCCCGGGGCGCGGCCGCCGCCCCCGGGTCGGACCTGACGCGGCGGCGGTGAGTCTCCTTTGGGGACTCACCACCGCCGATCTCATTTTGGGAACCTCACGCTCTCCGGGCCGACCGCTGGTAAGATGGGGCAACAGGTCCGGGAGGGCGGTCGTCTGACCGCCCGGCCCGGTTTCCCCCTCGAACCGGAGCTGACACCATGACGTACCGCTTCTCCGCCGCTGCCGCCGTCGCGGCTCTGCTCGGTGTCGCGGCCGAAAACACGGCCCTGGCCCAGCCGATCGCGCCGCCGCCGCGACCGACCTTCTCGGGGTACGGGGCGTTCTTCCGGCCCGGGCTCGGCGGGTACTATGGGTACGGAGGCGGCGGACCCGGGTACGGGGCGTACGGCGGGTTCGGATATGGCGGCGCCGGGTTCGGATATGGCGGGCCCGGGTTCGGGGCCGGCGGACTGCTCCAGCAGCAGAACCTACTCGTGCAGCAGCAGCTGGCCGCGACCAACCAGAACCTCGCCAACCTACAGACGTTCCTCGCCACCGGGGTGAACCCGAACTTCCCCATCACCGGTCGGGGGGCGGTCTACAACTCCCTCGGCCACTGGTACCCGCCCCCGCGGGCCGGCGGGGGCGGGGTCGGCGGGATCAACGGGGGCCTGGGCGGGGTCGGCGGGTCGATCATCGCCCCCCGGACGGCTGGATCGGGTCTTCCCCTCGGCGGGGGGACGGGCGGCGGGATGCCCGGCGGCGGCGCCGGTGGTGCCGCCGCGGGCAGGACTGCCGGGTCTGGCATCCCCCTCAACGTTCCTCAACGCCGCTGATCGCCCGCGATGCCCGGCAAAATGGTTTTTTGACAGACAGGACGTCTCAACCGTGAAAGGAGTCCCGGTGATGACTCTCAGATCATTCCTCCAGCTGTTTTCGACCAGGGCCGCGGCCCTGGTCGTGTCGCTCGGGTGTGTCGGCACGGCCGGCGCGGCCGATGTCGCCCCCCCGATTTCCGCCGCCCCCACCGCGGTTCCCGCGGACGTGTGCCCCACGTGCAACGGCGCAGCCCCGTCCGGCTGCAAGACCTGCGGCAAGGCCTGCCACGGGATTTTCCCGCATTCCCGCAAGCCGTATGTCACCCACCTGTGCCCGGGCGCGTGTTTCGGCTATTTCCAGACGCAGTGGCACCAGTGGGAGAACGTGTGCCCGATCCCGTACCAGGGAGTCGGGCAGAGCGACGCCCCGGTGCGGCCGACGCCGAGCGTCGCCGGCCCGGGGCTGACGCCCCAGCCCACCGACCCCAAGGTGAAGGGGAGCGACCAGCCCCTGCCGAAGCCGATGCCGGTCCCCCCGGGCACGCTCCCGATCCCCTCGGTACCCGACAAGTCGAAGATGTGATCCGGCCGAGCCCGTCCGGCTCGCCGGAGGCTCTGTCGCGCAGTAAGTTGCCTGATGTGGGCGGGATCGCCCCTTGCTCCACCCGGCCGGCCACCCCGGTCGGGTGATTTCGTTTCCGGTTCCGGGCGGGAGGGGCGGGCGATGGCGGATACCTGTCTGGTGACCGGCGGGGCCGGGTTCATCGGGTCGCACCTGGTCGAAGGGCTGACCGCGGCCGGCCGCCGCGTGCGGGTGTTCGACGACTTCAGTAGCGGGCTCCGAGGGAACCTCGCCCACATCTCGCCTGCCCCGGACCTTGCGGAGGGCTGTTTGACCGACCCCACCGCCGTCGGGCGGGCGGCGGACGGGTGCGAGGTCGTGTTCCACCTCGGGGCTCTCGCGTCGGTCGCGAAGAGCGTGGAAGACCCGCTCGGGAACCACGCGGTGAACGCGACCGGGACGCTGAACGTTCTCGCCGCCGCCCGCAGGGCCGGCGCGCGGCGGGTGGTGTACGCCGGCAGTGCGAGCGCGTACGGCGGGGCCGACGACCCGGCCGGACAGGACGAGGACACGCCGGTGTGCCCGCTCTCCCCGTACGCCGCGGCGAAGCTGGCCGGCGAGTTCTACTGCCAGGCGTTCGCGACCACCTACCAGTTCGAAACGGTCCGGCTGCGGTTCTTCAACGTCTTCGGGCCGCGCCAACGACCGGACAGTCCGTACTCCGGGGTGATCGCCATCTTCGCCGCGGCCCTGGCCGAAGGCCGCACCCCGACCGTCTACGGGGACGGGCTCCAGTCGCGGGATTTTGTATCGGTGACCGACGTGGTACGGGCGCTGATGCTGGCTGCGGACACCCCGGGGGTGTCGGGTCAGGTATACAACGTGGGAACGGGACAGAGCGTGACCGTGCTCGACCTGATCGCCGCGCTCAACGCGCTCCTCGGGACCGGAGCGATACCGGCCCACGGCCCGCCGCGGGCCGGCGACGTCCGGCACTCCCGTGCGAAGATCGGTCGAATCCAGAGGGATCTCGGCTATTCGCCGGCCGTGACCTTCGAGGAGGGGTTGCGACGGACACTGGAGTGGTACAAGACACAGGGACGATGAAGGGAAATCATGGCCGTTCGTCCCCGAACCGCGCCCGCGCTGGTCACGGGTCGCTGAGTTCCAGTTCCAGTCGGTAGCCGCCCGGAAACTGCTCCCACCAGTCGACGCACCAGGGGCCGATCGGGATGACCCGGCAAGCCCGAACGATCTCACAATTGGCCAAGTGTTCTTGCTTGATGCGATGAAAGCGCTCGTGGCTCTCGCAGTAGTGGTGCTCCTCCCAGTCGTACACCTTCGAGAATCTGAGATCGTCTTCCCAGTCCGGGCCCAGCCATTCGGCCGAGATCATCCGATAAAGGGCGGCACCGGCCGGCGAGATATCGATTTCCCCCTGTCGACTCTCGGCTGGCTTCGGTAGGGGTATAAGCTGGCCGGGCCGGATCGGGTCGAGGATGTACGAGCATCCGTTCGGGCGCTGCTGGGCTGTTCGCGGGATCGCCAGGAGCACCGGGTCGTTCCGCAACAGGGCATGGACCTCGCCGATCACCTGCCGGTCCATCACTCTCAACCACCCGTAGCGAAGACAGGCGTCCAGCCCGCGGCTGTACTCCTCCTCCGAAATCCTTCGCCCGAACTTCGGTTCGACGGGCAGGGCGAGCCACCCCGGGAGGGAAGTGCAGTCCAAACTGTGGGGACCGTTTTCCATACCCGCCAGGAGGACCCACTCCGCCAGTGTGACGTTGTGGCGATCGAGAACGTGCTCTAGTCGCTGTGGGTCCGCCTTTTCCGGGTCGCGGTCGAGGAAATGATCCTCGCCCCCACTGTCGGGGCGGCCCTGCCACAGTCTCCGCTGCTCGACGTCGATCCGGTAACCCTCGGGAAACCGCCGCAACCACTGGGCGCGCCGCGGTCCGGTCCGGTAGGGCCCGCTGACGGACACGACATCATCTTCGTACCTGGCTTTCTCGAGTGCCTCGGCGGCGGCAGTTCGTGTTCGGAAGTACCGGGCGGATTTCTCGTAGACCACATCGGGGTAAGCGAAGGGCCCCCCAATGGCAAGCGAGTCGCGGGAGCACCGGTCGCTGAGGAGTCGCCACAAGTTCGCGCCGGTGCGTGTGAAATCGACCTCGCCGGACGACGGTAAGCCGTAGACGGGGCCGACGACTCCTCCCTTCCGAAGGTCGTCGGTGATCTCGGCGAGGGCCGCCTCATCGACGATCTGCAACCATCTCTTGGCCAGGCAAGCGGCCAGCGCGGCCCGGCATTCCTCTTCGGTAGCCGGGACGGCGTAGTTGTAAAACTTTTCCGAGGCAACACGGGGGAGATCCGATGGCGGAAGGGTCAGGCGGTACTGGATGGTGTGGAAAAGCGATGCCTCGGCAGGCGTGATGCCCATCTCGGCAAGGATCTTGAGGACCTCACGAACCCAGATGGCCCGGGCTTCGGCACGGGCACGTTGTCGATCGTCCAAGAGATGGGCGTGAGTGGGGGTAGCGTCGGTCGTCGGCCGCGCTGCTGGGTCAATCACGCCACAGCTTGGCCGGAACCGCGCAACTCACACGGGAAGGGTACCCGGCATTGCGGAGGTGTTCAAGAGGTGCCTGCCCGCAAGGCAAGGTCCCGGGTGGGCGTCAAACTGATGAAATGGCGGAGAATCCAGATGGGAAACCGGGGTGTGAAAACAGGCACGATCATCCGACCCGTGGCCGGTCGGTTGGGGGTTCGTTCGCCACTCACCCTAACCCCCCCTCTCCCCAGCGGGTGCTTTGTCGAAAAGATTGGTTTCTCCAGGCGAGCGGGGGGCGTGAGCCCCCCGAGTAACGCGAGTAACGTCAGA